>NZ_JBXAOE010000003.1:0-375255 GCF_058802485.1 Cupriavidus sp. GW822-FHT02D05 | reverse complement strand
TGAAACGACTCCACGCCGATGATAGTGCGGATACCCGTGTGAAAGTAGGTAATCGCCAGGCTCTCCCTTGAAACCCCCCAGTACGAAAGTACTGGGGGGTTTTGCTTTTGCGCGATCGAAAGTGCAATCGAAGTAGCGACGGAAACAGCGCTGTCGCCACACCGGGAATCCCCGCGTCAGGGTACCCGAGCCTTCCTTCGCCCATATCCTTCTGTTACCGTTTGCCTCAAGCTCCGGCTTGGTCCGGCGTGACGCGGTTCGATGCATTGATGCAGTTCGAAAGATTGAAATAAGTCCGGGCCGATGCGCGCCAACAGGCGTGACCAGGCGGTGGCATCCAGGTTTGGGGGGCGAATGGCGGCCAGATTTTGCCTGTTGGTACTGACCAGCGTGGTAGGTGTGCTTGCTTTGACGGGTTGCGGCACACTCGGAACGGTGTCCCCGCCGCGGGGACCAATCCCGCTGTCGGGGCCCGGCGCCATGGCTGCGCTCTCGTCGAACGACTGTGGCAGTTTTGCTGCGCACATTGAGCAGCTCAGGCTAGCCGAACCGGCGCAGACGCCGGTTTCCGCCGAGAGCGCGACAGCGGGCCTGATCGCAACGAGCCAGGACCCAGCCGAAGCCGATCATGCCGAGTCCAGCGAGCCGGAAGAGCACCCTACGCTGAAGCGCCTGCCCTTATTCTCCGCGACACCAAGCGGGCTTAGCAAGCCGGCAGGCTGGCAGCCCTGGACCGTCAATCGCAACAAAATTCCCACGCGCTATACCCTGACAGAAGTCGACCAACGCATGGTGTTGCATGCCGAAGCCGACAGTTCTGCATCCGGCCTGTACGTACCACTGGTCGGGCGCGACCCGGGCATGCTGAACTGGACATGGAAAACGCGCGACGTCATCCGTAGCGCTGACAACTCACTGGCCCCGCGCGAGGACTCGCCGCTGCGCATCTTCGTCGCCTTCGATGGCGACAAAGGCAGCCTCTCGTTAAAGGATCAACTGATGTACGAAATGGCGCGGCTGACAACGGGGCGAGAGATGCCTTATGCGACGTTGATGTACATCTGGGGCGGGCGCAAGCCTGAAGGATCCGTGGTGTCGAATCCGCACACTGAGCGTGTGCGGATGATCGTGGTCGACTCCGGTCCCCGGCATACCGGCGAATGGCGTTGCCACCGGCGCGACCTGCGCGCCGACTATCGCAAGGCCTTCGGGGCCGATCCGGGCAAGGTGGTGGCGATCGGCCTCATGACCGATACCGACAACACCAGGAGCCGCGCCGAAAGCTGGTACGGCGACATCGCGCTGGACTGATGCGCGCTCAAGCCGGCGCGAGCCACTTCTCCGCCAGCTTCACGAAGAAGGTCGAGCCGACCGGCAGGATCTCGTCGTTGAAGTCGTAGCTGGGGTTGTGCAGCATGCAGGGACCAAGGCCGTGGCCGGCTTCGCGGTGTACGCCTTCGCCATTGCCGATGAACAGGTAGCACCCGGGCTTTTCCAGCAGCATGAAGGAGAAGTCCTCGGCGCCCATGGTCGGCTCGATCTTGCCGTCGACATTGCCCGCGCCTACCAGCTCGCTCGCCACTTCGACGGCGAACGCGGTTTCCGCTGCGCTGTTGACGGTGGGCGGATAGTTGCGGTGAAATTCGAAATCCACGGTGCAATCGAAGGCGCTCGCAACCGCCTTGGAGACTTCCTCCATGCGGCGCTCGATCAGGTCCAACACCGGCAGCGTGAAGGTGCGCACCGTGCCGCCGAGCCAGACCTGGTCCGGCACGATGTTGGTGGCATCGCCGCCGTGGAACTGCGTGACCGAGATCACGGCGGCATCGATCGGGCGCTTGTTGCGGGTAATGATGCCCTGCAGCGCGGACACGATCTGCGCACCGGTGAAGACCGGGTCGTTGCCGTTGTGCGGCAACGCAGCATGCGCGCCCTTGCCGCGCACGACGATGCGGAATTCATTGCTCGACGCCATCAGCGGGCCGGCGGTGGTGCCAAAGCTGCCGGCCGGCATGCCGGGCCAGTTGTGCATGCCGAACACGGCATCGCACGGGAAGCGCTCGAACAGGCCATCCTTGATCATCTCGCGCGCGCCGCCTCCGCCTTCTTCGGCCGGCTGGAAGATCAGGTTGATGGTGCCATCGAAATTCCGGTGCTCGGCCAGATAGCGTGCCGCACCTAGCAGCATTGCGGTGTGGCCGTCATGGCCGCAGGCATGCATGCGGCCGTCGTGCTGTGAGCGGTGGCCGAAGGTGTTGGCCTCCTGCAGCGGCAGGGCATCCATGTCGGCGCGAAGGCCGATGCTGCGCTTGCTGCTGCCGTTGCGAATCACGCCGACCAGGCCCGTGGTGCCAAGGCCGCGATGGACCTCGATGCCCCAGGCAGCGAGGTTCTGCGCCACCACGTCGGAAGTCCGTTCCTCCTTGAAGCAAAGCTCCGGATGGGCATGGATGTCGCGTCGGATGCCGCGGATTTCAGGCTGCGCCTGAAGAATTTCGGGGATGAGTGTCATGATGCCAGTTGAGGGCGATGGATACCCCGATCATACGACGCCTTAGTCCAAAGCGCCAAAACAGGCGCCCGGCACGACACTTCCGCCACTTTCACCGGCGCTCCCGCAGCGCATCACCGCCAACCAGCGCGGGGGTTTCCCCGCATTGCCCCGCATGGTGCAGTGCTGGAACAGTTCATGCTTGATGTGCTTGCCTGGCAACGTTGCCGCCTGTTGCGTCCGTGGCCGCACCAAAATGCGGCGCATGGCCTGATTTGCCTGCGCTGCCCTTAGTAGTCATTTGCTACATTTCTTCCCTGGAGAATTGCGCGATGTCCCTTCGCACATGCAAGAAGGCATTCGGTGCCATGGTGGTAACCGCGGCCATGAGCTTCGGTTTTGCCAGCCAGGCCCACGCGGTCGATTTCAAGCTGGCCATGAGTTCGCCCCCGACCTCGATGGATCCGCACTTCTACAACCTGTTCTCCAACATCAACGTCTCCGAGCACATGTTCGAGTGCCTGGTGAAGATGGATGCGGACAGCAAGATCATTCCCGGCCTGGCCGAGTCCTGGAAGCTGGTGAACAACCTGACCTGGGAATTCAAGATCCGTAAGGGCGTGAAGTTCCACGACGGCTCGGAGCTCACCACCGACGATATCGTCTGGTCGCTCGAGCGTCCGTCCACCATCCAGAACAGCCCGGGCAAGTTCGACGTCTACACCAAGGCGATCATCAACAAGAAGGTGATCGACAAGTACACCATCCAGCTCACCACCAACACGCCGTACCCGCTGATGCTGAACGACCTGACGTCGATCTTCATCGTGCAGAAGAAGGCCACGCAGGGCCTGACCTCGGACGACTTCGCGCAAGGCAAGGGCATGATCGGCACCGGCCCCTTCAAGTTCGTCAGCTACGCGCGCGACGACCGGGTCGAGCTGGTGAAGAACCCCGACTATTGGGGCCCCAAGCCCGCCTGGGACAAGGTGACGCTGCGCTTCATCCCGAACCCCGCCACCCGCATGGCAGCGCTGTTGTCCGGCGACGTGCAGGCGATCGAGAACGTGCCGACGCCGGACCTGCCGCAGGTGCGCAAGGATCCGAAGCTGTCCTTCTTCTCCAAGATCTCGCATCGCGTGATCTACCTGTACACCGATGACAAGAAAGACAAGTCGCCTTTTGTCACCACCAAGGAAGGCGCGCCGATGGACAAGAACCCGCTGAAGGATGCGCGTGTGCGCAATGCCATCAGCATGGCCATCAACCGCCAGGGCATCAAGGACCGCCTGATGGAAGGCCTCGCCGAGCCGACCAACAACCTGGTGCCGCCCACCCTGTTCGGCTACAACCCGAACCTGAAGACGGTCAAGTACGACCCGGAAGGCGCCAAGAAGCTGCTGGCCGAGGCGGGCTATCCGAACGGTTTCGGCATCACCCTGCACACGCCGAACAACCGCTACGTCAACGACGAGAAGATCGCTCAGACCATTGCGCAGAACCTGACCCGCATCGGCATTGCGACCAAGGTAGAGGGGATGCCGATGGCAACCTATTCTTCCAAGGGTATCAAGCACGAATTCTCGTTCGGCTTGCTGGGCTGGGGTGCGCAAACCGGCGAAGTGAGCTCGCCGCTGCGCGCGCTGCTGGCGTGCGAGGATCCGAAGAAGGGCTTTGGCACGACCAACTGGGGCGAGTACTGCAATCCCAAGATGGACGTGGTGCTGGAAAAGGCGCTGGCCACCGTGGATGACGGCGAGCGTTCCAAGCTGCTGCAGGAAGCTACCGCGATCGCCATCAACGATGGCGGTATCATCCCGATCCACCAGCAGGTGACCACCTGGGCCACCCAGAAGGGCATCACATACGTGCCGCGTACCGACGAACGCACGTACGCACACAATTTCAAGCCGCAGTGAAGCGAAGCCTTGGGCGGTAGCGGTGAGGCCGGGGAGCACGACCACAATGTCGCGCTCCCCGGACACAAGATCATCTGCAGGTAAAAGCGGGAAGCGTCCGCGGTCTGGGTGGCCGCTTCCCGGCGAATCATCCCCGGACGGTAGCCGGGCCTAGCCACGAGCCGACTGCCGGTGCAGCCAGGCGGCGCCCACAGGCGCCGTGGCCTGTCATCGGCGAAGGAAAGCTTCCGAACATGCTGGTTTTCATTATTCGGCGCCTGATGCAGAGCGTAGTCGTGCTCTTCGTCATGTCGCTATTGGTTTTCCTGGGCGTCTTTGCCATCGGCAACCCGGTCGATATCCTGATCAATCCTCAGGCCGACCAGGAAGACATCAAGCGCACCATCGCGGCGCTCGGACTCGACAAGCCCCTCTGGGAACAATACTGGATCTTCCTGCGCAACGCGCTGCACGGGGACCTTGGCACCTCGTTCGCGCACGGCACGCCCGCGCTCAAGCTGATCTTCGAGCGCATGCCGGCCACCATGGAACTGGCCGTGTGCGCCATCCTGCTGGCCGTGCTGCTCGGCATCCCGCTCGGGCTGTGGGCGGGCCTGCGTCCTGGCGGCGTGGCTGGCAAGACCATCATGGGTGTTTCCATCCTCGGCTTCTCGCTGCCCACCTTCTGGGTCGGGCTGATGCTGATCATGGTGTTCGCGGTGCAACTGGGCTGGCTGCCGTCCAACGGGCGCGGTGAAACCACCTCGCTGCTAGGCATCCCCGTCAGCTTCCTGACGGTGGACGGCCTGCGCCACTTGCTGCTGCCGGCGGTGACGCTGTCGCTGCTCAATATCGCCATGGTGATCCGTCTCACGCGGGCCGGCACGCAGGAAGCGATGCTGATGGATTACGTAAAGTTCGCGCGGGCCAAGGGCCTGTCGAATACGCGCATCGTGGGCGTGCACGTGCTCAAGAACATCATGATCCCCATCGTCACGGTGATTGCCCTGCAGTTCGGCTCGATCATCGCCTTTGCCATCGTGACCGAATCGATCTTCGCCTGGCCCGGCATGGGCAAGCTGATCATCGATTCCATCCAGTTGCTCGACCGGCCGGTCATCGTGGCCTACCTGATGGTGATCGTGACGTTGTTCATCCTGATCAACCTGCTGGTGGACATCATCTACAGCGTGCTCGATCCGCGCGTGCGTATCGCCGACAACAAGGGCTGAGCTCATGACAACCGCAACCGAAACCACCGTGGCCCCGCCGCTAGCCGAGCAGACCCCGCTGCGGCGCTTCGCCAGCCAGTTTTTCTCGAGCAAGATCGCCGTGACCGGCCTGACCTTGCTGATCATCATCTTGCTGATCGCGCTGTTGGCGCCCTGGCTGTCGCCGCAGAACCCGTATGACCTCGCTACGCTCGACGTGCTCGATGCGCGCATGGCCCCGGGCGAGCAGTCCGGCAGTGGCATGACCTTCCTGCTTGGCTCGGACGAGCAGGGCCGCGACATTCTCTCGGCCGTGATGTACGGCCTGCGCATCAGCATCGGCGTGGGCGTGGTCAGCACCGTGATCGCGCTGCTGCTGGGTGCCACGCTCGGCCTGATCGCCGGTTTCCTCGGCGGCCGCGTCGAGGCCATCATCATGCGCGTGGCCGACCTGCAGCTGTCGTTTCCGCCCATCCTGCTGGCGTTGATCCTGCTGGCGTTCCTGCGGCCCGGCATCGGCAATATCGTGATCGCGCTGGTGGCGGTGCAGTGGGCTTACTACGCCCGCACCACCCGCAGCGCGGCGCTTGTGGAGCGGCGCAAGGAATATATCGAGGCCGCCACCTGCCTGGGCCTGCCGCCGGGGCGGATCATGTTCCGCCACCTGCTGCCCAACTGCCTGCCGCCCCTGATCGTGATCGCGGCACTGCAGGTGGCGTCCGCCATCACGCTGGAGGCCACGCTGTCCTTCCTTGGCCTGGGCGTGCCCATTACCGAGCCGTCGCTGGGTTCGCTGATCGCCAACGGACAGCAATACATGTTGTCCGGCAAGTACTGGATCAGCTTCTTCCCGGGCATTGCGCTGGTGGTCACCATCGTGGCCATGAACCTGGTCGCCGACCAGCTTCGCGATGTACTCAATCCGCGCCTGCAAACGCAGTAACGCAGCACGACAGGAGCGAATATGAGCAAACCGACCCTTGTGGTGGAAGGCCTCAAGACCCAGTTTTTCACGCGCGGCGGTGTCGCGCGCGCCGTCGACGATGTCTCGTTCTCGGTTGATCGAGGCGAGATCATGGGCCTGGTGGGCGAGTCCGGATCGGGCAAGTCGATGACCGGCTACTCGATCATGGGCCTGATCGATCCGCCCGGCAAAGTGGTGGATGGCCGCATCGAGCTGACCAGCCGCGACGGCGTCACGCGCGACCTGCGCAACCTCACGCCGGCCCAGATGCGCGATGTGCGCGGCAACCGCATCGCGATGATCTTCCAGGATCCGATGATGACGTTGAACCCGGTCCTGCGCATCGACACGCAAATGATCGAAGCCGTGCTGGCGCATGAGAAGGTCGACAAGGCGGTGGCGCGCGAGCGCTCCCGCAACGCGCTGGCACGCGTCGGCATTCCTTCGCCGGACGAGCGCCTGCGCGCCTATCCCCATCAGTTCTCGGGCGGCATGCGCCAGCGCGTGGCGATTGCCATCGCGCTGCTGAACAAGCCCGACCTGATCATCGCCGACGAGCCCACCACCGCGCTGGACGTAACCATCCAGGGCCAGATCCTGTACGAGATGCAGAAGCTGTGCCGCGAGTCCGGCACCGCGCTGATCTGGATTACCCACGACCTGTCCGTGGTGGCCGGCCTGGCCGATACCGTGTGTGTGATGTACGCGGGCAAGATCGTCGAAGCCGGCGATGTGCGCCAGGTGCTGGAGCGGCCCGAGCATCCCTACACGCACGGCCTGATCAGCTCCGCGCCGTCGCGCAACCCGCGTGGCGCGCCGCTGCGGCAGATTCCCGGCATGACGCCATCGTTGCTGAACCTGCCGGCCGGTTGTGCTTTCCGCGAGCGCTGCGCTTACGCTACCGATGTGTGCAAGACCGCGCCGCCGCTCGACACCGCGGCAGACGGGCGCCGCCTGCGCTGCTTTCATCCGGTTCTCTCCCAGCAGGAGGCCGCATGAGCGCCGCCGTTGTTGATCCCGCCCTCGCCGCCATGACAACTGATTCCAGCGCGGAACCCACGCCCAACGCGCCCATCCTCGAGTTGCGAGGCGTGTCCAAGCGCTTCGTCAAATCGCTCGACGCCGCAGCCAAGATCGCCAATCTCTTCGGCGCTGGGGCGAAGGAGGAGGTAGTGCATGCGGTCGACCGGGTCGACCTGTCCATTCGCGCGGGCGAGGTGGTGGGCCTCGTCGGCGAGTCCGGCTGTGGCAAGTCCACGCTGGGCCGCATGGCGGTGGGCCTGCATTCGCTGACCGAAGGCTCACGCTTGTGGCGGGGCGTTGACCTGGACCGCCTGCCGCCGGAAAAGAAGCGCGAGAAGCAGCTGGCGATCCAGATGATCTTCCAGGATCCGTATGCATCGCTGAATCCGCGCCTGCGCGTGATGGATATCGTTGGCGAGGCGCCGGTCGTGCACGGCATGGTGCCGGCCAGCGAGCAGAAGCGCTACGTGGAAGACATGCTGGTGCGCGTGGGCATGGACCCCACCGTGCTGCGGCGCTTTCCGCACCAGTTCTCGGGCGGGCAACGCGCGCGCATCGGCATAGCGCGTGCGCTGGCGGTCAAGCCGGAATTCCTGGTGTGCGATGAGTCGGTGGCGGCGCTGGATGTCTCGATCCAGGCGCAGGTGCTGAATCTCTTCATGCGCTTGCGGCAGGACTTGAACCTGACCTACCTGTTCATCAGCCATGACCTGGGCGTGGTCAAGCACATCAGCGACCGGGTGGTGATCATGTACCTGGGGCGGGTGGTGGAGTCGGCGCCGGCGGAAGATGTCTTCGCCAGCCCCAACCATCCCTACACGCAGGCGCTGCTGGCCGAGGCCCCGAAGCTGGAAGTGGGCAAGAAGACCTTCGTCGCGATCAAGGGCGAGATCCCTTCGCCGCTGAATCCGCCGCCGGGTTGCCATTTCCATCCGCGCTGCCCGCACGCGATGCCGCGTTGCCGGGAGGAGCAGCCGTTGTTGAAGGAAATCGCGCCGATGCGGTTTTCGGCTTGCCACCTGAACGACATGGCGTAGGTGCTGTCAGCACATGGCCCGTCTCACGCGTGCGCGAGACGGGCCATGTGCCCATCAGCGGATGACCTGCCCCCGCGAGTTGATGATGGTCATCTCGACAAATTTCGAGCCGACGTGGCTGTCCGGGCTGAAGTTGATGATGTAGCCGCCGAGGTCGACGTTTCTCATGCTTTCCAGCGCGGTGATCAGCTTTTCGCGGGTGAGGTCCTTGCCGGCGCGGCGCGTGCCTTCGACAAAGGCCTTGGCGGCGATGAATCCTTCGATGCTGGCGTAGTCGAACTCGTTGGGCTTGCCGGCCGCCTGCAGCAGGCGCAGGTATTCGCGCACCACCGGCAGCGTGGCATTGCCTGGGTGGGGCATGACTTGCGAGATGATCACGCCGCTGCCCTTGGCGCCGACTTCCTTGGCGAGTGCCTGGGTGCCGACGAACGAGACGTTATAGAACTGGCCATTGAAGCCGCGGCGCAGCGCTTCCTTCACGAAGGCACCAGTGGTCCGGTACGCGTTGATCATCACCACCGCGTCGGGCTTGGACTTCATGGAGCCCTGCATGGCGTCGCCGATCTCCACCGTATTGCGCACCACGCCCTCGCGGGCGACGATCTGCACGCCGCTGTCGGGCGCGGCCTTGAGGGCGCGCTCGAGCGCTTCCAGGCCGGCCTTGCCGTAGGCGTCCTCGTTGTAGACCACGGCGACCCGCTTGAGGCCGGTGACGCGGACCTGGCGCAGGATGGCCGCGGCTTCCTCGTTGAAGCCGGCGCGCACGTGGAAGGCATAGCGGTTGAACGGCTCGCGCAGCGACTGGGCGCCGCTGTAGGGCGCGAAGAACGGCACCCTGGCCTGGGTGGCCAGCGGCAGCGAGGCCTCGCCGGTCTCCGTGCCGACGTAGCCGAACAGCGCGAAGGCGTGGTCCTCGTCGATCAGCGCGCGGGTATTCTTGGCGGCGGATTCCGGCTCGTTGAAGTCGTCCAGCACCTTGAGCTCGATCTTGCGGCCGTAGATGCCGCCGTGCTGGTTGATGTAGTCGAAGTAGAGCTGCGCGCCAGAATTGAGCTGCTTGCCTAGCATGGCGGTAGGCCCGGTGAGCGCAGCCGACTGGCCCAGCAGGATGGTGTCCGCGCTGACGCCGTTCTCGGCGCTGGCATTGGCAACGAATGAGCCGATGGCGCATGCCACCAGCAGGCCGGCAATGCGCCAGGCCCTGACCCCAGAATGCACTTGCATGGTTTCCCCGTGAAAAACGGTGTGTTCTTTACCCGTGAATGCCTTGCCGGTCTGTGCCGGCGCTGCCCTGGCGCCATCCCCTGGCGCAGCGTCGGGCTATCATAATCGAATACAATCGGAGCCTAACAATTTCCCCCGGCGGTGCCCGTCGGGGCGACGCCGGCATACAACACGCGACGCCACCAGGCTAGTCCGGCAACGGCCTTTCTGCACGGTGACCAGGCCCCGCCGCGTGTGGCCGCTCAGCCGCCCCAATGCTGCTGCCCCATGGCAGTCGCGCCGCCCGTCCCCAATTGCTTGCCAGGAGAATCCATGGCTTCCCGCATCGTCCGTGCCGCTTGCCCGCACGATTGTCCTGATACCTGTGCCTTGCTCGTCACCGTTGAAGACGGCCGCGCGACCAAGGTGGCGGGAGATCCCGACCATCCCGGCACCCAGGGCGTGCTGTGCACCAAGGTGTCGCGCTACACGGACCGCACTTACCACCCCGACCGCCTGCTGACGCCGATGAAGCGGGTCGGCCGCAAGGGCGAAGGCAAGTTCGAGCCGATTTCCTGGGACGAGGCGCTGGACACCGTGGCCACGCGCTTGTCTGCCATCGCCGCGCGCGACCCGCAGGCCATCCTGCCGTACAGCTATGCCGGCACCATGGGGCTAGTGCAGGGCGAGAGCATGGCGGCGCGCTTCTTTCACAAGCTGGGCGCCTCGCTGCTTGACCGCACGATCTGCGCCAGCGCCGGTGCCACCGCGCTGCGCTACACCTATGGCGCCAGCATCGGCATGGATATCGAGCATGTGCCCGATGCCAAGCTCATCATCATCTGGGGCGGCAACCCCATCGCCTCCAACCTGCATTTCTGGACGCGGGTGCAGCAAGCCAAGCGGCGTGGCGCCACCCTGGTGGCGATCGACCCGTACCGCTCGCTGACTGCCGAGAAATGCCATCGCCACATCGCCTTGATGCCCGGCACCGACGGCGCGCTGGCGCTGGCGATGATGCACGTGCTGATGCGCGACGGCCTGCTCGACTTTGAGTACATCGCGAGCCACACGGTGGGCTTCGAGGCGCTGCGCGAGCGCGCCCAGGCCTACACCCCGCAGCGCGCGGCCGAGATTTGTGGCGTCAGCGTGGATGACATCGAATGGCTGGCCGGCCTCTACGGGCAACTCGCGGTGCGCGAGCGCCAGCCGGTGGCGATCCGCCTGAACTATGGCATGCAGCGTTCGCACGGCGGCGGCCAGGCGGTGCGCGCTGTGGCCTGCCTGCCGTCGCTGGTGGGGGCCTGGCGCCACGCGGCCGGGGGCCTGCAGCTGTCCACATCGGGCTTCTTCCCGGTGGACAACCTGGCGCTACAGCGCCCGGACCTGCTGCCGGGCCTGCCGGCGCTGCCGCGCACGGTCAACATGAGCACCATCGGTGACGCGCTGCTGGATGCCGGTGACGGCGCGGGCAACCCGAAGATCGAGGCGCTGGTGGTCTACAACAGCAACCCGGTGGCGGTAGCGCCGCAGTCGACCAAGGTGGCCGAAGGCTTCGCCCGTGAGGACCTGTTCACCGTGGTGCTGGAGCAGTTCCGCACCGATACGGCTGACTACGCCGACATCCTGCTGCCGGCCACCACCCAGCTCGAGCACGTGGATGTGCACAAGGCCTACGGCCATACGTACTTCCTGGCCAACAACCAGGCCATCGCGCCGCTGGGCGAGGCCGTGCCCAACACCGAGATCTTCCGCCGCCTGGCCCAGCGCATGGGCTTTGCCGAGCCGTGCTTTGCCGATAGCGACGAGGATATCGCCGCCCAGGCCATCGTGGCCACGGACCCGCGCGCGGCAGGCATCAGTTGGGAGTCCCTCAAGGCACAGGGCTGGCAAAAGCTCAACCTGCCGGCGGCGCCGCTCGCCGAAGGCGGCTTTGCCACGGCGTCCGGCAAGTGCGAGTTCTACTCGGAGATTATGCGCCGCGACGGCCTCGATCCCTTGCCCGACTACGTGCCCCCGTACGAGACCCCCGCGACCGCGCCGGAACTGGCTGCGCGCTATCCGCTGGCGATGATCTCGCCGCCGGCGCGCAATTTCCTCAACAGCTCGTTCGTCAACGTCGACAGCCTGCGCGCCACCGAAGGCGAGCCGCACCTGGACATCCATCCTGATGACGCCGCCCCGCGCGGTATCGCCAGTGGCAGCATGGTGCGCGCCTTCAACGACCGCGGCAGCATGCTGGCGCGGGCGCGCGTGACCGACCGGGCCCGGCGCGGGCTGGTGGTGGGGCTGTCGATCTGGTGGAAGAAGCTGGCGCCGGATGGCAAGAACGCCAACGAGCTCACCAGCCAGCGGCTGACCGACCTGGGCCGTGCGCCGGTGTTCTACGATTGCCTGGTGCAAGTGGAAGCTGCACCGGCCACGGCCACGGCCACGGCCACGGCCGCCGCCACCGCCACCGCCACCGCCACCGCCACCGCCACCGCCACCGCCACCGCCTAGCCACCATGAACCTGCGCCCGGCACGCACGCTTCAAGCCCTGGCTGCACTGGGGCTTGCCGCGCTGCTGTCCGGCTGCGACACGGTCGGCTACTACGCGCAGTCGATCGGCGGCCACCTTGGGGTGATGGCGGATTCCCGGCCATTGCCCGACGCCATTGCCGCGGCCCAGCAAGCCAAGGACACGCGGCTGGCTCAGCGCCTGGCCCTCGCCGGCACCATCCGCGACTTTGCTTCGCATGAGCTGAAGCTGCCGGACAACGGCAGCTACCGGCGCTACGCCAACCTGCACCGGTCGTATGTGGTGTGGAGCGTGTTCGCCACCCCCGAGCTGTCGATGGAACTGCACAAGTGGTGCTTCCTGGTGGTGGGCTGCATCAGTTACCGCGGCTATTACGCGCAGGAAGATGCCGACGGCTATGCGCAGGGCCTGCGCAAGGAGGGCCTGGAGCCGTATGTCGCCGGCATCCCGGCGTATTCCACGCTGGGCTATTTCGACGACCCGCTGCTCAATACCTTCGTCTACCAGCCCGAAGGCGAGCTGGCACGGCTGATCTTCCACGAACTGGCGCACCAGGTGGTCTATGTGCGCAATGACACCACCTTCAACGAGTCTTTTGCCACCGCGGTGGAAACGGCCGGGGTGGAGCGCTGGCTGGCGCTCGCGGCGTCGCCCGATGCCCGCGCCAGCTACCGCCAGTACGACCTGCGCCGCCAGCAATTTCGCGCGATGCTGCTGGACGCGCGCGATCGCCTCGATGCGCTCTATCACTCGCCCCTGTCAGACGATGCCAAGCGCGCGGGCAAGACGGAAATCTTCGCCGGCCTGCGTGCGCGCTATGCGAAGCTCAAGGAAGAGTGGGGCGGCTACAGCGGCTACGATCGCTGGTTCGAGCGGCCGCTGACCAATGCGCAGCTTGCCGCGGTGGCGACCTACCAGCAATGGGTGCCGGCTTTCACGGTGCTCCTGGCGCAAAACGGTGGCGACTGGACCGCGTTCTATGCCGAGGTCCGGCGCATCGGCGATCTGCCGCGCGCCGAACGCGACGCCCGCCTGCGCCAGCTGGCGCCGCCGGCCAGTGGCGGCGACGCGTTGACCGCCGGCGAAAGCGGGACCGCGGTAGGGGCCGCGATCGGCGCGGCACGCGCCAGCGGCGCGCCCGACATGCCATCCGCGCCCGCGGCGGGTGCCAAGCCTTGATGGACTGACTAGGTGCCCGTTGGGCGCTTCATCCGGCAGACAGAGGGCAGGTTCAGGCCTCCCCCTGCCGTCGTGCTGTCGAGGCGGAAGCCGTACTGCGTGCCTTCCACGCCAACCTTGACGGTCTTGCCGTCCACCGGCGCAATGGTCGAGACCACCTGCGGCAACAGCAACTGGTGATCGCTCCTGCGCATCAGCACGTCGCCAACGGGCGAGCGGTACTGCATGCCCTCGAGCGCAAACGCGATGCTGGTCGGGTCGTCGGATCTGGCGCGGCGAATCGCCTCGCTGAGCATTTGCACGGCGATCAGCACGCGCGGGGCGAAGTACTCGCCCGCCGGGGTTTGCCTGACCCGCGCCGCCAGCGCAGCCAGCACCGGATCGTCGCCGTTGGGCAGGTACTCGGCCACCCAGGTCAGGTGCGCGTTCTTTGCCTGCGACACGGCCAGCACCGTGCCGGGCGCGCCGCCGCCGCTATGGTTCAGGTAGTTCAGTTCGTAGCCGGCCTCGCCGCCGGCCTTGATCAGCAGGCTGAGGTCCTGGCCCCAGTTGCCCGTGACCACGGTATCGGCGCCGCTTTCCTTGATCCGGCTCATGTACGGCGCGAAGTCCTTGACTCGCGCCAGCGGGTGCAGCGCCTCGCCGACGAACTGCACGTCGGGCCGCGCTCCCGCGATCATCTGCCGGCCCAGTGCTGCCCAGATGCGGCCCTGGGTGTAATCCTGGTTGAGCAGGTAGACCTTGCGCATGCCCTTTTGCTCGCGCGCGAAATTGGCCAGCGCGCGCATTTTCATTGCCGTGTTCGCCTCGGTGGCGAAGTGCCAGAAGCTGCAGCGCGCGCCCGTCAGGTCGGGGTCGAGCGAGGCGTAGTTCATGATCAGCACGCGCTGCCCGGGGTTGCGCTCGTTGTGCCGGTTGACGGCCTCCACCAGCGCCGTGACCACCGGCGAGCCAGATGCGCCGGTGAACACCACTTGCACGCCGGCGTCGATCGCGCTTTGCAGCGCGATGAGGCTTTCCTGCGCAGAGAGCTTGTTGTCGTAGCTCACCAGCGCGTAGTTGCGCCCGAGCACGCCGCCTTGGGCGTTGGCGTCGTCGAGCGCGAACTTCAGGTTGGCCTGGAAGATCTGGCCCACGTTGGCCAGCGGCCCGGACAACTGGTCGATGAACGCCACCTTGATGGGTGCGGCGGCGTCCTGCTTTTTTTCCTGCGCCTTTTCCTGGGCCTGTAGCGGCAGCGCGCCGGCCAGCGCGAGCGCGGCAACGGCGACGCTGCGCATGAACACGCCACACGCCAGCGCGGCGATCCTGGCGGCGGCGCGTGGCGCGTGCCTCAAGTCATGGGACATCGATCCTCTCCTTCTGCTTGTCACCACGTGTCGATGAAACGGCGCGATCCGGCCGCCGGCGTATCGCGCGCGGCCGATGCCGGGAGCGCGGAGGCCAGGCCGCGCAGCAGCCAGTGGCGTGTGTCGGCCGGGTCGATGACGGCGTCGATTTCCAGGTGGCTAGCCATATTAAGCGCTCGGCCACGCTGGTAGGCGCCCTCGATCATGCGCGCAAACAAGGCTTCGCGCTCGTCCGGGTCGGCCACCGCTTCCAGTTCCTTGCGAAAACCCAGCCGGATCGAGCCCTCGATGCCCATCGCGCCGAACTCGCCGCTGGGCCAGGCTGCGGTAAAGAACGGCGCGCTGAAGCTGCCGCCCGCCATGGCTTGCGCGCCGAGGCCATAGCCCTTGCGCAGCACCACGGTGAAGAAGGGCACGCGCAGCGCGCCGGCGGTGACGAACAGGCGCGAGACGTGCCGCACCGTGGCGGTCTTCTCCGCCTCCGGTCCCACCATGAAGCCAGGCGTGTCGCACAGCGAGACGATGGGTAAGCCGTGCGCATCGCATAGCTGCATGAAGCGCGCGGCCTTGTCGGCGGCCGCGGCATCGATGGCGCCGCCCAGGTGCCGCGGGTTGTTGGCGATGCAGCCGAAGGCGCGGCCCTCGATGCGGATCAGCGCGGTGATGATGCCCGCGCCAAAGGCGGCGCGCAGTTCCAGCACGGAGTCGTGATCGGCCAGCGCCGCGAGCACGCTGCGCATGTCGTAGCTGCGCAGCCGGTTCTCAGGGATCAGGTGGCGCAGCGCGCGCGCATCGCCGGCCTCCCAGTCGGGCAGGTCGCCCTGGAAATAGGACAGGTAGCGGCGCGCCGTCTCCACCGCCGCTATCTCGTCGTCGACCAGCACGTCGATCACGCCGTTGGGTGCTTGCACGCTCACCGGGCCGACTTCCTCCGGAGCGAACACGCCGAGCCCACCGCCTTCGATCATGGCCGGGCCGCCCATGCCGATGGTGGCGTTGCGCGTGGCGATGATCACGTCGGCGCAGCCTAGCAGCGCGGCATTGCCGGCAAAGCAGCGCCCGGAGACGATGCCCACCAGCGGCACCTGGCCGGACAGCCGCGCGAACTGGATGAAGGACGTGCAATCCAGCCCTGCCACCACCGGGGTGTCAGTGTCTCCGGGCCGCCCGCCGCCGCCTTCGGCGAACAGCACCACCGGCAGGCGCCACTGGCGCGCCAGCGCCAGCATGCGGTCCAGCTTCTTGTGGCCGTAGAAGCCCTGGGTGCCGGCCAGCACCGTGTAGTCGTACGCCAGCACCATGCAGCGCGCATCCGTGGCCGGGAAGCGTCCGGCGTTGACGGTGCCGATGCCGGTGACGATGCCATCGGCGGGCGTCGCGCGCTCCAGGTCTTCCACGCTGCGGCGCTGGCGCTGCGCGGCGATGGCAAGCGCGCCGTACTCGATGAATGAGTTGGCATCGCACAGCTGGGCGATGTTCTCGCGCGCGGTGCGCCCGCCGCGGGCATGGTGCTTGTCCACCGCCTGCGGGCGGGCCGCGTCCTGCGTGAGCGCGTGGCGGGCCAGGGCGTCGCGCAGGTCCGCGCGGATATGGGCGGGATCCACGGCGGCGCCGGCATGCGCCCCATGATGGCCGCCTTCATCCAGCGACAGCACGATCACCGGTGCGCCCGCGCGCAGCACGTCGCCGGGCGCGGCCAGCACGCGTAGCACTTCGCCCGCGCCTGGCGCTTCCAGCGGGTGCTCCATCTTCATGGCTTCGATGATGGCCAGCGATTGGCCGCGCCGCACGCGGTCGCCGGGGCGCACCTGCACCGCTGCCAGCGCGCCATCCATAGGTGCGCTGAGCAGCTCGGCATCCTCGGGCAGGTCGTCCGGCAGCGTGGATGCGAGCGCTTGCGGGCCGCTGGCCGCGGCCACCGCATGCAGCGCCGGATGGCCGGGATCGCTGCCCTGCGACTGCGCAGCGAGGGCCGGTAGCGCCGCGTCCAGGTACTGCGTGTGGACTGCGTTACGCCGCACATCGTCGCGCAGCAGCAGGTCCTGCAGCAGCCTGCGGTTGGTGTCGATGCCTTCGATGCGGAACTCGCACAGCGCCCGATAAGCCTGGGCCAGCGCGCGCGCGTAGTTGCCGCCGGGCTCATGCACGATCAGCTTGGCCAGCAGCGAGTCGAAACGCGGATTGACCGTCATGCCGGCATGGCCCGCGCTATCGACGCGCACGCCGGGGCCGCTGGGCGGCTCGTAGGCATCGATGCGGCCGCTGGCGGGGCGCAACTGGCCCTGCGCGTCGAGGTGCTCGGCGTTGATGCGCAACTGCACCGCGATGCCGCGCGGCGCGGGCGCCTGCGCCAGCCCGAGGTGGCCGAGATCCTGCCCGGCGGCAATGGCCAGCTGCAGCTGGACCAGGTCCACGCCGGTCACCATTTCCGTGACGGTGTGCTCCACCTGCAGGCGCGGGTTGGCCTCCATGAACCAGAACTCGCCATCCGCACCATTCGCAGCATCCGCACCCAGCAGGAACTCAAAGGTGCCGATGCCGCGATAGGCGCTGGCGCGCGCCAGCGTGATCGCGGCCTGGGCCAGGCGCGCACGCATGCCAGCATCGAGCGAAGGGCTGGGTGCCACTTCAACCAGCTTCTGGTGCCTGCGCTGCAGGCTGCATTCGCGCTCGCCCAGGGCGATCACGCCGCCGGCCGCATCTGCCACCACCTGGATCTCGATATGGCGCGGTGCATGCACGATGCGCTCCACGTAGACGGCACCGTTGCCGAACGCAGCCGTGGCCTCGGAGACGCAGCGGGCATAAGCCTCGTCGATGTCCGCTGCCGCGTGCACCGCGCGCATGCCGCGCCCGCCGCCGCCGGCCAGCGCCTTGATCATCATGCCGGCCGCCTTGCCTGGCGCTTGCAGCGAGGCAAAGAACGCATGCGTCGCTTCCAGCGTCGTCGGCCCGGTGGAGCCCGGCACCACCGGCACGTTGCACTCGTGCGCCAGCGCGCGCGCGCGCGCCTTGTCGCCGAACAGGCGCAGCACGTCGGGTGCGGGGCCGACGAAGGCCAGGCCGGCATCCAGGCAGGCCTGGGCAAACTCCGCGTTCTCGGACAACAGGCCGTAACCCGGGTGGACCACGTCGCAGCCACTGCGGCGCGCGGCTTCCACTACCTGCGCGATATCGAGGTAGGCGCGCGGGCCGGTGCCGGGCAGCGCCACCGCGCCATCGGCCTTGCGCACGTGGAGGGCGTCGCGATCGTCCTCGCTATAAAGCGCCACGCTTTCCAGGCCCATTGCGGCGGCGGCGCGGGCGATGCGGATGGCGATTTCACTGCGATTGGCGATCAGTAGCTTGCGGAACGTCATGATGCGAAGAAGGTAAGTGTGGCGGATTTCATAGGGAAGGGCATCGCGGGATCAGCCAAGCTGCTCGGCCAGCGGCGCCAGGTCCTGCTTGCGCACCTTGCCCGTGGCGGTCAGCGGCAGGGCGTCGACAATATGCACGAGCGGCACCTTGTAGACGGCCATGTTGGCGCGGCACCATTGCACCAGCGCCGCGTTGTCCACCGTGCCGATGGCTTCGGGCTTGAGCATGACAAAGGCCACCGGCAACTGGCCGCGGTCCTCATCCGCGCGGCCCAGCACCGCCGAGCCGAGAATGGCCGGATGCTGGCCCAGCAGCGCCTCGATCTCGGCCGGGAACACGCTCATGCCGTTGACCTTGAGCATCTCCTTGCGCCGGCCCAGGTAGTGCAGATAGCCGTGCTCGTCGATCAGGCCGATGTCGCCTGTGTGGAACCAGCCGTCGCGCAGCGACTCGCGCGTGGCGTCGGGCTTGTTCCAGTAGCCTTTGAGCAGGGTCGGCGTGCGCACGCACAGCTCGCCCTCGGCGCCCGGCGGCAGCAGCTCGCCGCTGGCGAAGTCGCAGATCTTGAACTCGGTGCCGGGCACGGGCAGGCCGACAAAGATGGGCTGGGCGCGCAGGTCCAGGTCATCGTCCTGCATGCCGTAGGCAAAGGTATTGCAGGTTTGCGTCTCGGTCATGCCCCAGGCGGTCTCGGCGATGACCGAGCCGGTCAGCGCCTGCCACGCGCGGCGATAAGGCAGGTTGAGCTTCTTGACGAAGGACGATACGCCCACGTAGCGCAGCGAGCGCAATGCGTACTGCGCCGCGCGCGGGTGCTCCATTACCTCCACCGCGTTGTCCACCAGCATCGACGCGTTGGTGACTTGGTAGCGCTGCACCGCCGCCATGAAGGTCTCGGGATCCCAGCGCGCAAGCAGCACCAGTGGGATGCCAAAGAAGGCGGGGAAGATCAGGCAGAGGTTTTCGCCCGCGATCCAGAACTCGGGGAAGAAGCCCAGCATGACGCTGTCGTCGGCGATGTCGAGCGAGACCGCGCCGAACGCGGCCGCCATGTCCACCATATCGCCCTGGGTGTGGATGCAGCCCTTGGGCAGGCCCGTGGTGCCGCCAGTGTAGTTGAGCGCGGCCACGGCATCGAGCGAGGCCGGTGTGGCAGGGGCTGCGTGCGTGCACGCCGCCATCGCGGACAGCAGGTCGATGGCGTGGCCGTCCGCTTCGCAGTCATGGCGCGGGGCCTGCACCATGGGCGGCAGCGGCAATGTGGGCTCGGTGGGAATCACGTCGGCAAAGCTGGTCGAAAACAGCAGGGCGAGCGGATCCTGCGCGCCCAGCGCGGCGCGCGTTTCGCGCACCAGCGGCACCAACTGGTCCAGCGCGATCAGCGCGCGCGGCGTGCTGTCGGTGAGCGCGTGCTGCAACTCGGCGCGCTGCGAGAGCGGGCTGATCGGCACGTACACGGCGCCCAGCTTGAGGATGCCGAAGAACACGATGTGGAACTGCGGGCAGTTCGGCATCAGCACCGCCACGCGGTCACCGGCGCCGACGCCGTGTGCTGCCAGCAGCGCGGCGCAGCGCTCGCTCTGCGCGTCCAGCTCCGCGTAGGTGGTTTCGTGGCCGTAGAAGATCACCGCGGGGCGGTCTGGCCGGGTGCGGCCCCAGTGGCGCAGCATGTCCGTGAGCGGCTGGCGCCCCAGCGGATATTGCGGCGTGCGCGGGGTGCGCTCGGGCCATGCGCGCTGCCAGCGCGCATGCATGTCGGCCAGGTAGGTCGTTTCGTCCATTGGCGGTGTCTCCTTGCTGATGGGCCGCCAAGCCGGCTTGGGCTGGCGAAATTTACTCTTTGGTATATTTGTTTACCCTTGGGTATGATCGTATTGGCATTGCCGTCATGCGTCAAGCCAGGTGCCGCCCGCGTGAATCCAGGTTTCAGGGGGAGCGGGTCAACGCCAAAACGGACTGCCGGGCCTTCCAGCCACGGCGCCATGCGAGAATCGCGTCATGCCGACTGCACAGAAAACCGCTCCCGCCGCCGAGGCCGCTCCGGAGATCGCTCCGGACGCCGTACCTGCCCGCTCGCATATCGCCGAGCGGCAGGAAGCGCGCCGCCGCCAGATCCTCGATGCCGCTGCCCAGCTGTTCTATACCAAGGGCTATCCCGGCATGACGATGAACGACCTGTGCCGCGCGCTGGGCGTGACCAAGCCGGCGGTGTACTACTACTTCACCGACAAGTACGAGATCTTCGACATCTTGTGCCGCGAGTCCGCGCAGACCTGCCTGCCGGTCATCCGCGAGACCGCCGACCCGGCGCTGCCGGTGCGCGAGCGCCTGCATACCTGCCTGCTGGAAATGGCGCGGCGTTGCATTGCCTGCTACGTGCCCGCCACGCTCAGCTTTCGCGACAACCAGTACCTGCGGCCGGAAACGGTGACGTGGCTGCGCAATATGGCGCGCGCCTTTTACCGCGACCTCTATGCGCTGCTGGAGGAAGGCAAGCGCACGGGCGTGTTCAGCTATGGCGACGCGCGCGTGACCGCCCATGCGATCGGCAGCGTGGTTGGCTTCATGTACACCTGGCACCAGCCCGAGCGCATGGAGGCGCAGGCGCTGGCGGAAGAGCTGGCCACGAGCATGATGAAGATGGTGTTGCCGGTGAACGCCTGACTTCGGCAAGGCTTTTCGTAGCGGCCTGGCGCAAGCCGCTAGGGGAATTCCCCAGTCCGGGTTGAACTGTGCGCTAAACTTCACGTCAGACGATGAGGAAGGTCCAGAGGACTTCATCTAACGTGTTGTCTTAACCGGGTCGCGCGTTTAGCATCTGTCGAAAATCGAACGACCATTCAGAAAATCAGGAGACGGTGCATGGAAAGACTGTGGCTGAAGCATTACCCGGCCGGCGTGCCTGCCGAGATCGATAGCAGTCAGTTCCGCTCGCTGGCCGAATTGCTCGAGGCGTCCTTCCGCACCTATGCTGATCGCCGTGCCTTTGTGTGCATGGACAAGTCGATCACCTACGGCGAACTCGACCGCATGTCGCGGCAATTCGCAGCGTGGCTGCAGTCGCGCGGGCTCAAGCCGGGCGCGCGCGTGGCCATCATGATGCCCAACGTGCTGCAGTATCCGGTGGTGCTGGCCGCGGTGCTGCGTGCCGGCTTTGTCGTGGTCAACGTCAATCCGCTCTACACCCCGCGCGAACTCGAGCATCAACTCAAGGACAGCGGCGCCGAAGCCATCGTCATCCTCGAGAACTTCGCCACCACGCTGCAGCAAGTGCTGTCCGCCACGCAGGTCAAGCATGTGGTGGTGGCCAGCATGGGCGACCTGCTGGGCGGCCTCAAGGGCGCGATCGTCAATTTCGTGGTGCGCAACGTCAAGAAGATGGTGCCGGCCTGGGAGCTGCCCAACTGCGTGCGCTTCAACGCAGTGCTGGCAGAGGGGCGCGGCATGCAGTTGCAGCCTGCCACCACGGGTCCAGACGACGTTGCCTTCCTGCAATACACCGGTGGCACCACTGGCGTGTCCAAGGGCGCCGTGCTGCTGCACCGGAACATCGTCTCCAACGTGCTGCAGTCCGAAGCCTGGATGCAGCCGGCGCTGGCCAAGGGTGCACCGATCGACCAGGTGATCACCATCACGGCGCTGCCGCTGTACCATATCTTCGCGCTGACGGTCTGCTGCCTGCTGGGCATGCGCAGCGGCGGCCTGAGCGTGCTGATCCCCAATCCGCGCGATATCCCCGGCTTCATCAAGGAGCTGCAGAAGTACAAGTTCAACATGTTCCCGGCGGTCAATACGCTGTACAACGCGCTGATCAACAGCCCGGATATCGACAAGGTCGACTTCTCCGGCTTGCGCGTGGCCAACGGCGGGGGCATGGCGGTGCAGGAAGCGGTGGCCAAGAAGTGGCTGGCCAGGACGGGCTGCCCGATCATCGAGGGCTACGGCTTGTCGGAGACCTCGCCTTCGGCGACCTGCAACCCGACTGATTCCGACGCGTTCTCCGGCACCATCGGCCTGCCGCTGCCGTCGACCGACATCGCCATTCGCGACGACGACGGCGCGGACGTGCCGCTCGGCCAGGCTGGCGAGATCTGCATCCGCGGCCCGCAGGTGATGGCCGGCTACTGGAACCGCCCGGACGAGACCGCCAAGGTCATGACGGCCGACGGCTTTTTCAAGTCCGGCGACATCGGTGTGATGGACGCGCGCGGCTACACCAAGATCGTCGACCGCAAGAAGGACATGATCCTGGTGTCCGGCTTCAACGTGTACCCGAACGAGGTCGAAGGCGTGGCCGCAGAGTGCCCGGGCGTGCTGGAGGTGGCAGCGGTGGGCGTGCCGGACGAGCATTCGGGCGAAGTGGTCAAGCTGTACGTGGTCCGCAAGGATCCCGCGCTGACGGAAGCCGAGCTGATCGCCTTCTGCAAGGAGCGCCTGACCGGCTACAAGCGGCCCAAGTTCGTGGAGTTCCGCAGCGAGTTGCCCAAGACCAATGTGGGCAAGATCCTGCGCCGCGAGCTGCGCGACAGCCGCAAGGCGGCCTGAGCGAAGAGCGCAAGCCAGCCACGCACGCCGCAGCAAGAACGGCCTCCCGCAAGGGAGGCCGTTTTTCATTCAGCGGGGCGCGTCAGCATTCCCGCGAGGGCACGAGCAGCGGCTCGGGGGCGCCGTCGGGATAGACCATCCGCACGCAGGCGCCGGGCTCCAGACCAGGTGCCGCAGGGCCATTGACGATGACGTTGCCGCCGCTGCCATCCAGTGGCGCCACCGTGTACTGGAACAGGTCCATGCGCGGCCGCGGCTGCGGGCGTAACAACGAGTTCAGGTCGACGGAAAAGCCAACGCCTGCGCCGCTCCAGCCACCGCCGTTCCATGCGCCGCCGCCAACGCCCACGGCGGTGCTCACCGCACCGTTGTCCGGCATGTCGACCTGGCCCACCAACGTCTTTGCGCCGATGCGCCCTAGTTTGATGGTGACGTTGAGCGGTGACACCTCGGGTCCTGGCGGCGTACTCTGGCAAGCCGCGAGGAGCAGCGTCAGCAGCGCGGCGCAAAGCGTGCCCGGTCCCGAGCGGGCTGCGTTCATGCGCTCACCAGCCCGGTCTTGAGCCGGCCCAGCAAGCGGAACAGGGCGCGCCGGTCGGTCTGGGGCAGGCCGCCGAACAATTGCTCGATCCAGTCTTCATGCGCGCGCGCCATCTTGGAAAACGCGGTGCGTCCGGCCGGCGTGAGCCGGATCAGGTAAGCGCGGCGATCGCTTGGCAAAGCCTCGCGCGAGACCAGGCCTTCTTGCTGGAGCTGGTCCGTGATGCCGGTGACGTTGCCGCCGGTGACCATCATGCGGCGCGACAGCTCGCCCATCTTCAGGCCCTCCGGATGGCGGTCGAGCTGGGACATCAGGTCAAAGCGCGGCAGGGTGCAGGCGAAATCCTGGCGCAGCCGGGAGCGGATGTCGGCCTCGACCAGATTGGTGCAGGTCAGCAGGCGCAGCCACAGGCGCAGGGCGTCGTGGGCGTTATCGTCGGCGCTGGTTTCGAGATCGACCGGCGCTTCTTCGGCGCCGGCCTTGGGCGGGGCCTCGGCGGCAGGTGGGGTGGGCATCGCGGCACGCTGGTTGTTTGATGCCTCAAGTATATGCGCTTGCACGTCGCCACGGGCCGGCGCGCGCCTCAATCCACCTTGGCGCCCGAGTCCTTGACCACCTTGGCCCACTTGGTGAGCTCGGCGCGGATAAAGGCGGCGAACTGCTCCGGCGTGTTGCCGACCGGGTCGGCGCCCTGGGCCAGCATCTTTTCCCGCATGGCCGGCGTGGCCAGCGCGCGCGTGACTTCCTGCTGGACGCGCGCGACGACCTCATGCGGCGTGCCGGCAGGCGCCAGCAAGCCGAACCAGGAACTGGCCTCGAAGCTCGGCAGGCGGGCCGCCTCTGCCACCGTTGGCACACCCGGCAGCGCCGGCGAGGGTTTGGCGCTGGTGACCGCCAGCGCCTTGAGCTTGCCGCTCTTGATCAGCGCCATCGACGAGGGCAGGTTGTCGAACATGAGCTGCATGGTGCCGCCGGCCAGGTCGGTCAGGGCCGGGCCGCTGCCCTTGTAAGGGAAGTGCACCATGAAGGTACGGGTCTGGGTCTTGAACAGCTCGCCTGCCAGGTGGATCGAGGTACCGTTGCCACTCGACGCCATATTGAGCTTGCCGGGGTTGGCGCGCGCATAGGCGATCAGGTCCGTGACGCTGTTGATGCGGTTTTGCTGCGCGAAGGCGGGGTTGACCACCAGTACATTGGGCACCGAGGCCACCTCGGTGATGGGGGTGAAGTCCTTGACCGGGTCGAACGGCAGCTTGCCGTACAGAGACTGGTTGATGCCATGCGTGCCCACCGTGCCCATCAGCAGCGTGTAGCCGTCCGGCGCGGCCTTGGCGACCATGTCGGTGCCGATGTTGCCGCCCGCGCCCGGCCGGTTGTCGACGACTACGTTCCAGCCCTGGAGCTTCGACAGCTCGGCGGCCACTGCACGCGCCAGGATGTCGGTCGTGCCGCCGGCGGGGAACGGCACCACCAGGCGGATCGGCTTGCTGGGGTAGGGATCCGCGGCTTGCGCGGGCGCTTGCCAGGCAAGGGGGCCAAGGCAGGCACCGGCGAGGGTGGCAAGCAGCCTGTGGGTCGCGCGGCGGCGGGTGCGGTGCATGGGGTCTCCTTATGGGTGCCTGCGTTTTGCCGGACGGCGCGATGGCGTGGTACGCATCGCCGATACATCCCGAAGGCTGCTGCATTGTAGTGTCGGCATAACAATGTGCCGATAAGGTGATGCCCTAGGACAGGAAGGCGAGGCAGCGCCATGAAAAAAGGCACCCGAAGGTGCCTTTGCAGTGCCGCGCGGATGCGCTTAGAACTTGTGGCGGATACCCACGCCGACGCCCAGCATGTTGTCGTTGTTGGAGCCGAGGAAGTAGCCGTTGGCGAAGCTGATTGCCGAGGTGTCGAAATTCAGGCCGGCGTTCTTCGCGTACGCGGCCGTCAGGTAGACGTCGGTGCGCTTGGACAGGTTGTAGTCGGCGATGAACGAAACCTGCCACGGGTTCTTGACGTTGACGCCGCCGAGGTTCTTGACGTCGTCATAGTTGTACTGCAGCGTCAGGCCCAGCGGTGCGGTGACCTGGTAGTTGGCACCGATCCAGTAGTAGTTGTCGCGCAGAATGGGCGCGCCGTTCTGTGCCTTGGCCTGGCCCCAGCGATAGCCGCCCATGATCTTGGCCGGGCCGAAGGCATAGCTGCCTGCCACTGCCGCCTTCTTGAACGTGCCGGTGTCGCCGGTCGCGCTCAGGGTCGGGTTGTACTGGTCGTAGGCGATGGTTGCGCCGAACGGACCGGCAGCATAGCCCACGCCGGCGCCGTAGCCGGTGTCGCGGCGGAACTGGCCCGGGACTTCGCCGTTGCCTGCCACGCCGTTGCCGAAGGACCAGTGCGCGATCGCGGTCACCGGACCGAATACGCCCGTGTACTTGGCCGTGTTGTCGGAGCGGAAGTTCAGGCCGAGCTGGGCGACCACCGGCTCATACTGGGTGGCGTAGCCGCTGGGCGAGAAGTTGGCGAGCAGGTCGAACAGCGTGGTGTACTGGCGACCAAAGGTGAAGCGGCCAGCCTGGGCGCTTTCGATACCCACGTACGCTTGACGACCGAACAGCCGGCCGCCTTGCTGCAGCGAGCCGGTGTCGAGGGCGAAGCCGTTTTCGAGCACGAACAGCGCCTTCAAGCCGCCGCCCAGGTCTTCCACGCCGCGCAGGCCCCAGCGCGAGCCGGACAGGCCACCGGAGGACATGCGAAAGACAGAGTTGCCTCGGCCGGTATTGAAGCCGTTGGCGGCCGACGGCGCAACGCCGAGATGATTGACGTATTCGAGGTTCATATCCGCAACGCCGTACAGCGTCACGCTGGACTGGGCCTGTGCGGCACCCGCGAATGCACCCAACGCAGCCAGCGCGAGAAGCGATTTTTTCATGCTCGATGATCTCCGTGTAAGAATTATTGGTGGCCAGCGGAGAAACCTCCTGAGTCTCCATTTTCCGCTTACCCAACTTCGTCAGAAGCTGCCAACTACTGTAACAAACCGCCTTCGATTCACAATCGGGTTCACTGCCCTTGTCAGCTTTTCACAACTCAGGGTTTTGGAGTATCTGGCCCTTGCCGGCACGGGCCACGCGGGAGAGGCCCGGCAAGTCCGCCACGGTACAATGCGGGAAATCCCGAGAGCGTATTCATCGGTCCATTTCCCCCTTCGCCAGGGCGTGGGACGCGGAACCGCTCCGAGCAACCACCAGCCATGCATCCATGGATACCTTGATTCGCGAATTCGATGTGGCCTTGCGCGCGATCGCAGGCGTCACCCGCGCCAGCCGCGCCAATCCTGCCGAGGCGCTTGCGCCCGATGCGCAGAGCCTCGACGAGACGCAACGCCGCCACGTGGCCGGGCTCATGCGCATCAATCACGTGGGTGAGGTCTGCGCGCAGGCCCTTTACCAGGCCCAGAAGCTGACCGCGCGCACGCCGCAGGTTCGCGCGCAGATGGATGAGGCCGCGCGCGAGGAAGAAGACCATCTCGGCTGGTGCGCCGAACGCCTGCGCGAGCTCGGCTCGCGTCCCAGCCTGCTCAACCCGCTCTGGTACGCGGGCGCGTTTGCCATCGGCTGGGCGGCGGGGCGAGCGGGCGACCGCGTCAGCCTGGGATTCGTCTCCGAGACCGAGTACCAGGTCGAGCAGCACCTGAATGGCCATCTCGAGCAGATCCCCGTTGCCGACGACCGGTCGCGCGCGATCCTGGAGCAGATGCGCGATGACGAGGTGAGGCACGGCGCCGCCGCCCGCGAGGCGGGCGGCATGCCGCTGCCCTCGCCGGTGCGCGCGATGATGCGGGCGGCCTCCAAGGTGATGACCACCGCCGCGTATCGGATCTGAGGGACGGCGACGGAGGCGGGAAGCCCCGCCCCGGCGCCTCGCGCGCCGGTAAGCCAGGTACCCCCCGCACGCGGGGTAGACGCGAAAACGTTGTATCCTTCCATCGGTCCGGCTCGGCCGTTTTTCCTGCTGCAGGCAGTTCCTTCCTCAGTTGTTCTCAGGTGGTTTCTCTGCTTTCTTCCATAAGATCTTCATTTCATTGGGAATTCACTTTTTCGGTGCGCGAGGTGTGCGCGCTAAGTCATTGTTCTAATTAAAAAAACCCGGATTGTTGCCCCACAACGAGCCTTGACCCGTGAAATCGCTTCCTCTAAAGTGGGAAATAGTGTGAGGAAGTGTGTTTTTGTGTGAAAACGCAGTCTGGCTATGGGATCATCGCCCAACGTCGGATTTAAAGGATTCACGCGCCAGCCGGTGGCAAGCATGCCGGCGCGGACCGGGGAGCTAGCTTGTTTCAGGGCGCATCGGCGCTGTCACTGGATGCCAAGGGCCGGATGTCGATTCCGGCGCGGCACCGTGAAGCGCTACAACAGCAGGCCGAGGGCCGGGTAACGCTGACCAAGCACCCGGACGGCTGCCTGCTGCTGTTTCCGCGCCCTGAATGGGAAAACTTCCGTGGTCGCATAGCGGCTTTGCCGATGGACGCGCACTGGTGGAAGCGCATCTTCCTGGGCAATGCCGCTGATGTCGACATGGACGGCGCGGGCCGGGTGCTGATCGCCCCCGAGCTGCGTAGCGCCGCTTTGCTCGACAAGGAAGTCATGCTGCTCGGTATGGGCAGCCATTTCGAAGTCTGGGATGCCGCAACCTACGCCGCCAAGGAACAGCAGGCGATGGCGCAGGGCATGCCGGAAGCATTAAAGAATTTCTCTTTCTGACGAGGTCATGAGCTCAACCCAAACGCCGGGGACCACCGCCCTGCGCCATCGCACCGTGTTGCTGGACGAGGCTGTCGAAGCCCTGGTCTGGCGGCCCGATGGCGTCTATGTGGACGGCACCTTCGGCAGAGGGGGGCACAGCCGGGCAATTCTGGCCCGGCTGGGCCCGGCCGGGGCACTGGTGGCCTTCGACAAGGATCCGGCAGCAATCGCAGAGGCGGGCACCATCAAGGATGCCCGCTTCTCCATTGAGCACACCAGCTTCGCCGAGATGCCGGCGGCGCTGGCGGGCCGGGGAAAGGTCGCCGGGATATTGCTCGACCTGGGCATCAGCTCACCCCAGATCGACGACGCGGAGCGGGGGTTTTCCTTTCGCTTCGAGGGACCGCTGGACATGCGCATGGACACCACGCGCGGCATGACCGCCGCGCAGTGGCTGGCGCAAGCGGATGAGCAAGACATCGCAAGGGTGATACGGGACTATGGGGAAGAACGGTTTGCTGTACAGATTGCAAAGGCGGTTGTTGCTCGCCGGAGCGAACCCGGCCATGGCGGACCGCTTGCCACTACTGCCGAGCTTGCCGCGCTCGTGGCGAAAGCCGTCAAAACACGCGAGAAGGGTCAGGACCCTGCGACCCGCACCTTTCAGGCTCTACGGATTCACGTCAATCAAGAGCTTGCGGACCTCGAAAGCGGCCTGAGCGCCGCTTACGACTTGTTGCAGGAAGGCGGGCGGCTGGTGGTCATCAGTTTTCATTCGCTTGAGGACCGCATCGTCAAGCGGTTCATGCAGGCGCACGCCCGTCCGCAGCAGAATGCCGATCCCGCCATGCGCCGCGCGCCCCTGCGCGCGGACCAGCTGCCGCAGCCCACGCTGAAGCTGCTCGGCCGGGTCAAGCCGGGCGCCGACGAGGTTGCCGCCAATCCGCGTGCCCGCTCCGCGGTGATGCGCGTGGCCGAGAAGCTGCCGTCCCCGGCGTCCCCTTCGTCCGCTTCCACCCAGAAGGCGGGCCGCCCATGAACCGCCTGACTTTCTTCCTGCTGGCTGCCCTGATGCTGTGCGCGCTCTCGCTGGTGAGCGCGCAGCACCAAGCCCGCACCCTGTTCGTCGCCCACGAGCGCGCGCAAGCGGAAGAAAAGCAGCTCGACATCGACTGGTCCCGCTTGCAATACCTGCAGAGCTCGCTCGGCAAGAGCGCGCGCATCGCGGACGCAGCCCGGACACAGTTGAAGATGACGCCGGTGCTTCCCGGCAGGACCCAATACCTGGCCGGCGTGGTGCTGGACGCGCCGCCCGCCAGCGCGCCCGCGGCTGCAGCACCCGAGGGGAGTAAGCCATGACCATCGCCCGGCCCTCGCAAAACGCCCAGCGCGGCAACCCTTCGCGCCCGCGCACCGGCCAGTTCGCCGCTAGCCCCGTGCTTGGCTTGCGCCTGCCGATGTGGCGCTCGAAGCTGGTGGTGTTCATGATGTTCGCCGCCTTCGTCGCCCTGGCTGGGCGCGCGCTCTGGATCCAGGGCCCGGGCAACCAGTTCTACGAGGCCGAAGGCAAGAAGCGCTTCCAGCGCACGCTCGAGCTGCCCGCAACGCGCGGCAAGATCCTCGACCGCAATGGGCTGGTGCTGGCGACCAGCTTGCCCGTGAAGGCCATCTGGGCGGTCCCGGAGGATGTGCCCGACGAGATCGATGCTGACAAGATCCGCCAGTTGAGCAAGCTGCTCGACATGAGCGACAAGGAACTGCGCCGCAAATTCACGGAAGACAAGAGCTTCGTCTACCTGAAGCGCCAGGTGCTGCAGGATGTCGCGGACAAGATCGCCGCGCTCAAGATCGAAGGCATTCACCAGACCCGCGAATACAAGCGCTTCTATCCGGAAGGCGAGGCGATGGCGCACATCGTCGGCTTTACCAATGTCGAAGACCGCGGCCAGGAAGGCGTGGAGCTGGCGCGCGAGGGCGTGCTGGCCGGCAAGTCCGGCGCGCGCCAGGTGATCAAGGACCGCCTTGGCCGCGTGGTGGAGGATGTCGGCATCCTCAAGACGCCGCGCGACGGCGAGGACCAGCAGCTCTCCATCGACGCCAAGATCCAGTACCTGGCCTACAACGAGGTCAAGGCCATCGTCGAGCGCAGCAAGGCGAAGGCGGCCAGCGCTGTGGTGCTCGACGCGCAGACCGGTGAGGTGCTGGCGCTGGCCAACTGGCCGACCTACAACCCCAACGACCGCACCCGCCTGTCGGGCGAGCAGCTGCGCAACCGAGTCCTGACCGACACCTTCGAGCCGGGCTCGATGATGAAGCCGATCACGATCGGCCTGGCGCTGCAGCTCAAGCGCGTCACGCCGTCGACGGTATTTGCCACGACCGGCAAGTTCAACTACGAAGGCGCCACCATCAGCGACACCCACAACTACGGGGCGCTGACCGTGGCCGGCATCATCCAGAAGTCCAGCAACATCGGCACGACCAAGATTTCGATGCTGCTCAAGCCACAGGAAATGTGGGATATGTATATGAGCGTGGGCCTGGGCCAGGCGCCCAAGATCGGCTTCCCCGGCGCCGTGGCCGGACGGGTGCGCCCGTACAAGAGCTGGCGGCCCATCGAGCAGGCGACCATGTCCTATGGCTACGGCCTGTCGGTGTCGCTGTTCCAGATCGCCCACGCTTACACCATCTTCGCCCATGATGGCGAACTGATCCCGGTCACCATGTTCCGGAACCAGGGCCCGGTCACTGGCGAGCGCGTGCTGTCGCCCGAGGTGGCGCGCCAGGTGCGGGCCATGCTGGAGACGGTGACGGCGCCTGGCGGCACTGCGCCTGAAGCCCAGGTGATGGGCTACCGGGTTGGCGGCAAGACGGGCACGGCGTACAAGCACGTGGGCCGCGGCTACGACCGCAGCAAGTACCGGGCTTCCTTCATCGGCCTGGCGCCGATGTCCAACCCGCGCGTGATCGTGGCCGTGAGCGTGGATGAGCCTACCTCCGGCAGCCACTATGGTGGCGCCGCTGCGGGCCCGGCCTTCTCCGCGATTACCGGCGGCGCGCTACGCGCGCTCAATGTGCAACCGGATTCGCCGATCCGCCAGTTGGTCGTGAGCGACAAGGTGCAGGAAAGCGAACCGTGGAGCGCGACGCAATGACCCGTACGCTGCTCCCCCTCGAAGTGGCCGCGCAGGCTGGCGATGCCTTGGCCTGGCTGCGCCAGCACGCGCCCGCCGGCGCCAAGCTGACGGGCGACACGCGCCGTCTGGCCCAGGGCGACGTGTTCTTTGCCTATGTGCTGGGCAATGCGCGCCTGTCGACCGATGGGCGCCCCCATATCGCCCAGGCGATCGCCCGCGGCGCCAGCGCCGTGGTCTTTGAGGCCGATGGTTTCGCCTGGCCGCATGGCGAAGGCGTGCCGCATCTTGGCGTGTCGGGCCTGCACCAGTTCGCCGGCCCGATTGCGGCCAGCTGGTATGACAACGCCGCGCGCGATCTCGCCGTGACCGGCATCACCGGCACCAATGGCAAGACGTCGTGCTGCCAGTGGCTGGCGCGCGTGCTGCAGGCCGCGGGCAAGCGCTGCGCCACCATCGGCACGCTTGGCACCGGTTTTCCTGATGCGCTCACGGCGACCGGCTTCACCACGCCCGACGCCGTCCAGCTGCAGGACAGCCTGGCCGCGCTGCATGGCGCCGGCGCGCGCGCGGTCGCCATGGAAGTGTCCTCGCACGGCCTGGAGCAAGGCCGCGTGGCCGGCACGCACTTTGCGGTGGCGGTGCTGACCAACCTGACCCAGGACCATCTCGACTACCACGGCACCATGGCCGAGTACGAGGCGGCCAAGGCCCTGCTGTTCCAATGGCCCGGCCTGCGTGCCGCCGTGATCAACCGCGACGATGCCATGGGGGGGCGCCTGCTGGCCAATCCTGCGCTCGCCGCGCAGGTGATCGAATACGGCATCGATGGCGCGGCCGCCCCTACCCGCAAGACAGGCCAGTGGCTGCGCGCGACCAACGTGCGCGCCACCGCTGCCGGCACGGCCTTCCATGTGGATGGCAGCTTCGGCAGCGCCGATGTCAGCACGCCGATGATCGGCGCTTTCAATGTCAGCAACCTGCTCGCCGTGCTGGGCGCCACGCTGGCCAACGGCATTGCCTGGGCTGCTGCCATCGACGCGCTGCGCACCCTCAAGCCGGTCGACGGCCGCATGGAGTTGTTCGGCGGCAGCCATGGCGGCCAGGACGGGCCGCTGGCAGTGGTCGATTACGCCCACACCCCGGATGCACTGGAAAAGACGCTGGATGCGCTGCGCCCCGTGGCCCAGGCCCGCAAGGGCCGGCTGTGGTGCGTGTTCGGCTGTGGCGGCGACCGCGACCCGATCAAGCGCCCGCTGATGGGCGAAGTGGCCGAGCGGCTCGCCGACGAGGTGGTGCTGACCAGCGACAACCCGCGCAGCGAAGACCCGCAAGACATCCTGAACGCCATTGCCGACGGCATGGCCGACCGCAGCCGCGCGCACCTGATCGAGGACCGCGCAGCTGCCATCCTGTATGCCATCAAGCACGCCACCGTAGCCGATGTGGTGCTGGTGGCCGGCAAGGGGCACGAAGCCACCCAGGAGGTGCAGGGCCGCAAGCGGCCTTTCTCCGACCGCGAGCATGTCCGGCTGACGCTGGGCACGCGTGGGGTGTCAGCATGACGCAATACACCATGACCGATTTGCAGCAAGCCGCCGGCTGGATCGCCGGCGCGCGTCTTTCCGGGCCCGATGGCGCAGCCAGCCGGGCGTTCTCGCGCGTGCTGACTGACAGCCGCACGGTCCAGCCCGGCGACCTGTTTGTCGCGCTCAAGGGCGAGCGCTTCGATGCGCACGATTTCCTGGCCGACGTGGTGGCGCGTGGCGCCGCCGCGGTGCTGGTGGACCATGAGCCCGACGCCGCGCTTGGCATTTCCGCCATCGTGGTGCCCGATACCCGCCTGGCGCTGGGCCAGCTGGCCGCCGGCTGGCGCCGCCGTTTCAGCCTGCCCGCGGTCGCAGTGACGGGCAGCAACGGCAAGACCACCGTCAAGGAGATGATCGCCGCGATCTTCGCGGCGGCGGTAGGGGAGGGCGCCCGCCTGGCAACGGGCGGCAACCTGAACAACGATATCGGCCTGCCGCTGACCGTGCTGCGGCTGTCCGCCGTGCACCGGCTCGCCGTGCTCGAGCTCGGCATGAACCACCCGGGTGAGACCGTCTACCTGGCCAGCATCGCACAGCCTACCGTGGCGGTGGTGACCAACGCGCAGCGCGAGCACCAGGAGTTCATGGTGAACGTGGAGGCCGTGGCGCATGAACACGCCGCGGCGATTGCGGCGTTGCCCGCAGACGGCGTGGCGGTGTTCCCGCTCGACGCCGAAGGCGGCGGCGCGCATGCCGGCATCTGGCGCCAGGCAGCCGGTGCGCGCCGCGTGCTGTCGTTTGGTCTGGATGCCAGCGCCGATGTCCGCGCCGATGTGGCTCTGGACGACGGCGTGCAAGTGATGCAGGTCAGCGCGCCTGGTGCTGCGTTCGAGGTCCGCCTGTCGGTGCTTGGCACCCACAACGTGCGCAACGCGCTGGCGGCGATCGCCTGCGCGCTGGGCGCGGGCGTCGGCATCGAGGCGATCCAGGCAGGGCTGGCCGGGTTTGCCGCGGTCAAGGGCCGGCTGCAGGTCAAGCATGCCACCGGCGGCACGCTGGTGATCGATGACAGCTACAACGCCAATCCCGATTCGGTACGAGCGGCTATCGACGTGCTGGCCGGGTTTGCCGCGCCGCGTTTGCTGGTGCTGGGCGACATGGGTGAAGTGGGTGACCAGGGGCCGGCCTTTCACACGGAGATCGGCGCCTACGCGAACGCGCGCGGCATCGAGGCGCTGTGGGCAACCGGCGAGGCCATGGTGCACGCCGTGCAGGCATTCGGCGCCACAGCCCGGTATTTCGAGCGGGCCGAGGACCTCGCCCAGGCGTTGGCGCAAGACAAGGACGGTGCCGTGGCGGCAGCAAGCGCGGTACTGGTGAAGGGATCTCGGTTCATGCGGATGGAACGGATGGTCGATGCGCTGGTCGCAAACACTCCCGCGCATTAATCGTCATCAATAGTTATTTACGCAATCAGTCAGATAGCCCGGCGCCGCTGGGTGGTTGTCGAAAGGAATACGGACACACGATGTTATTGGCTCTGGCCCAGTGGCTGCAAAACGACTACAGCTTCCTGCGGGTCTTCAACTACCTGACCTTCCGCGCGGTGATGGCTAACCTCACCGCGCTTTTGATCGGGCTCGGCCTAGGGCCGTGGGTGATCCGCAAGCTGACCGAACTCAAGATCGGCCAGGCGGTGCGCACCATCGGCCCGCAGTCGCACCTGGTCAAGGCCGGCACGCCCACCATGGGCGGCGTGCTGGTGCTGGTGTCGATCGCTATCTCCACGTTGCTGTGGTGCGACTGGGGCAACCGCTTTATCTGGGTCGTGATGCTGGTGACCCTGGGCTACGGCGCGATCGGCTGGGTGGATGACTACCGCAAGGTGGTTTATCGCGATCCGCGCGGCATGTCGAGCCGCGAGAAGTTTTTCTGGCAGACCCTGATCGGCCTGGTGGCCGCGGTCTACCTGGCGTTCTCGGTATCGGAAAGCAGCAATGTGCGGGTGTGGGACCTGTTCCTGGGCTGGGTCGAAGGCGGTTTGTCGCTCGACATGCCTTACAAGTCCAACCTGATCGTGCCTTTCTTCAAGGAAGTGAGCTATCCGCTGGGCGTGGCCGGCTTCATCGTGCTGACCTATCTGGTGATCGTGGGTTCGAGCAATGCGGTGAACCTGACCGATGGGCTGGACGGCCTGGTGATCATGCCGGTGGTGCTGGTCGGCAGCGGGCTGGGCGTGTTTGCTTACGTGATGGGCAGTTCGGTCTACAGCAAGTACTTGCTGTTCCCCCATATTCCCGGGGCCGGCGAATTGCTGATCTTTTGCTCGGCGCTGGCGGGGGCGGGGCTGGCCTTCCTCTGGTTCAACGCGCACCCGGCCCAGGTCTTCATGGGCGACGTTGGCGCGCTGGCACTGGGCGGCGCGCTGGGCACGGTGGCAGTGATCGTGCGCCAGGAGATTGTGCTGTTCGTGATGGGCGGCATCTTCGTGGTGGAAACGTTGTCGGTGATGCTGCAGGTGGGCTGGTTCAAGATCACCAAGCGGCGCTACGGCGAGGGCAGGCGGTTGTTCAAGATGGCGCCGCTGCACCACCACTTTGAATTGTCGGGCTGGAAGGAAACGCAGGTGACGGTGCGCTTCTGGATCATCACCATGTTGCTGGTGCTGATCGGGCTGTCGTCGCTCAAGTTGCGCTGAAACCAGCGCGTATCCGTATCTATTAACGCAGTAACGCAAGAAAGGCGGGAATCGAAGTGTTTGGCGAGTTGCAAAAACCTCATGTGCTGGTGCTGGGCCTCGGCGAATCGGGGCTGGCGATGGCGCGCTGGTGCGGCCTGTATGGTGCCCCCGTGCGCGTTGCCGACACGCGCGAGGCTCCCGCCAACCTGGTCTTCCTGCAGGCCGAGCTGCCCTCGGCCGAGTTTCATGGCGGCGCCCTGGCCGAAGCGCTGCTCGACGGCATCGAACTGGTGACGATCAGCCCTGGCCTGTCGCCGCTGGAGAGCGATACCGCCGCGCTGCTGGCAGTGGCGCGCGAGCGTGGCATTCCAGTATGGGGCGAAATCGAGCTGTTCGCGCGCGCGCTCGCGCATCTGCGGGCAGAGTCGGGCTACGCGCCGAAGCTGCTGGCCATCACCGGCACCAACGGCAAGACCACCACTACCGCGCTGACCGGCCGCCTGGTGGAGCGCGCTGGCAAGAGCGTGGCGGTGGCGGGAAATATCAGTCCGTCGGCGCTGGACAAGCTGGCCGCCTGCATCGCCTCGGCCACGCTGCCCGAGGTCTGGGTGCTGGAGCTGTCGAGCTTCCAGCTGGAGACCACGCATACGCTGGCGCCGCACGCGGCCACGGTGCTCAACATCACCCAGGACCATCTTGACTGGCACGGCAGCATGGAAGCCTATGCCGCCGCCAAGGCCCGGATCTTCGGCCCGGTGCCGGCGCCCGGCGAAGCCGGCTGCCTGCAGATCCTGAACCGCAATGACCGGCTCAGCCTGGATATGGCCCGCCCGGCCAGCGCACTGGTGACCTTCGGCACTGATCTGCCCGAATTCCCGGGTTGCTTCGGCGTCCAGCGCGAGGGCGGCATGCCCTGGCTGGTGGTGGCCGAGCCCGATAGCGAAGCCGAAGGCGAGAACAAGCCGCGCCGCCGCAAGGCCGCGGCCGCCGAGAGCGAGCAAGCCGTGCCGGTGCGCCACAAGCGCCTGATGCCTGCCGACGCGCTGCATATCCGTGGCATGCACAACGCTACCAACGCCATGGCCGCGCTGGCGCTGTGCCGCGCCATCGACCTGCCGATGAACGCGTTGCTGCATGGCCTGCGCGAGTACCGCGGCGAGCCGCACCGCGTGGAGTGGGTCGCCACGGTGGATGATGTCGAGTTCTTCGATGACAGCAAGGGCACCAATGTGGGCGCCACCGTCGCCGCGTTGTCCGGCCTGGACAAGCGGGTGGTGCTGATTGCCGGCGGGGAAGGCAAGGGGCAGGATTTCTCGCCGCTGGCCGCGCCGGTGGCGCAGTACGCGCGCGCCGTGGTGCTGATCGGCAAGGATGCCGGCGATCTGCGCCGCGCGCTCCAGGACACTGGCGTCACGCTGGCCGATGCCGCCACGCTGGAGCAGGCGGTCACGCTGGCCGCCAGTGCGGCGCAGGGCGGTGACGCCGTGCTGCTGTCGCCGGCGTGCGCCAGCCTCGACATGTTCCGTAATTATGTGCACCGTGCCGAAGTCTTTCGCGCCGCGGTGGAAGAACTGGCGATGTCCAGGGGGATCGTGCCATGAGCGACGCACAGGTCAAGCGTAGCGGCTTTATCGGGGCCACCATCGGCAACGCCTGGGGCGGCTTGCGCGATGCGGTGTCCGGCGTCAAGCCGACGCGCTCGCGCATGATGGAATACGACCAGCCACTGCTGTGGGTGGCGATCGTGCTGCTCGCGCTTGGCCTGGTGATGGTCTATTCGGCCTCGATCGCGCTGCCTGACTCGCCGCGCTATGCAAACTACCGCGAGAGCCACTTCCTCGCGCGCCACGCGTTTGCGCTGTTCATCGGGCTGTCCATGGGCCTGTTGGCCTTCCAGATCCCGGTCAAGTTCTGGGATAAGTACGCGCCCAAGCTGTTCGTGATCGCGCTGGTGATGCTGATCGTCGTGCTGGTGCCGTTCGTGGGCAAGGGCGTGAATGGCGCGCGGCGCTGGATTCCGCTGGGCATCATGAACTTCCAGCCCTCCGAGTTCATGAAACTGGCGGTGGTGCTGTACACCGCCAACTACACCGTGCGCAAGCAGGAGTGGATGCAGAACGTGGGCAAGGGCTTCCTGCCGATGGGCGTGGCCGTGGTGGTGGTGGGCATGCTGCTGCTGCTGGAGCCCGACATGGGCGCCTTCCTGGTGGTGGCCACCGTCGCCATGGGCATCCTCTTCCTCGGTGGCATCAACGGCAAGCTGTTCGCCGGCCTGGTTGGCGTGGCGGTGGGCGCGTTCGCGCTGCTGATCACGGCGTCGCCCTGGCGGCGCGAGCGGATCTTCGCCTATCTGAACCCGTGGGAAGAAGCCAACGCGCTGGGCAAGGCTTACCAGCTCACCCATTCGCTGATCGCCTTCGGCCGCGGCGAGTGGACCGGGGTGGGGCTGGGCGGCAGCATCGAGAAGCTGCACTACCTGCCCGAGGCGCATACCGACTTCATCCTCGCCGTGATTGGCGAGGAGTTCGGCTTTGTGGGCGTGCTGGTGGTGATCGTGCTGTTCTACTGGATGGTGCGCCGCGCCTTCGAGATCGGCCGCACCGCCCTGCAGCTCGACCGCACCTTTGCCGGCCTGGTGGCCAAGGGCATCGGCATCTGGGTTGGCTGGCAGACCTTTATCAATATGGGCGTGAACCTGGGCCTGCTGCCCACCAAGGGGCTGACCTTGCCGCTGGTGAGCTACGGCGGCTCGGGCATCCTGATGAACTGCGTGGCGCTGGCGATCCTGCTGCGTATCGACTATGAGAACCGGGTGATGATGCGCGGAGGGAAGGTATGACCGTAGCGCAGCATCACTTGGTTCCGGCGGAGGCTAACTTCCTGCGTAAGCAGGAAGTTAAGCGCAGCGGCCGTAGCCAGAACCATTCAATGATGCGCGGAGGGAAGGTATGAGCGCACCGCGCACCTTGCTCGTGATGGCTGGTGGCACCGGGGGGCACGTCTTCCCCGGGCTGGCGGTCGCGCGCGCGCTGCGTGAGCAGGGCTGGCGGGTGGTATGGCTGGGCAACCGCACCGGCATGGAAGCCACGCTGGTGCCCAAGTACGACATCCCGATGGAGTTCATCCAGTTTGGTGGCCTGCGCGGCAAGGGCCCGCTGACCAAGCTGATGCTGCCGCTGAACCTGTTGCGCGCCTTCTGGCAAAGCCTGCAGGCGCTGCGCCGGGTGCGGCCCAACGTGGTGCTGGGCATGGGCGGCTATATTACGTTCCCCGCCGGCATGATGGCCTCGCTGCTGGGGCGGCCGCTGGTGCTGCACGAGCAGAACTCGATTGCCGGGCTGGCCAACAAGGTGCTGGCCAAGGTCGCGGACCGGGTGCTGTGCGCCTTCCCGAATGCCCTGCCGGACAGCGAGTGGACCGGCAACCCGGTGCGCGACGAAGTGGCGCACATGCCGGCGCCCGAGGCGCGCTACGACGGCCGCACCGGCCCGCTGCGGCTGCTGGTGGTGGGCGGCAGCCTGGGCGCGGCGGCGCTCAACGAGGTCGTGCCCAAGGCGCTGGCGCTGCTGCCGCAAGGCGAGCGCCCGCTGGTCAAGCACCAGGCCGGCGCGAAGCAGATCGACACGCTGCGCGCCAACTACCAGGCCGCCGGCGTGGCGGCGGAAGCGTTGCCCTTTATCGACGACATGGCGGCGGCATACGCAGAGGCGGATCTGGTGATCTGCCGCGCGGGCGCAATGACCGTGTCGGAGGTGGCGGCGGCAGGCGTGGCGGCACTGTTCGTGCCGTTCCCGCATGCGGTCGATGACCACCAGACCACCAATGCGGAGTTCCTCTCGACCCAGGATGCCGCCTTGCTGGTCCAACAGAACGAACTGACCGCGAGCGGGCTGGCGCAGACGCTGGCCTCGCTGTCGCGGCCCCGACTCAGAGAGATGGCGCATCAGGCGCGCGGTCTTGCCAAGCCCGAAGCGACCCGGCGCGTGGCGGAGATCTGCAGCCAGATGGCCAGGGATTGAACCAACGGATTCATGAAGCACATCGTCAAGAACATCCATTTCGTAGGCATCGGCGGCGCCGGCATGAGCGGCATCGCCGAGGTCCTATTGAACCTGGGCTACAAGGTCTCAGGGTCCGACGTGGGCAGCAATGCCGCCACGCGGCGCCTCGCGTCGCTCGGCGCGACCGTGATGCACGGGCATGACGCCGCCAACGTCAACGGCGCCAATGCGGTGGTGGTGTCCACCGCCGTGACCAACGACAACCCCGAGGTGCTGGCCGCGCGCGCCAAGCGCATCCCGGTGGTGCCGCGCGCGGTGATGCTGGCCGAGTTGATGCGGCTGAAGCAGGGCGTGGCCATCGCCGGCACGCATGGCAAGACCACCACCACCAGCTTGGTGGCGTCGGTGCTGGCTGAAGGCGGACTCGATCCCACCTTCGTGATCGGCGGCCGGCTCAACTCGGCGGGCGCCAACGCGCGCCTGGGCACGGGCGACTTCATCGTGGCCGAGGCCGACGAGTCGGATGCCTCGTTCCTGAACCTGTTCCCGGTGATCGAGGTCATCACCAATATCGACGCCGACCACATGGACACCTACGGGCATGACTTTGCCCGGCTCAAGCAGGCGTTCGTGGAGTTCACCCAGCGCCTGCCGTTCTATGGCATCGCCGTACTGTGCGTGGACGACCCCAACGTGCGCGAGATCATGCCGTTCGTGTCCAAGCCAATCGTGCGCTACGGCTTTGCCGAAGATGCGCAGGTGCGTGCGGTCAATGCCCGCGCCGTCGACGGCCAGATGCATTTCACCGTGCTGCGCCAGTTGAACGGACACGCCGAGGCGCCGCTGGAGGTGGCGCTGAACCTGCCGGGCATGCACAACATCCAGAACGCGCTGGCGGCGATTGCCATCGCGACCGAGCTGGAGGTGCCGGACGCCGCCATCGTCAAGGCGCTGCGCGAGTTCCACGGGGTGGGACGCCGCTTCCAGCGCTATGGCGAAGTGGCCTGCGTCGGCACTATCGAGCCGGGCGAGGCCAAGAGCGCGGGCACCTTCACGCTGGTGGACGACTACGGCCACCATCCGGTCGAGATGGCCGCGACGCTGGCCGCCGCGCGCGGTGCGTTCCCGGGGCGCCGGCTGGTGCTGGCGTTCCAGCCGCACCGCTATACCCGCACGCGCGACTGCTTCGAGGATTTCGTCAAGGTGTTGGGCACCGTGGACGCGCTGCTGCTGGCGGAGGTCTATGCCGCCGGCGAAGCCCCGATTGTGGCCGCCGATGGCCGCGCGCTGACGCGCGCGCTGCGCGTGGCAGGCAAGGTTGAACCCGTTTTTGTGGAGCAGATCGACGAAATGCCGCAGGCTATCCTGAACGCCGTGCGTCCCGGCGATGTGGTGGTGACGATGGGTGCGGGCACGATCGGTACCGTGCCTGGACAACTGGTTTCTCAGCAAGCCGGGGGGCAGGCATGAGCTTCGTCGCCCATCCCAATATCGATCCCAAGGCGCTGGGCAAGGTCGGCGTGCTGCTTGGCGGCCGCTCGGCCGAGCGCGAGATCTCGCTGCTGTCGGGCAACGGCGTGCTGGCCGCGCTGCGCTCGCGCGGCGTCGATGCCCATGCCTTCGATCCCGGCCTGCAGTCGGTGGCTGAGCTGGCCACGGCTGGCTTTGACCGCGTCTTTATTGCCCTGCATGGCCGCTATGGCGAGGACGGCACCATCCAGGGCCTGCTCGAGCAACTCGGCGTGCCCTATACCGGCAGCGGCGTGCTGGCCTCGGCGCTGGCCATGGACAAGCAGGCCACCAAGCGCTTGTGGACCACGCACGGCCTGCCCACGCCGCGCTTCGCCATGCTGCACGCCGATACCGATTTCGATGCCGTGGTGGCCGACCTGGGCCTGCCCCTGATCGTCAAGCCGGCGCGCGAGGGCTCGTCCATCGGCCTGAGCAAGGTGACCGAAGCCGGCCAGATGCGCGCCGCCTTCGAGAAGGCCGCGGCGCTGGACAACGACGTGATCGCCGAAACCTTTATCGATGGCGCGGAGCTGACCTGCCCGATCGTGGGGGAGGGCGCCACCGCCGAAGCGCTGCCGGTGATCCGCATCGTTGCCCCCGGCGCGAACTACGACTATCAAAACAAGTACTTTACTGACGATACCCAGTATCTGTGCCCGTCGGGCCTGCCGGCCGACGTGGAAGCCGAAGTCCGGCGCCTGGCGGTGCAATCCTTCCGCGTGCTGGGTTGCCGCGGCTGGGCGCGCGCCGACGTGATGCTCAGCGCCGACGACAAGCCTTACCTGCTCGAGATGAATACCTCGCCCGGCATGACCGGCCATTCGCTGGTGCCGATGGCCGCGCGCGCGGTGGGCATCAGCTACGAGGACTTCGTCATGCAGGTGATTGCCGCGGCCACGCTGGACCTGCATCCCAGCGCGGCCTGGAAGCCCGATTGAGCATAGACCGAGCCAACACTGAACCCTGACTGACCGGAACCGGGACAACCCAACGCCATGTGGCACAACACTCGCCTGCTTAACCTGATCGCCTCCACGCTCTACGCGCTGGTGGCGATGATGGCGTTCGCGGCCGGCTTGCTATGGCTGGCGCAGCGGCCGGTGTTTGCCATTACCCACGTCGAGCTGCTGTCGATGGAAGGCGGCACCCTGCGCCATGTCAATGCGCCGAGCGTGCGCGCCAACGCGCTGGGCAAGCTGTCGGGGAGCTTTTTCACGCTCGACCTGAACGAGGCGCGCCAGATCTTCGAGTCGGTGCCCTGGGTGCGCCGTGCCAGCGTGCGGCGCGAATGGCCCAACGGGCTGGCGGTCGAGGTCGAGGAGCACGAAGCGCTCGGTACGTGGGGCAATGCCGACAGTGGCCGCCTGATCAACACTTATGGTGAAGTTTTCGTCGCCAATCCGGCCGAAGCCGAGGAAGATGCCCAGTTGCTCGCACTCGATGGCCCGCCGGACAGCGAGGGCGACGTGGTGGACAAGCTCGAAGTCATGCGCGAGTGGTTCAAGCCGCTGAAGGTGGAGCCGCTGGCGGTCACGCTGTCGTCCCGCTACGCCTGGCGCGCCAAGCTCTCCAACGGCATGGTGGTGGAGCTTGGCCGTGAACAGAACGACGAGGAGCGCGACGCCATGGACCAGCGCGTCAAGCGCTTCGTGGTGGCCTGGCCCCAGGTCACGGAGCAGTGGGGCAAGCAGATCGAGTATGCGGACCTGCGATACCCCAACGGGTTCGCGATTCGCGCGGCTAACGTGCGCTTCCTGACCGATGCCCAGGCAGCGGCGGCGGCCAAGGCGAGAGCAGCCGGTTCCAGCACGAGCACCAGCGCGAACACGAACGCAAGCACCAATCCGAACAACAATCCGACGCGACTCAAGAGTAAGAACGCGGAGAAAAACCGATGAGCAAGGAATACAAGGACCTACTGGTCGGTCTCGATATCGGCACTTCCAAAGTGGCCGCGGTGGTGGCGGAGTTGCGCCCCGACGGCAGCTACGAAGTGATCGGGATGGGCCAGTCAGAGTCCAAGGGTCTGAAGAAAGGGGTCGTGGTCAATATCGAGGCCACCGTGCAGTCCATCCAGCGTGCGCTGGAGGAGGCTGAGCTGATGGCCGACTGCAAGATCTCCGAGGTGTTTACCGGCATCGCCGGCAGCCATATCCGCAGCTTCAATTCCAGCGGCATGGTGGCGATCAAGGACAAGGAGGTCACCCAGACCGATGTGGCCCGGGTGATCGAGACCGCCAAGGCGGTCAATATCCCGACCGACCAGCAGATCCTGCACATCCTCACGCAGGAATTCATCATCGACGGCCAGGAAGACGTGCGCGAGCCGATTGGCATGAGCGGCATCCGCCTGGAAGTGAAGGTGCATATCGTCACCGGCGCGGTCAGCGCGGCGCAGAACATCGTCAAGTGCGTGCGCCGCTGCGGCCTGGAGGTGCACGACCTGATCCTGCAGCCGCTGGCTTCCAGCCTGGCGGTGCTGACCGAGGACGAGAAGGAACTCGGCGTGGTGCTGGTCGACATCGGTGGCGGCACCACCGATATCGCCATCTTCAGCGAAGGCGCGATCCGGCATACGGCCGTGATCCCCATCGCCGGCGACCAGATCACCAACGACATCGCCATGGCGCTGCGCACGCCCACGCCCGATGCCGAGGACGTCAAGATCCAGTACGGCATCGCCAAGCAGGCCATCGCCGACCCGGAAGACATGATCGAGGTCCCTGGCGTTGGCGACCGTGGCACGCGTTCGCTTTCGCGCCAGGCGCTGGCGGCCGTGATCGAGCCGCGTATCGAGGAGTTGTACTCGCTGGTGCACCAGGTGGTGCGCGAGTCGGGCTATGAGGAATTGCTGTCGTCGGGGGTCGTGATCACCGGCGGCACCGCGATGATGCCGGGCATGGTGGAACTGGGCGAGGACATCTTCCTCAAGCCGGTTCGGGTCGGCGTGCCGGAATATCGCGGAAATTTGCACGAAGTAGTAAAGAGTCCGCGCTATTCGACCGTAATGGGACTACTGCTCGAAGGCCGCGTGCAGCGCATGCGCGGGCGCAAGGTAGCGGTGCAGAGCGGCTCGGTCAAGCAGGTGTGGACCCGCATGAAGGAATGGTTCGTCGGCAACTTCTGAACGTTGCAGGCGACTGGATTGCACTGGTTTGAATGGCTGGCCTGTCCACCGAATGGCGGGCAGGCCGTTGAACACGCAGTTTTTTGATGGTTTCTTGTTCAGTAACCAAGGGTTGCGGCGGGGAGGCTGCAGCGTTTGGCGGCTGATTCTTCTTGGAGGCAGTGATGGACTTTGACATGATCGAAACGGAATTGCAGGACGGCACCATCATCAAGGTGATCGGCGTGGGCGGCGCGGGCGGTAACGCTGTGCAGCACATGATCAGCCGTGGCGTGCAAGGCGTCGAATTTATCTGCATGAACACCGATGCGCAGGCGCTCAAGCGCTCCAGCGCGTCGCGCGTGCTGCAGCTCGGCAACACCGGCCTGGGGGCCGGTGCCAAGCCGGAGGTCGGCCGCAACTGCGCAGATCAGGCGCGCGAGCAGATTGCCGACTCGCTGCGTGGTGCGCACATGGTCTTCATCACTGCCGGCATGGGCGGCGGGACCGGTACCGGCGCTGCCCCGGTCGTGGCCCAGGTTGCAAAGGAAATGGGCATCCTGACCGTGGGCGTGGTCAGCAAGCCCTTCGAGTTCGAAGGCGCGCGCCGCGCCAAGGTGGCGGAAGCTGGCTCGGGCGAGCTGGAGTCCTGCGTCGATTCGCTGATCGTTGTGCTCAACGAAAAGCTGTTCGAAGTGATGGGCGATGACGCCGAGATGGACAAGTGCTTCCAGTGCGCCGACGACGTGCTGCACAACGCGGTTGCCGGCATTGCCGAGATCATCAATGTCGATGGCCTGGTGAACGTCGACTTCGAAGACGTGAAGACGGTCATGGGCGAGCAGGGCAAAGCCATGATGGGCACGGCCACCGTGTCGGGCGTTGACCGCGCCCGCCTGGCTGCCGAGCAGGCTGTCGCCAGCCCGCTGCTGGAAGGCGTCGACCTGTCGGGCGCACGCGGCGTGCTGGTCAACATCACGGCCAGCCGCTCGCTCAAGCTGTCGGAAACCAAGGAAGTCATGAACACCATCCGCAGCTACGCCGCGGAAGATGCCACCGTGATCTTCGGCACGGTGTACGACGACGCCATGGGCGATGCACTGCGCGTGACGGTGGTGGCGACAGGCCTGGGCCGTTCGGCCAAGAAGCAACAGCCGATGACCCTGCTCAAGACCGGTACCGACAACATGCCGGTGCAGATGATGGGCAACATGACCAGCAATGTGGGCGTAAGCCACAGCAGCGCGCCGGACTACAGCAATCTGGACACGCCGGCGGTATGGCGCAGCTCGCGCGAGTCTGCGTCCGCCCACGTGGCTGCGCTGCAGGAAAAGGGTGTGGATACGTACGACATCCCGGCCTTCCTGCGCAAGCAGGCGGACTGAGTTGGCTCGGCAAGGTGCCGGCAGGGCCGGTTGCCATCAGGCCGCGACCCCGGACCAGCGAAGCACGCAAGCGCTCCCTACGCTCGTGTTCCGCCCGGTGGTTTCGGACTGAGCGGCAACCAGCCCGGCTGCCCTTTCGCTGACGCTCAGGCTGCATCCCGTCGCCGGGACAGGCGTGCCTCCGGCCGCCTCCCCGGACTGGTCTCCCGCCCCTCCCGGCCGGGATGTGCCGTCGTCCGCGCGTCGATCGCAAGATCGGCGCGCGGATTTATTTCAAGAACAGTGTGGCCCGCAGCATGAAAAGCCGCCTTGAAGTGATGTAAGCATCGTGCGCCGCATGGCACGAGCCGCCCGATGCTCCCTGTGCAAGAGCCCGGGTACCGCCTTGTCGGATGATTCCGACGAAGTAACGGGCGGTGAACCGCCTTGGGCGCCCGCGGCGGGCGCACTATGATGCTAGACAGGGTTTTTACCGAGACAGGAAGACACAACATGATCGCTATTGGAGCGCGTGTGCCAGACGCCACGCTGAATGAGTTCTTCGAGGTCGAAACCGGCGGCTGCGCCCTTGGGCCCAATTCCTTCTCGGCGTTGGAACTCGCGCGTGGCCGCAAGATCGTGGTGTTCGGCCTGCCCGGTGCCTTTACGCCGACCTGCTCCGCCAAGCATGTGCCGGGCTTTGTCGCGCAGGCAGACGCGCTGCGCGCAGCCGGCGTGGACGAGATCTGGTGTGTATCGGTCAACGACGCCTTTGTCATGGGCGCCTGGGGCCGCGAGCAGCAGACCGGCGGCCGTGTGCGCATGATGGCCGACGGCAGTGCCGAATGGACCCGCCGGCTGGGCCTGGAGCAAGACCTGACCGCGCGCGGCATGGGCGTGCGCTCCAAGCGCTATGCCATGGTGCTTGACGATGGCGTGGTGTCCCATCTGTGGCTTGAAGCGCCCGGCGAGTTCAAGGTCAGCAGCGCCGAAGCCGTGCTGGCTGCGTTGCGCGCGTAATACGAGAGTGTGTCAGCACACGTCACTAAAATGACGTTTTGCGCACTTATGGTGATTTATTTCCTCTTGCTAACACACCGAAACAAAGTGACGCAGCGCAGCAAACGAAGCAATGGTAAAATCGCTATATTGGAAAGTGTACTTGATAGATTTTAATAATAGCTGAGACTGTCATGCTAAAACAGCGCACCATCAAATCCCTGGTCAAGACCGTTGGCATTGGCTTGCACTCGGGCCGTAAAGTGACGCTGACGCTGCGCCCGGCCCCGGTGGATACCGGCATCGTATTCACCCGCGTCGACCTGCCCGAAGCGGTCGAAATCGTCGCGAGCGCGTCAGCCATTGGCGACACGCGCCTGGCGTCGGTCCTGCAGAAGGACGGCGCGCGCGTGTCGACCGTGGAGCATTTGATGTCCGCCTGCGCGGGCCTTGGCATCGACAACCTATATGTGGATGTCGACGCCGAAGAAATCCCCATCATGGACGGCAGTGCTGCGTCGTTCGTCTTCCTGCTGCAGTCGGCCGAGATCGAGCAGCAATCGGCGCCCAAGCGTTTCATCCGCGTGAAGAAAGCCGTGGAAGTGCGTGAAGGCGACAAGCTGGCGCGGCTGGAGCCCTTCTTTGGCTTCAAGCTGGCGTTCACCATCGATTTCCGCCATCCCGCGGTGGACAAAACCGGCCAGACCTTCGCCATCGATTTCGCCGACACCAGCTATGTGCGCGAAATCGCCCGCGCCCGCACCTTCGGCTTTGCCCATGAAGTGGAAGCCCTGCGCGAGATGGGCCTGGCGCGCGGCGGCAGCCTGGACAACGCGATCGTGCTCGACGAGCACCGCATGCTGAACAACGAAGAGCTGCGCTACGGCGACGAGTTCGTGCGCCACAAGATCCTGGATGCGATTGGCGACCTGTACGTGGTCGGACATCCGCTGATTGGCGCGTATATCGCCAACAAGTCCGGGCACGGCCTGAACAACCAGCTGTTGCGCGCGTTGCTGGCCGATCAGGAAGCCTACGAGATGGTGACGTTCGAGCGCGTCGAGGATGCGCCGCCAGCTTTCCTGCCGCAGTTGGCGCCGGCGTTCGCGTAGCGCGGGAAGGGAATCCAGGGCCGCTGCACGGTCCTATGTGAAAGCCGGCCACCAGGCCGGCTTTTTTTACATTTGGGCGTCGAACAGGCTTGCGCTTCCGGTATCAGCGCCTGCCGACGCCTTCACCTTCACCGATGGTGGGACAACAGCGTATTCAGCGCGTCGCGCAACGGCGACTCGGGCAGTTCCTGGGCCAGCTGGGTCAGGCTGGACAAGCCGGTCGCCGACATCCGCGCCACCTTGGGCTTCACCACCGGCCCGGTGTCCCAATCGCTCTGCCGCCCGACCTCCGGTTGTACCCTCACCCGGATTGCGGTAATCTGCGATCCCCGCTGTTGCAGCCTGGAAAGTAGTGTAGGAACCACTTGTCGGACTCGTGCCGCTGCGGCCCCATGGGCGGCAAGCAACAGCAAAGTTCGCTCCGACTGGCCTTGCCCGACGCCGCGGGCGTCTTGCTTGACGCCGGCTACAGCGATGCCATCCTGCAGTCCGCGTGGCAGGAGCGATAGCACCTCAGCCTCCAGTACCGCCAGTTCCCGTGCCGTCTGCATCAGGGCCGAGACCGGGCCAGCCTTGTCCAGCCAGTCGTTAAGCGGCTTGGCGGCGGGCGTCTGGAGGGCGTAATGGGTAAACATGCGCATGCGCGCATTCTAGCGTGCCGTTCGCGTCAGTGCGGCGGCTTATGCGTCGCGGCTGCCCGGGCTGCGCCGGCCAGGCATGAGAAGGAGTTGCGCCATGCAGATCATCGTGCTTCACCCACGCCTACCGCGTGTTCGCCATTTCACCCTGTCGCGGGGCAAGGTCTTTGCCGGCATCGCGTTGCTGTGCCTCGTCGTTGCGCTGGTGTCGTCGGCCCTGACCTGGGTTGTGGCCCGCTCGGGCATCGCGGCGCCGGCCCGGGCACCGGGCGACGACGCTTACCTGCGGGCCAACCTCAATGTGCTCGCGACCCGCGTGGGCGAGATCCAGGCCCGGATGGTGCGGCTGGACGCGCTTGGCGAGCGGGTCTCGGGGCTTGCCGGCATCGCACCCAAGGAATTCAACTTCCAGCGGCCGCCCGGGCGTGGCGGCCTGGCCGCATCCGCGCAGTCGCGCACCTCGAGCCTGCCGGAGCTGCAGCTTGCGCTGGCACGCCTGTCGGACCAGGCTGAGCAGCACGCGGACTATTTTGACGCGGTGGCGAGCACCCTGCTGGACCGCCAGAGCGAGAGCCGCCGTGTCCCGCGCGTGCTGCCGGTGGCGAGCGGCTACGATGCATCCGGCTTTGGCTGGCGCTTCGACCCCTTCACCGGGCGCCGCACCCCACACGATGGCGTGGATTTTTCGGCACCCACGGGTACCCCGATCGTGGCGGCGGCCGGCGGCGTGGTGGTCGCGGCGGAATGGCATCCAGAATATGGCAACCTGATCGACATCGACCACGGCAACGGCCTCAAGACCCGCTATGCGCACGCGTCCAGGCTGCAGGTGAAGGCCGGCGACCTCGTCAAGCCTGGCCAGCAGATCGCCCTGGTGGGCTCCACCGGGCGCTCCACCGGCGCGCACCTGCATTTCGAGGTGCACGTGGACGGTGTGCCGCAAAACCCGAATCGCTTCCTGGCCGTCGCCAAGCCTGCGCCAGCCCAGGTCGCCCAGGCGCCGGACCCCACGGATCGCAATCTCATCCGTTGAAGAACCGGGGCGTCGCCCCGATGTCGGAAGGATTGGATGCGCGGGTTGTGTCCGGGCCGTCAAGTGGCGGGGGACGCGCGGTGTGGTTTGCACAGCGTTTCACCTGCCGCTTGGTTCCGGTCGTGACCCGCGCGCATGATAAACTCGGCGTTTTGCGCCAATCTTCCTATTTCCTCGCGCGGTCCGCCCTGGGCAGCCGGCCAAGCCGGCGGCTAGGCCGCCCTAGTGCGTACCACGGCGGCGTACCACTCGCGTAGGTGAAAGCAATCGATGATCACGGGCCTTCTCAAGAAAGTCTTCGGCAGCCGTAATGAACGGCTGATCAAACAATATGGCAGGACCGTCGCGCAGATCAATGCGCTGGAACCGAAGTTCGAGGCACTTTCGGATGACGACCTGCGTGGCATGACCGAGATTTTCCGGCAGCGCCACGCCGCCGGAGAGTCGCTCGAGGCGTTGCTGCCCGAGGCCTTCGCGGTGTGCCGCGAGGCCAGCAAGCGGATCATGAAGATGCGCCACTTTGACGTCCAGCTGATCGGCGGCATGGTGCTCAATGACAACAAGATCGCTGAAATGCGCACCGGCGAGGGCAAGACCCTTACCGCGACGCTGCCGGTGTATCTCAATGCCATTACCGGCCGCGGTGTGCACGTTGTCACGGTCAACGACTACCTGGCCCAGCGTGACGCCGAGTGGATGGGGCGCCTGTACAACTTCCTCGGCCTGTCGGTCGGCGTGAACCTGTCGCAAATGCCGCACGACCAGAAGGCCGCTGCCTATGCGTCCGACATCACGTACGGCACCAACAACGAGTTCGGCTTCGACTACCTGCGCGACAACATGGTCTACGACCCTGGCCAGCGCGTGCAACGTCCGCTGAACTACGCCATCGTCGACGAGGTGGACTCGATCCTGATCGACGAAGCGCGCACGCCGCTGATCATCTCGGGCCAGGCGGAGAACCAGACCGACCTGTACCAGCGCATGAACGGCGTGCCCAAGCTGCTGGTGCGCCAGATCGGCGAGGAAAAGGCCGACGGCACCGGCGTCGAGAAGCCGGGCGACTACTTCGTCGACGAAAAGGGCCACCAGGTCTACCTGACCGAGGCGGGCCACGAGAAGGCAGAAGAGATACTGATGCAGCAAGGCCTGATCGGCGAGGGCGAATCGCTCTACGCGCCGCAGAACATCACGCTGATGCATCACCTCTACGCCGCGCTGCGCGCGCAGAGCTTGTTCCATCGCGACCAGCACTATGTGGTGCAGAACGACGAAGTCGTCATCGTCGACGAGTTCACCGGCCGCCTGATGACCGGGCGACGCTGGTCCGACGGCCTGCACCAGGCTGTGGAAGCCAAGGAAGGCGTGACGATCCAGCAGGAAAACCAGACGCTGGCGACGATCACCTTCCAGAACTACTTCCGCATGTACGAGAAGCTGTCCGGCATGACCGGCACGGCCGATACGGAAGCCTACGAATTCCAGGAGATCTACGGCCTGGAAGTGGTGGTCATCCCCACCAACCGTGGCGCCCAGCGCAAGGACTTCCAGGACCAGATCTACAAGACCTCGAACGAACGCTACGACGCCGTGGTGCGCGATATCCGCGACTGCTACGAGCGCGGCCAGCCCGTGCTGGTGGGCACCACCTCGATCGAGACCTCGGAATACCTGTCTGGCCTGCTCGACAAGGCCAAGCTGCCGCACCAGGTGCTTAACGCCAAGCAGCACGAGCGCGAGGCCGAGATCGTGGCGCAGGCGGGCCGCCCCAAGATGATCACCATCGCCACCAACATGGCGGGCCGTGGTACCGACATCGTGCTGGGCGGCAACGTGGAGAAGCAGGCTGGCTTCATCGAAGCCGACGAAAGCCTCGCCGACGCCGACAAGGCCGCGCGCATCGCCCATCTGGAAGGCGAGTGGCAGTCGCTGCACGAGCAGGTCAAGGCCGCTGGCGGCCTGCATATCGTGGGCACCGAGCGCCATGAGTCGCGCCGTATCGACAACCAGCTGCGCGGCCGTGCCGGCCGCCAGGGCGATCCGGGCTCGTCCCGCTTTTACCTGTCGCTGGACGACCAGTTGCTGCGCATCTTCGCCGGCGACCGCGTGCGCGCCATCATGGAACGCCTGAAGATGCCGGAAGGCGAGCCGATCGAAGCGGGCATCGTCACGCGCTCGATCGAATCCGCCCAGCGCAAGGTGGAAGGCCGCAACTTCGATATCCGCAAGCAACTGCTGCAGTACGACGACGTGGCCAACGACCAGCGCAAGGAAATCTACAAGCTGCGCAACGAAGTGCTCGAGTCGCAAGACGTGGGCGAGATGGTGAAGAACCTGCGCCAGAGCGTGCTGGTCGAGATGTTCCGCGACCACGTGCCGGCCGACACCATGGAAGAGCAGTGGGACATCAAGGGCCTGGAGACCAAGCTGCGCGAGGAATGGTCCCTGGACGTGCCGCTGGCCGCGACCATCGAGGCCGCCCAGAGCATCGAGGACGAAGTGCTGCTGGACAAGATCATGCACGCGGCCGACGAGCGCTACGACGCCAAGGTCAAGCAGGTTGGCCGCGAATCGTTTGCTGGCTTCGAGCGCTCGGTGATGCTGCAAAGCATCGACACGCACTGGCGTGAGCACCTGGCCGCGCTGGATCACCTGCGCCAGGGCATCCACCTGCGCGGCTATGCGCAGAAGGATCCCAAGCAGGAGTACAAGCGCGAGTCGTTCGAGCTGTTCGCCCGCCTGCTGGACGTGATCAAGGTGGAAGTCACCCGCGTGATCTTCAACGTGCAGATCCAGTCGCCGGAAGAGCTCGAGCAAGCCTCGGAGCAGATCGAAGAAGGCCTGTCGCACCTCGCCAACGTGCAGTACAAGCACGAGGAGTTCGACGAGGCCACGCAGGGCGCGGAGAGCGTGGGCAGCAGCGCGCCCGAGCGTGCTGGCATTGCCTACGCCGCCGCGGCGGAAGCCGCGGGCATGGCCAAGGTGGGGCGCAACGATCCCTGCCCATGCGGCTCCGGCAAGAAGTTCAAGCAGTGCCACGGCAAGCTCAGCTAAGCCGCGCACCGTGAAGTCAGCAAACATGCCCGCGCAAGCGGGCATGTTCGTCAGGGGCGGTGCATTCAGTAGAAACCGCCGCCGCCTGGCACGAGCAAAACCAGCAACGTCGAACGCATAGAGGAACGCACATGGCCGTCAACCTGCCCCTGCCGCTGGCAGAAAACCTGAAACCTGTCGCCGGCGTCGAGCTCGGCTGGGCCGAAGCGGGTGTCCGCAAGGCCAACCGCAAGGACGTGCTGGTGGTGCGCGTTGCCCAAGGCAGCACCGTGGCGGGCGTGTTCACCCGCAACCGCTTCTGCGCCGCGCCGGTGCAGGTCTGCCGCGAGCACCTGGCCGCCGGCAAGGGCATCCGCGCGATCGTGGTCAACACCGGCAACGCCAATGCCGGCACGGGCGAGCCGGGCCTGGCCAATGCGCGCGCCACCTGTGACGCGCTGGCCGCGCAGCTCGGCATTGCACCCGAGCAAGTGCTGCCGTTCTCGACCGGCGTGATTCTCGAGCCGCTGCCGGTGGACCGCATCACCGCCGCGCTGCCCGCTGCCATCGCCAATGCCAAGCCCGACAACTGGCTGGCCGCGGCGGAGTCGATCATGACCACCGACACCCAGCCCAAGGCCGCCTCGCGCACCGTGCAGATCGGCGGCAAGACTGTGACGCTGTCCGGCATCAGCAAGGGCGCGGGCATGATCCGCCCCAATATGGCCACCATGCTCGGCTTCGTCGCCACCGATGCCACCGTGTCGCAGGATGTGCTGCAGGCGCTGGTGTCGTACGCGGCGGATCACTCCTTCAACAGCATCACCATCGACGGCGACACGTCGACCAATGACTCCTTCGTGCTGATCGCCAGCGGCAAGGCCGGCGCGCCGGCCATCGAGCGTGCCGAGGGTGCGGACTTCGAGGCGCTGCGTGCCGCGCTGACCGACCTGTCGCAGGAACTGGCGCAGATGATCGTGCGCGATGGCGAAGGCGCCACCAAGCTGATGACCATCCAGGTCGAGGGCGGCAAGGACGTGGCCGAATGCCGCCTGATCGCCTACGCGGTGGCGCATTCGCCGCTGGTCAAGACCGCCTTCTACGCCTCGGACCCCAACCTGGGCCGCATCCTGGCCGCGGTGGGCTATGCCGGCGTGGACGATCTCGACGTGGAGCGCGTCAATCTGTGGCTGGACGACGTCCTGGTCGCGCGCGACGGTGGCCGCAACCCCGAGTATCGTGAGGAAGACGGCCAGCGTGTGATGAAGCAGGCCGAAATCACCGTGCGCATCGCGCTGGGCCGAGGCGACGCCTCCGCCACGGTCTGGACCTGCGACCTGTCGCACGACTACGTTTCGATCAACGCGGACTATCGTTCGTAAGCACCAGCCAGGCACGCGTTGCGTGCGTGCCGCTCCCGCCAGCGCGGGCACGGCACGCCAGCCGCTCGCCCTCCTGCCAACGATCCGCATTTCCACCAAGCCGCCATGTCAGACCTTGCTGCCCGCCTCGATAGTTTCCTCGCCCGCCTTGAACAATGGCTGCCGCCTCAGCTGACCGACGCTGACTGGGAGCAGGCCGTCGCCTTCCGCTGGCGCAAGCGGCAGAGCCTGTTCGGCAACATCGGCTACCTGCAGGCGATCCGCCAGCTGCCGCCGATCCATCTCGACGACCTGAAGAACATCGAGCGGCAGAAGGATGCCATCGTGGCCAATACGCGCCAGTTCGTGCAGCGCCTGCCGGCCAACAACGTGTTGCTGACGGGCGCGCGCGGCACCGGCAAGTCCTCGCTGATCAAGGCCTGCCTCAATGCCTTCGTCAAGGATGGCCTGCGCCTGGTGGAAGTGGACAAGGATGACCTGGGCGACCTCGGCGATATCGTCGAGCAGTTGTCGGGGCGTCCCGAGCGTTTTGCCATCTTTTGCGACGACCTGTCATTCGAAGAGGGCGAGTCGGGCTACAAGTCGCTGAAGTCGGCGCTGGACGGCTCGGTGGCCGCGCAGTCGGACAATGTGCTGATCTACGCCACCTCCAACCGCCGCCATCTGCTGCCCGAGTACATGAAGGACAACGAGACCTACCGGCACACCGACGATGGCGAGATCCATCCCGGCGAAGTGGTGGAGGAAAAGATCTCGCTGTCCGAGCGCTTCGGGCTGTGGCTGTCGTTCTACCCGCCCAAGCAGGACGAGTACCTGGCCATCGTCGGCCACTGGCTCGGGCACTTTGGCTGCAGTGCCGAAGACATCTCCGCTGCACGTGGCGATGCGCTGGTGTGGGCGCTGGAACGCGGCTCGCGCTCGGGCCGGGTGGCCTGGCAGTTCGCCCGCGACTGGGGCGGCAAGCATGGCAAGCCTTATATGGCCTCGGCGCAGGACGGCAAGGCATGAGCGAGGCATCGCAGGTGACCGATGCAGCGGCGCCGGCGCGCAAGGTGACCGAGGTTGCCGTTGGCGTGCTGGTGCAGCCCGACGGGCGCTTCCTGCTGGCCCAGCGGCCGGCGGGCAAGCCCTATGAAGGCTACTGGGAGTTCCCGGGCGGCAAGCTGGAACCGGGCGAATCAGTCGAAGACGCACTGGCGCGCGAGCTGCATGAGGAGCTCGGCATCGAGGTCGGCGCCAGCGTGCGCTGGCACGTGCTGGAGCATGATTACCCGCATGCCTATGTGCGCCTGCATTTCTGCAAGGTCACTGTGTGGACGGGCGAACTGGTCGGCCGCGAGGGCCAGGCCTTCTCGTGGCAATCGGCGCCGGTGGACGTGGGCCCCTTGCTGCCCGCTACGATCCCCGTGGTGGACTGGCTGGCTGCCGAGAGCGGCACCGCCTGAACCGTCGGGGCCGTCGTCAGGGCCGTCGAGGCCGCAACGGTGGCGCGGTGCTTAGTCCTCGTCTTGCTCGTCCGGCGAGGGCTCCTCGCCGGGTTTGCCGCCAATCACGTATTTCTCGGACGCCCACGCGCCCAGGTCGATCTGCTTGCAGCGGTTCGAGCAGAAGGGACGGAATTTACTCTCGGGTACCCAGGCCACGTCCGTGCCGCAGGTGGGGCATTTGACTACGGTTGTCATTGCTTCAGAAATTGCAGAGCTTGAGCAGGAAGGGGATGTCGGCGTCGACCGAACGGGGACGCAAGTCGCCATCCTGCTGCGTGAAACGGACCCACAGCATGTACTTGTTGGCGCTCATCTCGGGGATGAAGGCCAGCAGCGATTCATCCAGCAGCACCTGCATCAGCTGGTAGCTGCGACCGGACAGCATCTGCTGGTAGCTGCCGCCGGTGGCGATGACCTTGCCGCTCTGGCCGGACTCGCGCAGCAGGCGCAACACGGTGTTGGTGCCTAAGCGCAGCGCCACCAGCGGGCGCGCCCACTTGAGGATGTCCGAGCGGCGTTCTTCGGCCGGACGGTGCTGCCAGGCGTAATACGCCGGCAGGTCGAACTCGCAGGTGCCGCCAGGGATGATGGCGCGGCTGCGGATGCTGGTCAGCCACTCGTTATCGGTCAGCAACTGGCCGGCCTTGCCAACCGTCTGGTTGAGCTGGGTCATCGCCTGCTCGATCTCGCTGATGACGCCATCCAGCGCGCCCTGGTCGATCTGCGGATTGGCGCGCAGCGCGGCAAGCGCCTGGCGCTGGCGTTCCAGTTCCTTGAGCAGGTCGGTCTTCAGGTCTGCGCGGCCGGCGACGTCGATAATCTCGAACAGCGTCGTCAACGCCACGTGATGCTGCAGGGCGTGATCCTGACCGAGAAAATAATCCAGCCGATCGAACAGGTCTTCCAGGCGCAGGAGAGTCCTGATGCGTTCGTTAAAAGGATATTCGTACAGAATCAATGGGTGTATCCGTGCAACAGGGCGGGTTGGCGGGTGGGCAATCTGACCCGGGCGGCATTGCCGGAGCGGCGAGGCTTCCGGTGTATCCGGGCCTGCGCGATTTGAATCGGCCTGGGCCCGCAATATTGGCAGTATGCGGCCATTTCCCGCGTGATTCCAGCGCATTCTATGCGAGACCGCCAAACAGGACAATGAAACAGCCGACTTAGGGTGCCGCATGCAGCACTGCACAAAGATGGTGCCGGATGCGGCCAGTCATTCAGCCCGTGGCTGCCCAGGCGCCAGCCAGGGTGCGGTACAACTGGTCCAGGCGATCCACCTGGGCGGGCAGGGCTTGCGGCGGACCCTCGTTGTCGACCACGTCATCGGCGGCGGCCAGGCGTTCGCTGCGCCTGGCCTGCCTGGCCATGATGGCCTCGACCTGGCCCTGGGAAAAGCCGTTGCGTGCCATGACCCGCGCAACCTGCGTGGCCTCGCTGCAATCCACCACCAGCACCCGGTCCACCCGCGCGCGCCATGAGCCCGACTCGACCAGCAGCGGGACCACGTAGATCAGGTAGGGATGCAGTCCGGAGGCGCGGATCGCGGCGGCGCGCGCCTCGGTCAACTGGCGGATCAGGGGGTGGGTGATGCCCTCCAGCCGGGCCTTGGCCGCGGGGTCCGAGAACACCAGCTCGCGCATGGCATTGCGGTCCATGGCGCCGTCGGCGCGCAGGCAGGCGGGGCCAAAGGCTTCCAGCAGGGCAGGGATGGCCAGCCCGCCCGGCGCGGTGATCTCGTGCGCGAGCAGGTCGGTGTCGATCAGAGCGGCACCGCGCGCGGCGAACAGGTCCGCCACGCGGGTCTTGCCAGAACCGATGCCTCCGGTCAGTCCGATTTGCAGCATGTAGGTCTCGAAGCTTGCTGTGGGTGTGATAAAGGCAGCCTTAGGGCGGCCGGCGGCCGGCGCCCGTTCAGCCCGCAATGCCCAGCGGCAGCACATTGGGCCCAAAGAACAGCACAAGCAGCCCGGCTCCGGCGATATAAGGGCCGAAGGCGAAGTGCGTATCGCGATCCTGACGGCGCAGCGCGATATTGGCAAGCGCGAAAACCAGCCCCACCACGGAGGAGAGCAGCACCAGCGCCGGCAGGGCCTGCCAGCCGAACCAGGCGCCCAGCGCGCCCATCAGCTTGAAGTCGCCATAGCCCATGCCTTCCTTGCCCCGCACCAGCTTGAAGATCCAGTACACCGTCCACAGCAGCAGGTAGCCGGCGGCCGCGCCGATCACGGCATCCGCCAGCGGCGCGAACAGCCCGCCGAGATTGAGCAGCAGGCCCAGCCATACCAGCGGCAGCGTGATCTGGTCGGGCAGTAGCTGCGTGTCGGCGTCGATCAGGGTGAGGGCGATCAGGGCCCAGATCAGGGCGATGGCCGCGAGAGCCTGCCAGGTCGGGCCAAAGTGCGCGGCGGCCAGCGCGGTGAGCAGCGCGGTGCCCGCTTCCACCAGCGGATAGCGCGCACCGATGGGCGCGGCGCACGATGAGCAGCGCCCGCGCAGGAACAGGTAGCTCAGTACCGGGATGTTCTCTAGCGCGCCGATGGCGTGTCCGCAGTGCGGGCACGCCGAGCGCGGCACCATCAGGTTGTAGGGCTCGGGGTGGGGGATCGGGTCGTCGCGCAGCGACGCGATGTAATTGGCTTCGTCATGCTCCATCATGCGCGGCAGGCGGTGCACCACCACGTTGAGGAAGCTGCCGACCAGCAAGCCGATCAGCGCGGCGGCGGCGACCAGGAACCAGGGCGGCAGCGCCGCCAGCTCTGCAATGGTCTGCGCGGGGGCAGCCAGTGAAGAAATCGCGCCACTGGCGCCATCCGCGGAAAACAGCCACATGCCTTACACCACCTGTCCCAGTTTGAAGATCGGAAGATACATTGCCACTACCATGCCGCCAATCAGCACGCCCAGGATCACGATGATCAGCGGCTCGATCAGGCTGGAGATGGCGGCCACAGCGTCATCGACCTCGCGCTCGTAGAACTCCGCCACCTTCAGCAGCATATTGTCCAGCGCGCCGGACTCCTCGCCGATCTGCGTCATCTGCAGCACCATGCTGTCGAAGACATGGGTGGCTTGCATGGCGTTGGTGAGGCTGGTACCGATGCGCACCGATTGCTCGATTTCCTTGGTGGCGTCGTAGTAGACCCAGTTGCCGGCGGCGCCGGCGACCGATTCCATCGACTCTACCAGCGGCGTGCCGGCGGCGAACATGGTGGCAAGCGTGCGGGTCCAGCGGGCGATCACCGCCTTGCGGAACAGCGAGCCGAAGATCGGCAGCTTGAGCAGCAGGCGGTCGCTGGCGCGCTGGACCTTCTCCGAGCGTTTTAGCCCGCGTATATACATCGTGATGCCGATGATCGGCGCGCCGATGATCAGGTACCAATTGTCGACGAAGAAGTCCGACATGGCGATCACGACCAGGGTCGGCGCCGGCAGGTTGGCGCCGAAGCTGGAGAACACGCCCTTGAACGCCGGGATCACGAAGATCATCAGGATGACCGTCACCGCGAAGGCCACGGTCAGCACGGCGATCGGGTAGATCATGGCCGACTTGATCTGGCTCTTCAGCGCGATGGTCTTTTCCATATAGAGCGACAAGCGCTCCAGCAGGGCATCCAGGATACCGCCCTGCTCGCCGGCATCGATCAGGTTGCAGTAGAGCGTGTCGAAGTAGCGCGGATGGCGGCGGAAGGCCTGCGCCATGCTGCTGCCGGATTCGATGTCAAAGCGGATCTCGGACAGCAACTGGGTGAAGTTGGGGTTGGCATGCCCGCGCGCAATGATGTCGATCGATTGCAGCAGCGGGATGCCCGCCTTGAGCATGGTGGAGAGCTGGCGCGTGAAGTATGCGATGTCCTTCTGGGTAATCTTCTTCCCGCGCGCGGCCCGCCGCTTTTTCAGCTTGACGACCGTCAGCCCCTGCTTTCGCAGCGTGGCATTGACCTCGGCCTGGCTCTGCGCGCGCAGCTCTCCCGAGAACGCCTTGCCCTTGCGGTCCTTGCCTTCCCACTCGAACAGGTACTGCGTGGGCGCTTTACGCCCTGGTTTCCCCTTGGGCGCGGCCGCCTTGCGAGCGGCTGCGGCTGCGGCTGGTGCGCGTGTCGCCATGATTGACCCCTAATGACATCTTTTGTTGTTTTACATATTTGTTGTGGCCAGCACTTCTTCGAGCGAGGTGAGACCCTGCTTCACCTTGGCCAGGCCAGCTTCGCGCAACGATAGCACGCCATCTTTACGCGCTTGTTCGGCGATCTCCAGTGCCGTGCCATGCGCGAGGATGATCTGCTGCATCGGCTCGGTGATCGGCATCACCTGGTAGATGCCGCAGCGGCCCTTGTAGCCGCTGCCGTTGCAGCGCTCGCACCCGACCGGGTGGTAAGGCTGCCAGCTGCCGTCGAGGTCCTCGTCCTGGAAGCCGGCGTCGGCCAGCACCTCGCGCGCCAGCTCTCCGGGGCGCTTGCAGGTGCACAGCCGCCGCGCAAGCCGCTGCGCGGTGATCATCAGCACGCTCGACGCGATATTGAAGGGCGCGACACCCATGTTCATCAGTCGCGTGAGCGTGGTCGGCGCGTCGTTGGTATGCAGCGTCGAGAACACCAGGTGGCCAGTCTGTGCCGCCTTGATCGAGATGTCGGCGGTTTCCAGGTCGCGGATTTCGCCGACCATGATGATGTCGGGATCCTGGCGCAGGAAGGAGCGCAGCGCGGCGGAGAAGGTCAGGCCGGCCTTTTCGTTGACGTTGACCTGGTTGATGCCGGGCAATTGGATTTCCGCCGGATCCTCGGCGGTCGAGATATTGATGTCGCCCTGGTTAAGCCGGTTCAGGAAGGTGTACAGCGACACCGTCTTGCCGCTGCCGGTGGGGCCGGTCACCAGCACCATGCCATAGGGGCGCTTGATCACGTCCAGCAGCAGCGCCTTTTGCGCCGGCTCGTAGCCGAGCTGGTCGATGTCGAGCTTGTCGGACGACGACTCCAGGATCCGGATCACGATCTTCTCGCCGAACAGCGTCGGCAGCGTGGAGACGCGGAAGTCGATCGCCTTCTCCACGGTTTCCTTGGGCTCCTTGCTGTCCTTGCCGTCCTTGTCGCCGCCCTTTTCCTTGGGCAGCGCGATCAGCAGCTTCATGCGGCCGTCTTGCGGCACGCGCTTTTCCGAGATGTCCAGGCGCGACAGCACCTTGATCCGGGTGGAGATCTTGTCGCGGATGTCCACCGGCGGCCGTGCCACTTCCTGCAGCACGCCATCCACCCGGAAGCGGATGCGATAGAAGGTCTCGAACGGCTCGAAGTGAAGATCGGAGGCGCCGCGATGGAAGGCTTCGGTCAGCAGCTTGTGCAGGAAGCGAACCACGGGCGCGTCGTCGATGTCGGCCGCGGTCTTGTTGCGCAGCGCTCCAGCGGACGCCACCGGGTCATAGTCGATCATCTTGCGCTCGACATGGCCCGGGCCGATCGACTTGATCGTGCCGCCGCTGTCGTCGGCAGCCGAGCGCACGTATTGCATCAGCTTGTCGTGCTCGACCACGACGGGTTCCACCGGCAGGTTGTATTTCTGCTTGATGGCGTCCAGCCCGGCCTGGTTGCCCGGGTCGGACAACGCCAGCACCAGGCGGTTCTCGCGCCGGCCCAGTGGCAGCAGGCGGTGCGCGTGGAACTCGCGATTGCCCGCCAGCGCCGGCGGCACCTTGTTGAGGTTGTACTGATTCAGATCGATCAGCGGCAGCTGATACTTATCAGCCGCGAAGATCGCCACATCATGTGCAGTCATGGTGCCGCTGGCGATGATCTCGTCGATCAGCTGCGACTTTTTTTCTCGTGCCGACTGTTCAAGCTGGGCGAGCAGGGCCGGCGCGATACGCCGGCTCTGTGCAAGAGCTAGACCAAGTGTCATGGCAAAAAACGATTGGCCGCAAGCGGCCTAGGACCCCGAATCGGGGCAGTTTGCCGCCGGGGTCACTTTTTGTAAAGGCGCACCGGACAGGGTGTTGCCGTTTGCACGACACGGGCGCAACCCTACTTGCGCGGGGGGATGGGGAAGGGACGGGAATCAGGATTGGCGAGCCGGGCGCACCAATGAAAAAAGGCCGCACATTGCTGTGCGGCCTTTCTTGTACGGTCTCGGGGACCGTGAAACTGGTCGGGGTGAGAGGATTCGAACCTCCGGCCTCTACGTCCCGAACGCACTGAGATATCTATGATTTGACTGGCCTAGCTGCCGTCTGTAGCATTTGCTGGGACAAATTTGGGACAATCAGAAGCATGGGTACGATCACAAAGCGCGGGGAGTTGCAGTGGCAGGCCAAGGTTCGTCGCCACGGCTTTCCGCAGCAGTCGCGCACCTTCATGTACAAGGAGGACGCGGAGAAGTGGGTGCGATCGCTGGAGCGAGAGCTGGAGACCTCAGGATTTATAGATCGCCGTCAAGCGGAAAAGAATACGCTCAGTGAGGTTCTCAAGCGCTACCAGCAGGAGATTACGCCAGGCAAGAAGTCGGCTGAGATCGAGGCGATCAAGATTAACGTGATCCTGAAGGATGCCGTGTTGCCGAGCCTGAAGATGTCTGCCATCACGAGCGCAGCTGTCGCAGCTTGGCGCGATCGGCGATTGAAGGAGGTCTCTGGCTCAACTGTTAATCGGGAAATCGATGTGCTTTCCGCAGTGCTGAACCATGCGCGCAAGGAGTGGGGCATTCATCTGGAGAACCCGATTCCCCACATTCGCCGCCCGGACAAGGCACGAGCACGGGAACGTCGCCTATCGGAAATTGAGGAGCGCTACCTGTTCGAGGCGCTGGACGAAGGCGAACGATGCGCAGATGGCACCTTTGGGAAGGGGGCGCGCAACAAGTGGCTTGCTCCTGTGGTCAAGTTGGCGCTTGAAACGGCCATGCGCAGAGGCGAGTTATTGGCACTGAGCTGGGAGCATGTCGATTTAGAGAGGCGTACAGCGCACTTGCCGGACACCAAAAACGGAGATTCCCGCACAGTGCCCCTCTCGACGCGGGCGGTTGCAATTTTGGAGTCTTTGTTCCCGCCCAGATCTGACGATGACTCGGCGGTCCCCGATGCCGGTCCAGTATTCCCGATCACCGCGATGGCGTTGCGAAAGGGCTTTACCCGGGCTCTGGAGCGGGCCAGGGCAGCGTATGTCGCCGATTGCCAGCAGGCTCAGAGAAAGCCTGCAGCCGGCTTTCTGAACGACATGCACTTTCACGACACGCGTCACGAAGCGGCATCGCGGCTAGCTGAGAAGCTGTCAAACGTGCTGGAGCTTTCTGCCGTCACCGGCCACAGGGACTTGCGCATGCTAAAGCGCTACTATCATCCCCGTGCGGAAGACCTTGCCAAGAAACTTGACTAGCTTAGGGCGGCACGACGTCGCCAGCCAGAGGCAGACTGAGCTGGCGCGCCTCTGATGGGACGCAAGGTATTCCGTTCGCTGGGCAGCTATATCTGCTCTGCTCAAGCGGCGCATATTATGAAGAGATGAAATGAAAGCAGATCTTACAAAACGATTGTTCAAAGCGATTGCCTCGGGATCGGATCGAGATCTGACTTTGCTAGCAAAGAAGATCATAGACGAAGAAAACAGCAAGGGCCACAGTATCCTTGCTGGTCAACTCGGGGATATTCTAAAAAATAGAAAGCCCTTGGCTCCCGCGACGGAGCCGCGTACTGATAGTGAGCGTGTGCTCCAGCAGTTGCCAATGAGCCGTCGTTACCAAGACCCTCTGGTTGTGAGGATGGAGCGCGCATCGCTTCGCCACTTCATGGTGCTGCCACATCAAGTCGAGGCAAGATTTTCTCGGATAGAGAAAGAATACGCCGCAAGAGAGCGATTGGCCTCGTTTGGATTGCGACATAAGAAGAAAATACTTCTATATGGACATCCCGGATGCGGAAAATCATTGGGGGCCGAGCGTCTAGCTTGGGCCACGGGTCTTCCATTAGTCAAGGTTAGATTTGATGCTCTGATATCCTCGTATTTCGGCGAGTCGGCGGTTAATTTACGTGCGGTCTTTGAGTCTGCCAAGGATAAGCCGTGCGTACTATTTTTGGATGAATGCGATTTCATTGCAAAATCACGAACAAATTCGAATGATGTGGGTGAGGTGCCGCGTTTAGTTAATACTCTCTTGCAACTGCTAGAGGATTTCGATGCGCCTGGCTTGTTAGTGGCAGCAACAAACTTGGATAAGCAGTTAGACAGAGCGCTATTCCGTAGATTTGATGATGTATTTGAGGTGCTACCGCCGGGGCCAACTGAGACCGAGCAATTGCTGAAGTCGACGCTTTCGGCCATCTCTGTTTCTAGAGACATTAATTGGTCACCTCTGGTCAAGGAGTTGACCGGAATGTCCGCGGCGGATGTTGTAAAGGTCGCCCAAGATGCTGCCAAAAGCACTGTGCTGTCTGGGAGAAAATCAGTACAGCAGGAAGATCTACAGTTTGCAATAACAGAAATTTACAAGCGTACCCAGTCCTAATCGAGCTTCTTAGAAGCCAAAGGCCCTAACAAAATTAAATAATTTAAGATGGCCCCAAGAGTCGCTGGTCAAAATGCATTTCCTCACCTTTCGTTGCCACTTGTCGTTCGGGATCGAGCTCGCTTGCGGGGTGGCGGAAGCGGTGGTGAAAGAGAAAGACTGAACAGGGAGAACCCAGCGCAGCATTCTGGCCAGCTCCGTCGATGGGTGGCTAATTCTGTCGCATCCTATAATCAAGCGCGCGAGCAGAGAGAGCGTGCACAGATGCCCCCAATTCCGGTAGGCATTCCCTTTCTTGTTCACGTAGAACCAGATACTGATCTCGAATTCCTCCGGCAATTCTTCAATCTGGAGATCGTTTCTGAGTACGACGATGGGGCAGTCATCGTTGCCAGCGATGAAATCGATATGGCGACGTTCTTGGGTACCGTCGAGAAATTTGCTACGTCTAGAAGGGGTGGCGCCACTGCCGCAAAAATATATGACCTGTCCGGGCCCGAGAGCAGTCAGCTTCGTGTCGATCGAATTTTAAGCGAGTCGCTTCGCGAGAAATGGGATGCCATCGAGGATGGGGTACTCTATACAGTGGATGTGGGCATCGAGTGTCTAGGTGCCACATCCGTTCCTAGTACACCTGAGCAACGTCGAAATGAATCAGATGAGGCCTTCCAGGCCAGGCTAGAGGTATGGCACGTGCGGTTTCAGCAAATTCAAGCTGAATGGGACGATTTGATGTCGGAACGCGAGTTCCAGTTCGTGAGGTTTGTGCAAGGCTATCAGGGGGAAGTGCTCAGCATACTGCACGACGGAGAGCAAGGCATTGCAGCGCTTCCCGATAGCTTTTCAGTGAGAATTAGGATTTCTGGCCTTGGGTTACGTGATTTAGTCCTAAATTATCCATATTTGTTTGAGGTCGCTGAGCCCGATATAATCAGTAATGAAATAGCGAATGCCCGGGAAATTGAAGCGGGTCGATTCGCTGTGGAAATACTGCCGCCAGACAACGATGCGCCCTCGGTATGCATTATTGACAGCGGAATACAGGAGGCACATCCCTACCTCGAACCCGCAATTCGACAAGAAAGCTCGATGTGCTACGTGCCGAATGTCGAGCACACGGAAACTGGTGATTACGTCGCATCGGGAGGCCACGGAACGCGCGTCGCGGGCGCGGTGCTTTATCCTCGCACAATCCCGACGGAAGGTACCCATAAGGCTCCATGCTGGATCGAAAATGCGCGTGTCCTAGATGCAAACAATTCGTTGCTTAGTTCGCTCTATCCTCCGCTGTATTTGCGCGACATCGTGGGGCGGCTCGCAACCGGGGATCAGCCGACAAAGCTATACAATCATTCCATTGCCGCATATCGGCCATGTCGACTCCGACAAATGTCTGCTTGGGGCGCTGCAATCGATTGGCTCAGCTGGGAACATGATATTCAATTTGTCCAGAGTGCCGGAAATTTACCAAATTGGTCGAGTGCAGTGCCGTTTAGACTTGGTATTATCGATCATTTGCAGGCTGGTCGGAACTATCCCGATTACTTACTCAGTCCTTCATCTCGTATTCCGACTCCCTCTGAAAGCCTGCAGGCGCTAACGGTTGGATCCGTTGGTCTTGTCGATTATCATGATGGAGATTGGCGCTCTCTTGGTGGTGCGAATCAGGCATCGGCATTTACCACTGCAGGTCCTGGCGTCTGGAATTCTATAAAGCCAGAAGTAGTGGAGTATGGTGGGGACGTGGTATACGACGGAGCGCTTCTCGTCCGCTCCATGGACGAGACGTGTACGCCGCTGCTTAGGTCAACCTTACATGGAGGTCCGCTGCACGCAAGTGATGAATATGGCACTTCATTTGCTGCACCGAAAGTCACGGCCATCGCTGCGGCTTTACAGGGTCAGTTTCCATTGCAGCCATCTCTTCTCTATCGAGCTCTCATTGTCAATTCTGCAAAATGGCCTTCCTGGGCGGATCGCGAGCCAAACAAGCTTGGCGTATTGAGGCGGCTCGGCTTTGGCATTCCCGATATGGAGCGGGCTACTTCGAATACACCTTACCGTGTGACGCTAATAACTGATGGCGCCTTGCACGTGAAGGCAAAGGAAGCGCAGATTTTCCAAGTTCCCGTACCGCCGGAACTCAGAGCCCCAGGGGAAGAGTTCAATGTGCGAATTGATATTACGCTTTCGTACGTCGCTAAACCCCGACGGACAAGGCGGAACCCTCGACAGTATCTTTCCACATGGGTGGATTGGACTAGTAGCAAGATCGGCGAATCTGTGAATTCGTTCAAAAACCGTGTACTGAGAGCGGGTGATATGGGCGATGTCGACAATGAGGGTGTCATACCTTGGATGATTCGCGAGAAGGACGACTGGGGGCAGATTGAGGGAGTGCGACGGAATACAGGAACAGTCCAAAAAGACTGGGCAGTGCTTAAGTCACACCAATTGCCAATCGACTTCTGTGTGGCGGTTGTTGGTCACCCCGGGTGGGACCGTGATCCTGATGCCTACGCGAAATATGCCTTAGTGATAACATTTGAGGCTGTCGACGGAGATCTCCCTCTATATGAGCGGATAGCCGTAGCAGTGGAAGCCATAGTGCCGCCGGTTCAGCAAGGGGAGGTCGAGGTACGCGTTGGCTAGCTGTATTGTGGCCTCACTGTATCGTCGTGCTGGTGCTAGTGGCGAATGCTTGCCCTCAGGGCTAAGGCTGGCATCTATCTCGCTTCCGCACCTCCGCGGGGTCCTTCTCGAGGACCCTCCAAAGATGACGGAAGTGGGCGCATACCGATCCCGCAATTTCTCGCCCGGAATCCCTTGGGATGTACCTCTGAAGCGGACCTTCGAGAGATAGGGAGTTGGAGTGTAGGTCGAAAGGTCGCGATAGAAGGTCGTCGACCTTCTAAACCTGGCGCATCCGAGGAGGCGTGCGTGCCTTCTCTACCTTGCGGCCAGGACTATTCAGTTGCTTCCCTTGCTGTTCGCGGAAGGCTGCTTCGTTCTCCTCTCTCATGGACCAATCCGTCTGCTCAGGAAGTCTCACATCGGCGTCCTTCGCGTGGTGAGTTGCAACTATCGGCGCAATGCCATACCTGCGTTCGGCGGAACGGGCGATGGGCGCCGTGTCTTGCCTTCCATTCCGAGATCCTCTTGTAGCCCCCAAACCGTAGGCGAGCCAAGGACAGTTTCGCTATCAAGGCCGGCAACGGCCTTGGCGGCCGCCCTCTGCGGCCCTGCGACTCTCCGCTTGACCTTCGTCAGCGACGCTGCCAGCGCTCGGCAGGTTGCAAATGTTTGCTTATATTCGCAAAGAATTGAATTGATTTGCAATTCAATGAATTTATTTACATAGAAACTCCACGCAACACTGCTGCAATTGAAAATCGGCAAGCGGGGAGATGGGGAATCCAACTGGGCTTCAGATTTGCCAGGCCCTGCTCAGATTGCTCTCCCCCGGTGGAATACCCGGCCCAACGGGGCGGATGAGGTTATGAGCAAAGCGAGTAAGCTGCGTGAGATGGTTGCAAAAGACGTCTCCGATGTATTACTGTAATAATTGCGCGGCGCGCCGATGTTATCTATCGGGGTCCGTTTAACTGACTCGGAATAGCGCGGCGCGCCGATTATATTGTGGAGCAAGGTGTAACCTGCGCTTCGCTTGCTTTCCCCCTACGGCCTCCGGCCTCCGCCCCTGTTCGCTTCGCTCAGGGGGTTGCCTCCGCGTCTGCGCCGCGCTTGCCGCTGCGCGTTTCGCTTCGCTTCACTTGCCGCAAGGGCACTGCATGACCACTGACGACTCCAAGCGCCGCCGCCGTGGGCCTGCGCCGCTTGACTCCGCCAACAGGCGCGGGCACACCGTTTCGGTGCGCCTCAACGATGCCGAGCTTGCGCGGCTGGATTCGCTGCGTGATTCAGTACGGATGCAGCGCGGCGAGTACCTACGCGCCGGCGCCCTGCATCGGTTGCCACCCACTATCCCGGTAATCAACCGGGAAGCATGGGCGGGGCTGGCACGCTCAGCTGCCAATCTGAATCAACTCGCCCGGCACCTGAACGAAGGCGGGTCGCTTGGTTTTGACGAGGTGCGCGCCGCTCTTGGTGCGTTCCGTCGTGACTTGTTAAGCGTCAAGTTCAATGCCGAGGACGAAGAAGATGAAGGCCAAGATTAGCCGTGGCGGGGGCTTTCGCGGTGCGCTGAACTACGTTTTTGACGTTGGGCCGAAGGCCAGCTATGACAAAAACGCCGAGCGCGTGGGCGGGAATATGAGCGGCCATGACCCACAAGAGCTGGCGCGGGAGTTCTCTGCCGTGCGTCAGTTGCGCCCGGACATCGGAAAGCCGGTATGGCATTGCTCGCTGGCCCTGCCTGCCGGTGAGCGCCTGAGCGCCGAGAAGTGGGGCGAGATCGCAGACGACTTCATGCAGCGCATGGGCTTTGACGCGGCGATGACGCCTTATGTCGCCGTGCGCCACCAAGATACCGACCACGATCACATTCACATTGTCGGCAGCCGGGTAGGGCTGGACGGCAAGGTGTGGCTAGGCCAGTGGGAAGCCCGCCGCGCAATCAAGGTGACGCAGGAGCTTGAACATGAGCACGGCTTGACCTTGACGCCGGGGCTGGGCGACGCCCGCGCCGAGCGGAAGAAGCTGACAGACCGCGAGATTAATATGGCCGTCAGGACTGGCGACGAGCCGCCGCGCCAACGGCTGCAACGTCTGGTGGATGAAGCGGCGAAGGACAATCCGAGCGCCTTGGAGTTTGCGCAGCGGCTTGAGGCCGCAGGCGTGGGCGTCCGGGCGAACCTTGCCAGTACCGGGCGTATGAACGGTTTTTCCTTCGAGATCAAGGGCATCCCTTTCAAGGGGCAGGACTTGGGCGACGCTTACAAGTGGAGCGCCCTACAGAAACGGGGGGTGACCTATGAGCAAACTAGAGATGGTGCGGGCCTTGAACGATTCCGCACCGCAATTGCAGATCGTAGAGAGCGTCAGGACGTTGCAGCAGGCCGTGAGCCTGATGCACGAGGACTTGATGCGCCTACCGGACTCGGTAGCGAGCGAGACGGCAGAAGCCTTGCAACCGCTGGCCAAGCTGCGGCAGGAGGTGACGCGGGTGCTGGAAGCCTACGACCAGGTATCAGCGATCCAGCGCAAGACGCTGGACACCCTCACGCAGGAGATGAGCAGCAACGCGGCGCAGACGTTCGAGCAGAAAGCGGGGAAGCTGGACGCGACGATAGCCGACCTGTCGCGCAGCCTGTCCGGGCTGAAATGCAGCCTGAACAGCATGGAGCAGACCGCGCAGCAGGTCAGCAAGTTGCCGGGCGAGCTGGCGGCCGCGACCAAGAGCATGAGTCGCGCAGCCGAGACGCTGACCAAAGCGGCGAACGAGACGCGCCCAAAGTGGTGGTGGCAGGCACTTGGGCCGATTCTGGTCGGGATGGTAGCAGCTGGAGCCGTGGGGGCTGGGCAAGTCGCTTTAGACAGGCTGGTGCCGCGACGCGCCGAGCAGAAGGACCTAGAAGCGTTCCAGGCGATGTGGGGCAAAGCCACGCCCGAGGAGCGCGAGTTGATGCAGCAGATCGTCAATCGGCCCGCGAAATAGACCCGACCGCCTACCTGGAGATGACCGGCTTCACCGTGAGGCGCGAGGGGCGCCACCTGTCCGTCAGGGCCAACGGGGACGAGGCGTACCGCGTCACCCGCAAGGATGATGGCCACTATGTGACGTGCGACAAGTACGGCAACGGCATCGGTGACAATATTGCGCTGGTGCAAGAGATCGAGCCGGGCACCGGCTTTGCCGAAGCCGTTTATCGGCTATCGGGTGCGGCGGCTGTCAGAGCAAAACCGCGCCAGACAGAGCCGAAGCGCGAGCCACCGAAGCTGCCCGGTCACAGGCTGGCCGACAAGCAATACGGTCGCCAGTACCTGCAAGGCCGTGGCATCAGCCCTGACACCATCGAGTACGCTGAGAAGGCGGGCATGGTGCGCTATACGACCGGCGGCGTGCTGTTCGTGGGCTATGACAGCGCAGGCGTGGCGCAGAACGTAACCAAGCGGGCGACTGCGCCTGCTGATTCGGTGCAAAAGCGCGACTTTCGAGGCAGCGACAAGCGATTCCCGCCGATCATGCCGGGAGATCCAGCTAAGGTCTGGATTGTCGAGGGCGGCGCGGATGCACTGGCCCTGCATGACATTGCGAAGCGCGGCGGTCAGCAGCCGCCGACCGTCATCGTGTCCGGTGGCTCAAACGTACGCGGATTCCTTGAGCGGGCCGAGGTGCAAGCTGTCCTGAAGCGCGCCGAGCGGGTGACGGTATGCGGCGAGAATGAGAAGGACGCGGCGACGCAGGCCAAGACCGATGCCGATCACGGCAAGCAGGCGCAGCGGGTGCGGGAGATCACCGGGCGCGAGGTATGGGAATGGAAGCCAGCGCCGGAGAATGGTAAGGACTTAGCCAGCATCAACGCCAGGCAGGTACAGGCGGCGCAAGCGGCCAATCGGGAGCGGCAGCGCGAGGTCAAGCAGCAGACCGATGATGGGCCGAGATTTGACAGATGACATTGAAGGAGCCGCTATGCTCAGGGACGGGTTGAGCGCCGCCGTGCCTATACACGAACACAACGGCCGGCCGTTCTTTGTCCGGCTTTCCGATGTGTCGGAGCCGTGGCGTGCCAATTCTCGACAGCTCTAGTGGGCTCGCAGGTCCCGCGTTTCGATGGCGAATACGAGATTGCCTATGCCTGGGATTGGAAGAGCTGGGCCACAGACAGCTGGTATGGCAGGCAAGGCCCGAACGGCCTCGACGAGCCAACTCCTTGAAGGGGATAGCGATGCTGGTTTTCCTCGATACGGAATTTACGGACTTCATTGACTGCGAGCTCATCAGCCTCGGCCTGGTGGCCGAGGATGGCACGCAGTTCTACGCAGAGGTGCAAGACTTTGATCGGGAAAAGTGCAACCAGTTCGTCCGGGCTGCCGTGTGGAGTGTGCTAGGCCAGATCGAGGGCGCCAGCGTGGCTCGGGCCGCCCTCTCCGCGCGGCTTTGCGCCTGGTTCGCCAGCCTGCCAGACAGCGTAACTGTGGCCGCCGACAGTTTCACCGACTGGGAGTTGCTGCTGGACGTGTTGGATGGAGAGCGCCCGCCGAACCTAGCCGGTCGACGCGATCTGCGAGAGCTGGCCAGCAATGCCGCGTTTCAGCAGGCTGTGGCCACCTACCACGGGCAGCAGGGACACCCATGGCACCATGCCCTGCACGACGCGATGGCGTTGCGCGCAGGCTGGTTGGCCGTCAACGCTGCCACCGGCATTGCTCCTCCTCAGGCTGAGGAGCGCAGTCTTGCATTCCACCGGCGCGTTGCAGAAAAGCTATTTGAGTTTTTGAGTAAAATACGGTTTTGAGTAGAATTAGTTTGGTGAGCCGTGTCTTGCGGTAATTCCAGGGGGTGTAGTCCCTGTTGGATGCGTTGGATGGTGAGTTCCCGCCCTGGCATCATGTTCTGCATGATGCGGCTGCGCTTTGCGCAGGTTGGTTGGCCGTCAGCCTCCGCAATGCTCCGCAGCATCCAATTCACGAGTCACCACGGTATTGACCCAGTCCATGAATTGGATCCAGCGCGCCTCAGTAATGGCAACGCCCCTCGGCCCCCACAACACTTCCGGATCATTCATAAGATCCGGTTGGAGATCCAGCCAGCGTCGTAGAGGGACGCGGAGTTCGTAGGGCGCTTCGTCAATGTAAAGGACAAGGGTATCGCCCCAAGGGAAGAACGGGACGCTAGTGCCAGCCTCAAGTTGAAGCTTGAGCAGACGGATGTTTCTTGCAAGATTTCCCATTTTTCCGCCGCTCGGACTAAGTGTTTTACTCGGACCGTCGCCTACCGCCTTACTCAAACACGCTTTTCAGATTGAAGAGTTTGAGCAGCCTCGCATTGATGCGAGGCGCATCGTCAAGTGCAGCCGCAAACGCTTGCCAAGCGTCGTCATTGACCAGGAAGCGGATTTGGCCGCAGTTCGCTGTCTGTGTGGGTGTCGAATCTGCGATTGCGGATCGTCTCCTACGCTCCGCTGGGGGCTCTGTCGCCATCTTTTCGTCCTATGGGCGCAATGCCAAGGATGATAACGTTGTTCGGTCCACGGGATGCGCCGCGGCGCGAGAGCCGAGCACGACTCGGACTCGCCAGGCCGCCAGTAGTGGCGGGACTTGCCGGCTAGTCCGCTCGATGATGCGCTGGCCTGGTGGGGATGCGGAACGCCGCGCCCTTCCCTGGCATCCTGACGGCCGGGGAGCGCTATGACATCCTCAAAGCGTGGAGGGAGTTGTTTAATTTTTACTCATTTGAGTTCTTGAGTAAAATGCAGTTTTGAGTAAAATTAAATTGATAGGCCGCGTCTAGCGGTAGAGCGCCAAAAAATACAGTGGAGCCACACCATGATGAATGCCGAGGATGCACTGGGCCTGCAGGAAGATCTGGCGATCATGCGCGCGCACCGCGCGCCTGCTTCTACTCGCAGGGCACCGATCGCACAGGCGAGTTCAACCGAGAGCGCCATGGGAGCGATTGCCGTGGCGTTGCGAGCAAATCAGGATGCGACAGCTAAGCTTCGCGCGAATCTCGATGCCATCATGAACAGCAGAAATGATGTGATCGCGATGGGAGGCGCGTCGCGCGAAGTCATCGATCTGCTCCTCGTGGAGGTGGCCAAGCTGAAGCAATTGCCTGTCGAGGACGTAAAGGAGTACGTGTACGAAGCCTTGTCGCGTCGTTATGACAGGAAGGTAGATGAGGCCAAGCAGCGCGGCTCCATCAAGTGGGACGTGCGCGACGACCCGGAAGTTATGCGCCACCGCGACTGGTACCGGGCGGCGCCTTAGGCTCAGAACGGGAGATGAGAGACAGGGCCATTTCTGGCCCTTTGGTTTTTTGAGATCGCTCGTACTGAGTATGGCCAGTGTGGATGGCGCTACATGGCCATGTACTGGATCGCCGATGTGTAACCGTAGCCAGAGTAGCGGCTGTTTGCTGTGCTGAAGACGTGCCAGCCGGCGTCGAGCGTGATTTGGCAGTACCCCACCGAACTGAGAGACCAATTCCCGCCCGAAACGACGGATGTATCCGCCATCGTCGGGCAGGGGTTGCCATCGACGTAAATCTGCGCCGTCACGGAGCCGCCTGCCTGCCCGCCCACTGCCGTGATAATCACCGCCCTGCGGGAAGGTAGGGAGACGCCGATGGACGAATCGGCGCCACCGGACGACACCGGTCCGCCCATCATTGGCTGTCCAGAAGAGGACGGGCGCCATACGCCGTATTGGCAAGAAAGGAGCTTTCCGTCGCTGTCCGACTTGATGGCGCCTTGCCCTTCCCAGCAACCCCAGCCCTCCACCGCCGCACCGGCCATAGCCGGGCGGATGGCGCCATAGGCATACATGTTGTTATAGGCGTAGGTGTTGCCATAGACCTGGTGGTCACCCCAGATCTGGGCGTTGGTGGCACTGAGGCTGTTCGCGTTGAGGTTCGTAGCGCTAACATTCGTGGCATTGACACTGCTACTGGTCAATGTATTCGTCTGCACGTCGCCGGAAATCATCGTCCCCATGTTGCCCGAGGAGTCCTGCATGTAGACCCTGCCGTTGGGCGATCGGATAGCAGCCTGCATGGCATCGCCATAGACGAACGCGTTACCAATCTGCAGGCTATTACCGGACGGCAGATTCACCTTCTGTGCATTTACCGCGTTCGCATTGTTGATGCTGTAGCCGCCGGCCGCCACGTCGTTGGTCATCGCCAACGAGCCGTCACGCCGATAGAACTGCGAGAATGATGCTGAGTTGTAACCCGTGCGGGCTGCCAGAATGCCTGGTTGGTTGCCCTGCGGGTTGGCTGTGCTCCACTTGCCCTGCATCCCGAGCAACTGCGCCGGTGCGGCGCTGTTCGACTTCGCGCCGTCCGACCCGATGGCGCGAACGGCCACCCCAAGGCGCGGATAGTCGATATTGTTAAACCAGTCTAGCAGTGGACGGTCATTCCACACCAGCCCATCCAGATTGCAGTTGGGTGCCGCGCATCCGGCCGGAAAGGTCGTGATCGCCACGCGATAGGTTCCGCCGTTGTAGGCCGTCGCAATCACCGGATCTTTGAGAGCGCCGATTGCTCGCAATTCAGCGAGCGTAGGGCTCAGGGGCGCTGCGACGCCAGGAACGCTACCTCCCCCGGGCTGAACCAACTGGCTGTAATAAGTCGTCAAGTACTGGTTGACGGCTCCTTGGATCGTCACGAAGGCAAGACCTTGCGCGCGCGCGACGTCGTCGCCTTTCTTGTCCATCGTGTAGGCGACGACAGAGGCAGCCATGCCAGTCCCTAGGAGGAGCGCAAGGGAAGTCTCCAGCAACAGCCAGCCACCACTTCGTTGCCGCCGCCCGAGAAGTTTTCGCCGTTCTTGTTTCATGTGCTTGCGCATATCACGAATGCATTTAGGTCAATTTAGGGCTCGCGGTCAGCGGTAATCGACGACTGCCCAGTTTCGCCCGCCGGACTATTACGCTTCAGCGCGCCAACCAACTCTGCGTGTCGAGCAGCTTCTGTTTCGCGCACCTCTTTGGCAGTTTCAGCATCCGCTGCATCGTCAGCCCGGCGTTGCCGGGCCTGCTGGACCGACGCCGCCTTGGATGAACCCCACACGGCCGCCTGACGGGCCTGCGAGCTCGCGGCCCCCTCTAGCTTGCCGGTCATGCCCTTTTCGCCCAGATCGCCGATGCCGGCACCAATCCATCGCAGGATGTTGTCTGGCAGTGCCTGCGGTAGGCTAAAGAGCAGCATGTACATGGCCGAGATCGCGAAACAGTAGACGCCGAGATAGCCGGCCAGTGTGAACAGGCCACTCAGTGCGTCGGCTTGGAGCGAGCGGAATGCGATTAGGAATGCCTCGTTCATGTAGGCCGTGGCGGGGTAGAGCAGCGCATTGCTGGCCACCAGGCCGAGAACCATCAGGGCAGGCCGAAAGAAGCCAGACATCACCAGCATGTAGCCCTGCGTCTGGCTGCCGATGAAGCTGTCCTCCCGCGCAGGAGTCGTGTGCGCAGCGGCCCACAGCATGCCTGCGGCCATCATCTCGACCACAAACACCAACCAACCCACCACACCGGTTGCGAAGATAAAGAACGGCACCATGGGGATCCAGATCCCCAAGTAGTAGCCCAGATACATGACCGCCATAATGGACGGGCTTACATAGGCCCACATCTCCGCCAGGAACTTGGCAGCAGCGTGGGCGAAGCCAGAGGCAAGGAAGGATCCGGGCACCGCGCTGGACTGTGCAGCCGCCGCGACTCCCTCCAGCGTCGACGAAGCAGCGACCTTCCACAGTGACAATACTTCGCCAGTGGTTGCCATCCAATCGCCGAGATTTTTTACCTTCATCACGGGATCGGCGTCCGGGTCTTCGAGGTAGTAGACAACGCCGGACAGAATCGCATTGGCGCCATAGTTGAACATCTTGTTGATGGCGCCCTTGACTGAGCCGCCCCCATCCGTCATGTCGCTGATCGTGAAATTTGATTGCAACTTTGGAATGGTTGGCTGGGACGCCGAGACCTCTGGCACGTACTCGAAGATCCTTTTGGATACCTCAGAGGCGATGACGTTGTACCTGGTCAAGACGGCATTGGCCGCAACGAGAGAGTCGCCGGTCAGAACGCTCTCAAGCGGATTGCTCGCCCCGACAATGAAGTCGGACGATGACGTGGTCGTGTTGCGAACCGCATCCTTCAAACGGCCGATTTCGCGGTACATGGAGCCCGCATAGACCCAACCCTTTTCAGTCAGCTTGGTCAGCGCATTGCCGTTTTCACCGTTGGCAATCTCGGACTGCACGGCTGCAACGATGTCGCGCATCTGCTGATCCTTGAGGCCCTCGATAAACCTGGCCAATGCCGTTGCATCGATTGTCTCGCCATCCATGGCGGCCTTCATCGCGACCACCTTCGCGTGCTGCGCAAAGCTGCCCGTAAAGAACGACTCCACGTACCGGGATCGGACTTGGTAAATGGCTTCCTTGATCGATGGCGCCGCGTCGTTTGCGTACTTGGAGCCGGAGCGGGGCGGAGCCATGTAAATGTTCTGCATTACGATCTTCCCGCACAGGACCTCGCTACCGGGCCACTTTGGGTCCATAAAGGCGTAAGTGGTTTTGTAGACCACCCCATGGGACTGGCTACGATCAGGCGGTGCATCTATCCGCACGTACTGCAGGTTGACCTGCGAGTCCGGAGACACGCTCGCTATCGCCGCGTTGACACCATTTGCGCACAAGGTCATCCGTAGCGCATTGACAGCTATCGCATTGAAGTTAGGATCTTTGACGATGCTCTTGACGGCCTCCTGGGCGATGTTCCCGCCGACCGAATACTGCACCACTGCCGACCACATATTGGAGGCGAAGCCGATCGAGTAGGAGACGATCAGCAGCATGATGATCTGGATCCCGGCGTAACCCGTGGATGTTGGCATCAGCACCGCTGCGGCAGAAAACGTGCGAAGTGGCGTGAAGAAGGTAGACCAGCTCCTGCCCAGCACCTGGCCGTCGTTCGCGGTGTTGGCGATACCGGCGATCGTGACATACGTCAGGATCAGGGTACCGAACATCAGCACGCCGCTGTTGAAGTAGCGGAAGGCCTCCGCGAGCATGAGGCTATTGGCCGTGTCCGCCGTCTTTCCAATCCCTGGCACGATGTGGTCCACCGCGCTACCGAAGGCAAGCCGAAGCATCTCGACCGCCGCGTCAGTCGGCGCGGGCGTAAATGGGTTAGCCATCACCTTCTCCATTGGTGCATAAACGTAAAAATTTAATATTAAATTTCCTCTGGTTAGCGATTATTTTTATAATTGGCTATTTTTATAAATATATCTTTGTGTTGGTTATTGTAATATTACCAAAATGTAGTTTTACGAGGTATTTTTATTGAAAATAATCTCGCGCCGAGAATGCCTTGCAGCGAGCGGACGCGCACGCCTGCTATCGCAGTGCATGGCTAGCCCGGGGGGGGGGCACGGTTGTCAATGGCAACGCGATCCTGTACGAAGGATGTCGGGCGCGTTTCGGGGCTTCACGCAGCCCGTGAGTAGGCGCTGCATCTTGCCAAGACAAGTTACATCAAGCCGCCGGAGTTTGCGGCCTACGAAAAGTAGGCCGCCGCCATGTTACGGCGCGCCTTTCATGAGAGGCGGCCTATGGACCGTGCTGAATAGGTAAATGGAGAACGCAGGTATTTCGCGCTTGCAATTAGCTTAGATGGGAGTTGCACCGCGCGCTCAATGTCCCTGGCCAAGGCGTTATCGCTCACCAGACCCTGGGGAAGTTTCCCTCGGTTCGCACGGACAGCCGTGATGAGACCATCAATTGCATCGTCCGGCCCATCGATCACAAAGTTCTTTAGGTAGTCGCGTCGCATGCGGAGCCGCAGTTGCCGGCGACGTTGGGCGCGTCGTTTGTTCCGTTCTGTCGCCACAGGTCCGTTTGTCACGGAGCGTCCTTTTCCAATAGTTGTAGTTTCGCGCGGAGTTCCGCCTGCTTCTCAGCGGCGGAGAGGCCTGTGTCGCCTGCTGTCTCGATCAGGCGTTCCCGCACAAGCTCATTCCACCCATCGGCGTCATCATCAAGGGCAAGCCAATCGCTGGCGCGGCCGTTGGCACGACTAACGTAGTGAGCAATTTGTTCATAACGCGTAGCAGCCACGAACCAGTTGCTGTCAACACGGTGAGCTCCTTCTGCATGGCGACCCATTGCGGAGTGCCAGGTACCGCCGATTACACGCGAGCGGAGCTCTTGCGGGAGATAGTCGCGCGCGCGACCGAACCCGAGAATGCGTACCCAGGACGTGGAGAGGACGATCTTCACCTCGGGATATGGGTTTAGGATCTCGACCAGGCTGGGCGCCCACATGAAAAGCTCGCCGTCGGCTTTGAGCATCGGCCGACCTCCGATGAGGTAGACATCGTCGGGGTGCAGCACACCGTCATAATCTAGGAACAGGAGCATTTCCAATCTCGGTTAGCGGGCTCGATTCATGTTCGCATATTGCATCGGCGTCCAGCATGTCGGTGCATTGGCGAGATCCGTTTCCGGATCGGGAAGCCGCAGCGGGTTGTATTCGAGGAAACGCGCGTCCTTCAGAACCAAAAGGCGCTTTTCCGGAAAATCGAAGCCCAGCGGCAAGCCCCATGGCCACTTCTCCCGCTCTACGCCGTAGGTGTCTCCACCATTCGCGACAACGGCAGCCGCGGACGTCGGATAGGCAATGGCGAGCGCCGACAGCCGCGGTGCTTTCAATGGATAGCCATCGAGGCCCAGCGTGGCGACGTGCAGTATGTCCTCCACGGCTAGGACTGAGCGGAAAGCCGCAAAACCCTCTTCCGGGCCAGTTGAGGAGAGACGCCGTGGCGTCTCCCGAGGCAGATCCGCGTAGTGAAGTACGACATTGGCAGAGATTGTCGTCGTTGTCACTGCCCTCACCGTCTCCCGATCGCGATGAATTGTGTAGAACACGCCGTGCTCGGCCCCGTCGATTGCCTGCATGCGCCGGATGAATGAGCGGGCATCCTCGCCGGAAATGTATTCGTGATCCAGGTGCTTGATTTCGGCCAGCGCGAACTCCCGCAAGTCAGTTTCGACAAAGGCGGGGATGATGCGCTTAAGTGATGTAATGGACGTGTGAACGGTTTGCGCATAGAAGTAGAGCCGGCTCGCTTCCTCATTCGCGGCCCGTTCGACTACTGCGATCGGCATCCCCTGCCTTACTCCCGCATCGTATGCTCGGTCTGCTCTGGATTTCACCTCGCTGGGGAAATAGGTGAAACCATTTGTGCGCATGATCCGCAGCAGGTCATCGTCCTGCGAAATGCCGCTTTCCTGAGCAAACCGAGCCCGGTCCAATATCGACAGTTTCAGGAAGTTGCGTCCCACGGAGGGGTTCTCCGCGACCGACAGCCGTGCGCCGTAGCGCGAAAAATCTGGCCACCAAAGCCTACGACCATCGGACTCAGCCATGTTCGCTTTCCTCATTCATCGGCCCCCCCTATCAATCTCACCAGTTGGCGAGTATTAGCACCATGATGTGTATTTTTACTCAAATTACGTATTTACTCAAGTACTCATGTGCTCAATAGTTCAAATACTCAACCGTGCTACACTGTGCTGAGTATTTGAGTTCGTCCTTATTTCCTCAGGGATTCGGAAATGCATGTAATCGCGGTCCTGAATCAGAAGGGGGGTGCCGGCAAGACTACGATCGCGACGCATCTCGCACGCGCCTTGCAGCTGGCCGGTGACGATGTGCTGCTGGTGGATTCGGACCCTCAGGGAAGTGCCCGGGATTGGGCCGCTGTGCGCGAAGACCAGCCGGTGCCAGTGGTAGGCATAGACCGTCCTACCATCGACCGCGATCTCAAGAGCATCGCTCGCAAGGACTTCGTTGTGATCGATGGGGCTCCCCAGGGGGCAGACCTCGCGGTGTCGGCGATCAAGGCTGCCTCCTTCATCCTCATCCCTGTGCAGCCGTCGCCATATGACATTTGGGCAACGGCAGACCTAGTGGAACTGGTCAAGCAGCGAATAGAGGTGACAGACGGAAAACTACAGGCGGCGTTCGTGGTATCCCGAGCCATCAAGAACACGAAGATTGGGGCGGAGGTGAGCGATGCCCTGGAGGGCTATGGCTTACCCATCCTGGAAGCGCGGATCACTCAGCGTGTGAGCTACCCGAGTACTGCTGCGAGTGGGACGACAGTGCTTGACACTGAGCCTGAGGGCAATGCTGCTCGGGAGATCCGAGCACTGATGAGAGAGCTTAAGGGAAAACTCAATTAATCAAATGAGTAAGAGGTGGGAATGAGTAGCAGCAAGTTAAACCTGCGCGCCGGTCGTCCGAGCGATACAAAGAGAACAGCTACGTTAGCCGACCTGGCAGACAAGACGAGCACGGTGCGGGTGAATTTCGACCTGGATCGCGATCTGCACACGAAACTCAAGGTCCATGCGGCCAAGGCTGGGCGCACCGTCTCCGAGATCCTGCGAGAGATGGTTGCTCAATTGAGCGATTGAGTATTCGCTCAAGGCAGATGAAACTGGCTCTATGGTCCTATTCCTCGGCTGCGACGGTGCAATGCTTGCCTAAACAGGCGGCGGTGACGAGTCATCTCCAAGGGGGAGGCGTCGAGCGGCACTCTCCTTCTTTGACATCAATGCTGCCATGCAACTGAGCAACGAGAACGCCTTCAGGCTGTTTTCCTCCGTCGCATATTCCTCCATTGCGATGCCATGCAGTACCGTATTGCGGTTGAGGCCGTTGTAGTCGAACCGCTCGCGGTCCTTGTGGTTGTAGGCGATCGGCAACCGTTCGCTTACGGATGTCCACATAATTTCGTAGAGCAGGGCATAGAACCCCGTCACCGGGTTGTCACTCGGTGCTGCTGCGAGTGCCGCCAGTTCGAGCTGCGCGACGTGGGCCACCCGCTCTTCGGGCATGCCCTGGAAAAGATACTTTTTGGCGTTCTCGAAGCAGATTCCTTCCGCTTGAGCGAAAAATAGCGGTACCGAGAGGGCATACTCGCCGCGCAAGTGGGCATCGACAGCCGGGCGGATAGCGAACGCCCGGGAAGGGTGCTCGTCAACAATACTGTTGAGATGATAGGTCAGGTCCTCCGCGTAGAGCCTAGCAAGCACGGTCTCAAGTTCGCCCAGGCTCCCGCGGTTTGCCGCCGCTTGACGGGCCAACTGATCAAGCTCTGACAAGCCGAAATAGCCGCTCATAAACCACCCCCGCTTAGCTAGCGATAGCGCGCAGTTTGCGAGCTCCGGATATACCTCCATCCGGGCATCAAAGCTTGTTTGCAAACGATATGCGAACCCGACAAATTCGGTCGCTAGTCCCTGCACGCCGTCCGCGATCGACGCCAGTAGAGGTTGATTCTTTTCGATCCAGACTGCGAACGCCCGGCCGAACTGGATGAGTGGGGCGAGCTCATTTTTGTTTTCTTCCATGTTTGCAGCCTTCCGAGGGATCTAGATTGTCGACTATGTCGCTGAAGTCCTACGCGTGCGTCCGTGATGATGAGGGTCGGGAAAATGCCGCTTAATATGGTGTGCCTTTGCCCAGAGCCTTGATTTGTCGGCCGGATGTCGGGTCGCTGTCGTGTCATCGTTGCCGGCGCCGCCGCATCATTGTCCCATCTGCTCAATGGAGATCACGATGTCTACCACGGAACAAGCGCAGCCTCGCCTGCTGACTGCCCACGAACTTGCCGTATTGGTCAGGTTCTATCGCGAGGGCCGGCAATGGTCGCAGGAGCAGCTTGCTGATCTGTCGGGCTTGAGTGTGCGGACGATCCAGCGTGTCGAACGCGGGGATGCGTCCGGTTTCGACACGCGTAGAGCGATCGCACGAGCTTTCGAGTTTGAGGATATCGACGCGCTGAACAAGCCATTCTCCATTCCGACGGTAGAGGAACTGCAGGCGGCGAAAGAGAAGTTTGAGCGCGAACACATCACGCTCAAGGCGCTGCCGCTTCAGACCGGGAAGCAGCTGGCGAAACTTGCAGAGATGCACAGCATGGACCTCGCTACGTCTGGGTTCGAGATGAGTCGCGAGGCCGACGAGGAGTTTGCTGCGTTGGTCGACTATATGCGTGAGTATCGCGATTGCAGCGACCACTATTCAGAGGTGCAGAAATTCGATGTCTATGACGGCATGCAGCGGCACATTGACGGGCTGAGTACTTTGGGGGTATCGCTCCGTTTCGCGGAGCGCAATGTGAGGTTGAGGTTCAACGGCGACGCGGAGGCGAAACCCTTCGACACAACTGTGCTTTACGTGGTCGCATTTCCGCTCGGCGAAGAACCGGAAGAATTTGCGACGCCGCGTTCTGTCGCTATTGGGCGGTGAAGAAGGGCCCCGGCTACGCGGCTGGGGCCATCGTCAAGCGATTGCCCAGGGTCGGACCATCCAGACCTGGAGCAAGGTGCCCCAAGCTTACGCCTTTGCTCAAATATTCATGCTCCGTGAGGGCTCTTCGGCACCCTTGTATATCCCAAGAGGACGTAGAGCACATGGGAGCACGGGAAAATTGGAGCACTGTAGCACCGCAATTTCAATGTAAATAATTGATTCTCAACGCTTTTTTGTGAAAAAACGTGCGGAATCGCGCATTTCGTGGCTATGGGATTGCTCAATATATCGCCATTTCATGGTGGTAAAAAGGCTTTTTGTGTGCTTAAGTACAGCGGAAGGATGTGCGCTTCGAATCGTTGCCGGGCGCAACTGAAGATGTAACCATGCAGTGATCAACACAGGTAGGAGATCTTGGTGGCAAACGGAAAGCAAGCGGCATCTAGGCGGCTGAACATGGCCGAGCGGGCTCAGCAGCAGATGGATCTGCATTTCCCGAATACGCCTGCGCAATGGACCTGGAGCCGGAAGCGGAATGATGGGTACACCACGGTCCCGCGAACACTTCCGCTCGTAATGCAAGCGATTGACATGCAGTCGAAGGGACAGCCCGCAGGGCATACGCTCTTCTGTTTGTGGGCTCGGTCTCCTGATCACCCTTTGATCGTGATCGAAAACCCAGCCACTTTTGCTAGCGAGGCCGGCTTTGCAGGGGAGCGAGCAGTGGATACGTGGCGGCGGCGGATGAGAAGGCTCCAGCAGCTTTTGTTCATCCTGACGAAGCCTGGACCGTCCGGAGATTTCCACTACGTTTTGCTTCTCAACCCCAATCTGGCGATGGAGCTAATGCGAACGCGGGGCGAAGTGCAGGATGGTCTCTACAGTCAGTTTCTAGCGCGGATGGCGGACATTGGAGCATTTGGCGAGATCGAAACGTTTCGCAAAATGATCGCCGAAACCGAGACCCGGGCCGCCGCGAGTCAAGTGGCTGTGCAACAGGCGGCAGCTAGTAATGCAGTGGCTCAACCGGCCTCAGCCGATCAAGCGGGCGCGCCAACGAGTGGCGGGGCGGCATAACCATCTTTTCAACCAAGGAGGGAGGAGAAATGCAGAAATTATTAGTCGCCGGCATCCACTGTTTGCCTGCCCGTTGGGTGCCGACTTGAGAAGACCCTCGACCAGCCTAGATTTCGACGGCTGGACTGGCCAAGGGTCGTGGTAGGCGCCCCGTCGGGGGGGCACCGAGCAGCAAACTGTTGTTTGGTGCCTCATATCTATAACGCGATATAGCGTCGTAATCAAGAGAAGACCACGTGTGGACGCATCAAATAATGTGATTCTAGTGCATCTTTGCATCATGGTCGAAGCAGGCGCTTCGTAAGCTCGGGAGCCTCGTCAGAGTTGCATGCGCGATATCTGACGTCCTTCCGGTTTTAGGCAGTGAGGAGAACTAAAGTGGCGCAATATAAACATGGCCAGTACTTGAATAAAGGTGAAAGTGCTGAATACGACACGAAGTATTCGCCTGGCAGTGAAGCGGCAAACGCGGGTATCTATCGGTGCGCCGTCTGTGGTGATGAGATCGGGATTGCCAAGGGCCATACGCTGCCGCCGCAGAATCACCATCAGCATGCGCCGGGGCTCGGCAAGATCGAGTGGCAGCTGCTGGTGTTTGCGCAACAGAAGAGTTAACGGAGGTGATATGCCGAGATTCAAGGTTGCGCATCTGCGCGAGCAGGGGGTGGATCTGATTATCATTCCACTGGACAGCGCATTTGGTCGGAAGAGTTCGTCTGACCAGCAGGGCATCATTGCCGAGTTGCAGGGACATGCAACGTCGGCTGGCCTGGCTGGGGCAGTGGTTCCCGTATGGGATTCTGGCGGTGGACGGATGAGCTTTATCGCTCCGTCGAACTGGCATGGGTTCTTCAGGAGCATCAGCCTGCAGGTGGTGGCGATAAATCTCAACAAGGAGATCTACTGGTAGCGATCTACTGGTGCGGACGGCATGAGGTTTCTATGTAGAAACCTCATAGCCGACCGTGCGGCATCGCTAGGGCGGCCAGCGGCTCGAAGGGACAAGCGCGATGCGGCAAAATGTTGCGCGTCCCAAGTGAGGCCATTTAGTCCTCTGTGGTGTGGCCTGGGTCAGTCGCAATCTCGGTTGAGACGGCGGTAGGCCCAAGCGCCATGAGCTAGGTGAAACAGGAGCATGCCAAACGATGCAATCGGGGCGAGGAGTATTCCCTTCAAGAGGTAGGCATGGATCGTCGCGAAAGGAAGCATGTAGCCGGTAGCCTGGGGCACATCGCGCTCGACCGACAAGGCTAAGATGAAGAGGACGAGAGAGACGACCGAATAGAAGGCGATCAAGCGCTCCGATCGCTTCATCGTCTTGAGCTCGTCCGGATCCAAGTCTCGCGGAGTCGTATTCTCCCACCAGTTGCTGATGGCGATGATTGCATCTAAGAGTCTTTCCATGTTTTCTTTTCTGGGGTGTCAATGACATTCTGAGCGGTCCCATGGAGCGGGAGCATGGCCGTAGCTCATTTGCTGCAGGGCGCTTCGTCATCGCTGGCTGCACGCTCATCCAGCGCATCAAACACGCCTTCCGCCTCCATGATGGCTTTGGCCTTTTGCACGGCCTCGATGAATGCTGCCTCGAGGAAACGGCGCTTGCTGATCCCGAGCAGATTCACAACTTGATCGATATCGTCGGCCAGTTCCGGCGTGACCTTGGCACAAACGTTCTTCAACGGCACGTCGCCTTCGATCCGACCATCCGTGATCAGATCGACCAGATCGGCATTCATGCGGCCATTGACGAACTGCAGGGACTTCTGGGTAATCAGCGCATCCAATGGCGATCTCATTTCCGTTTTCCCTTATTTTGGAATGTAAATATCAATGTTTGGAGAATAAATCGACAAAAATGGAGTGACAATGGCTTGTTGCGTTCAAGCTACAAATGCCGCGCCGGCGAGTCAATGTGTACTCGAATACCTCCAAAAACCGGGATTTTCGGGGCATTGAAGGGAGAGGTGTCGCACCCTGCGCGCCACAGATTGTGGTCCACGCTGAGTTTCTAGGGCTGGCCCAACTGCTGCAGGGCGATCACCTCCGCCGGCCAGTAGACGCGGCGTGTGTGCGGATTGCGAACGTTGGAAGCAAAGAATTCCAGTAACCGATTGCTGGCCCGCTCGCCAGCCGTGACAACCTGCGCCGGCGTCGGAATCGCGTTGAGCGCGACGAACTCGCTTATGCGGTCGTCCTTAGCGCGGCAACGCGCGCATCGACAATGCCCAGCAGATGGCTGGCCAGAAGGATGATCTCGACCGCCTCGCGCGGGGTGTCGATCGGCACGTGCCGGTGTGAGTGCGGGTTCTTGTACGAGCCGATCGCGCCGGCGAACAGCGCACACAAAGCCTCCCGCTCGCCTTCGTCTACATTCATGTCGGTCAGCGGCCCGGTCGCGATGTGGAACGCCTTCCGGACCATTCGCACACCGATCTCCGACTGAGGAAAACCCGCCGCTTCGCGCACCGCGATCTCGACCGCCCGCATCGCCTCGAACACGGCGGTCGGGTATGCGCCTCGCATGAACGACAACCACACCTTGGTGGCGATCGTCGGATGCAGGAGTTCCTTCGGCAGCAGGCGCGCGGTCCGGTAGTCGGTGAAGGCCGCCTCGTTCTCAAAGCGCTGTGCGCGGCGGCTCAGATGCCGCCAGCCACCTGAGCCATTCATGCCTTCGGCCGGGACAACCAGCCCCTGTGCCTCCAGCCACGCATACGCCTCGGCCAACGCGAGATCGACTTCGGCAAGGCGCTCCGGGGGATATCCGGCATGACCGGCCATCCCAAGTTCCATGCGCAGATTTCCGAAATGGAACATCGCTTCCGGCCGGGCACGCAGCAGGAAGATCAGCTTGGCGGCCAACTCCTCGGGCTCGAGCGCGAGGAGTACATCAACATCGGGGATCGCCGTCACCAGTTCGCGCATGGTCTTTCCTTATGCTGGATGAAGGGCATTATCACCCATAGGGATTTCGCAGCCCTCTTGCTCATGCACCATCTCGCTAAATTCTGCTAAAACTCTATGTAGAGTTTATTTTGATTCTGATTTGTTTCTTGCCTGATTCTTGGGTATGATGCTTCCACCCAAACAACAGCAAAAAATTATCATGAGCGAACTAGCGGGCATGATCCGGCGGGCCCAGACCGCAAAGAAGGAACTTATCGCGAGCACTGTCCGCCTAGCACCGGAAGACCATTCGTTTATCGAGGAACTGGCCGAGCAGCTTGCCGTCACTAAGCAGGATCTAATGCAGCAACTGATCAGGGCAGGTATCAGTGAGGCGACCAAGCTGCTGAAACTTGACATGGACGAGTCGAACGTCGAAGGCGGAAGTCGCTTCCATATCCTCAACACCAATAAGCGTCACAGCATCGAAGACCACCAGCGCATGCTGAAAGAGGGAGTCGCCGCAGCCTTCTATGCCCCTTGGAAGCTCAATATCGACCGCATCCAGAAGAGCGACGTGGTGTTCCTCTATGAAAACGGCAAGGGCATCGTTGCCTTCGGCAAAGGGACGGGAGAGACGCTGAAGGCTGAATATCAGGATATGCCTGACGAGTGTCACTACCAGGTGCTCTCCGATTTCAATGTGCTGGATCAACCGCTTCCCGCCGCAGAGATCAAGAAGATCCTCGACCGGAATGTAGTGTTTCTGAGGACGATGTCGGGCGCCCCCGATGGTCAGAAGCTCCTGGACAGGATCAAGGCGATTTAGATGCAGCTTCATGGCCGAGCCGGTAGGCCGCCCCCATGCGTGCAACGAAAGCTCTTCTCACCGTTATCGCTACCGTTACGAATATGGCTACTGGATGCTGGGCGGACCGGGATCGATGGCAGCCGCCTGCGGGCGGTTGTCTGGCTGCCGGGGACAAATCGGCGTGTGGACAACCCTGTGATTCGCCCGAGTTATACACGCTGAATCGGCCCCCCCCAGTACGCTGAATTGGACCCCCGCATCACGCTGAATCGGCCCCCATTCGTCACGCTGAATCGGCCCCCCCCAAAACCGATAGGTTATGCCTTTAGGTTTCCTGTATCTGTTTACCGATAGTTAGGGGCGGTGAACTGTGGAAAACCAAGCGTCAACCCGAGCCGGGCATTCGACCGGCAGTTCATTGGGGAGTCCGAGACCTTCCTACCCGTCCACCTTCACTTGAGCGGAATAGGGGGCGGAGAGGGGAACAAGATGACTCCGCCATTTACGGGCTTGACCTTGGCTTTTGGATATACGGCTAAGGCGGCGTCCAGTGCTAGCAGAAATTTCTTCTTGAAATCCTTACTGCGGTTTTTGCCTTCGTACTCTTGGGCGAACTGCTCACGCAGAGACTTCCAGTACAAGATGACCGGGCGGCCCTCGATACGGTACAAGCGTTGAGCCAGCCACGTATAAGCGTCCATCGCCAGTGCGGATCCTTTCAACTCAATGAGGGCACGTAGATCTAGCGGTACGGCATGGGCCTTCAATGTCTGGTAGTAGTCCTCAGAAAAGGTTATCGTGCCCGGCCATAATGGGCGTTGGTCTGCACTTGCGGCAATCCATGCTTCGAAGTGCTTGATGGGCTTGCCGTCGTAAGTGTGGGCGCGTCCGTTGGCGTTGAATCCCAGTGTTATACGGCAGGCGGACAAGGCTTGCACCTGCTTGCGGACCGCCCCGAATGCGCCTCGCTTCCCTCCTGTTGTCCGCTCGCCCAACATGCGCAGAAACTCGCTTGCACTGTCGCCCACTGGGATCTCGGCCGTGTTGAAGCGCACGGCATAAGTGTTCATCCAAGCCAGCATCAGGCGCGGCTTAGGGCCATAGGGGATTGGCTGCTGCACAAACTGCTTGCCGTCCCATAGCTTGCCAGCCTCCACTAGCAGCGCTGCCCCCCCTGAGTGGCGCTCGAACGATGTTCCGACAACTTGCGATCGAGGCAATCCGACCTGGCACATGATCGAGTGCATGTAAGCCCTGTCGTTGTTTCCCGGAGGCTCGGCCGCTATCTCCGCGGCTGTCTTGACGAGACGTTGTTCGCGCGCGGTCGGTGGGGCGGCCTTTCGCTTGGGCAGGATCACGGCCGGGGCTAGGGCCTCCACTTTGGCGGTCGTGGGATGCCAAATCGCCGGGAGATGCTGCTCAGCGGTCACAGTGGGTCGCAGCGACGCCGATTGCAGTGGAGCGCTCGAGCCATTCGGACACAAGTCGGATCGGTAGCCTAATTTGGCGGCTACGTCGGAGGCCGTGCCCGACGCGCATCCTTTCCCGATCGGATGATGTCGATTCCCTTCCCGCCAGACAGGCGAGCCACGCGGTTCGTCTGTGGGCGTCGGTTGTTCATCGCTATTGAACGCGTGATCACGCGCGAGCGCCGCGACAATGCTCGCGAAACGGATGGGTGCCTCCATGAATCAGCTCGTGGCCCAGCGTTGTCGCGCGAGCTGTTCAGCCTTCGTCGGGCGTCCGCGAGGACGTTTCGGGGGTGGGGGTTCCGCAGGCCGATGCGAATCGATCCATGCCATTACTTCGTGCTCATACCAACAAAGACGCCTGCTATGAGGCATCTTGAAGGGCCGAGGGATCAAGTGCTTGTATTTCTCGTTCGTGGCAAACGTTCGGATCGACGTCGCGCTCTTGCCGATGAGTTCGGAGAGCTGTTCGATGAACAGAATTCGGACCGCGGGGGTGGCAGTAACGTGCTGACCGGACAGTGACTCCGGCAACGCGGGAATGGGCATGGCTCATCCATAGATGCAGGTGGACCGATGGGGTCCTTGCAGCGATCTATCTTTGGAATGAGTGCTTTACCTTAGGGACTGAAACCTACGGGAGGAATCGCACACGGCGCCCGTTTCAGGTTCCCTTGGTGCTCCTGGGCACCACGATCATCGCATGGGACTACACGACCTCGGGCGGTTACGCCGGGCAATCATGTGTGAGTATCGCGCTATCGCTTTGTCGCGCGAGGGACTTGCTGGTCCAATTCCTGTTTCACCGGGTGAGGGCCACTAATCCACTTCACCACGCCAGCCACACAATGTGATCGTGAACAGTAAGATAGAGCAGACTACGCCACCCGTCAATCCCCAAGGGACAGCGGTTGACTGCGTGGGACACTCTTGGGACATCGAAGGGCGGAATTTACTCTAAACTGCCATGCATAAAGACAAAGAGCCGAATCAACTAACTCGTTGATTCGGCTCTTTAATTTTGGTCGGGGTGAGAGGATTCGAACCTCCGGCCTCTACGTCCCGAACGTAGCGCTCTACCAGGCTAAGCTACACCCCGTTTGTTTTTCTCTGCGTTGCCTGCTTAATTACTGCTGCAGCGCGAAAGCACACAAGTGTAGCAGCCTTTTTTCCGGAATGGAAGAGGGCGCCGGCGCGGGGCGCCTTGGCATCAGGACTGCCGTTGCAGCGAGAATGCGCACAGGTCGATCAGCGTTTGCTTCAGTGGCGAGTCGGGGAACTGCTGGGCGGCCTTCTCCGCAGCTTCGGCTTCGCGCTGGGCTGCCTGGAAGGTGACATCGAGCGCGCCGCTGGCGTGGATCGCGGTGAACACCGCATCGAAATGCTCGGTGCCGCCTTGCACGATGGCTTCGCGAGCCAGCGTGCGTTGCTCCGCGGTGCCGTGCTCGAGCAGGTGCAGCAGCGGCAGGGTGGGCTTGCCTTCACGCAGGTCGTCGCCGGCATTCTTGCCCATCTGCTCGGCGCTGGCGGTGTAGTCCAGCATGTCGTCGATCAACTGGAACGCGGTGCCGATGCGCCGTCCGTATTCCGCGGCAGCTTCTTCGGTGGCCGCGTCCGCACCGGCCAGCACAGCGCCGAGCTGGGCCGAGGCTTCGAACAGCTTGGCGGTCTTGTAGCGGATCACTTGCAGGTAGCGCTCCACCGTGACCTCGGGATCGTGCATGTTCAGCAACTGCAGCACTTCGCCTTCGGCGATCACATTGGTGGCATTGGAGAGGATCTCCATAATGCGCATGCTGCCGGCGTCCACCATCATCTGGAAGGCGCGGGAATAGAGGAAGTCGCCTACCAGCACGCTCGCGGCGTTGCCGAAGACCGCGTTGGCGGTCTGGCGGCCGCGGCGCAGCTCCGACTCGTCGACGACGTCGTCGTGCAGCAGCGTGGCGGTATGGATGAACTCGACCACCGCGGCCAGTTCGTGGTGCCGGTTGCCGTCGTAACCGAAGGCCCGTGCGGACAGCAGCAGGATCACCGGGCGCAGGCGCTTGCCGCCCGCACTGATGATGTACTCGCCGATCTGTTCGATCAGGGGCACTTCCGAAGCGAGGCGCTGGCGGATAACCGAATCAACGGCGCGCATGTCGGCAGCGACCGGGGCAAGCAAGGCAGTGGCGGAAGACTGGGACAAGATGTTCACCGTTACGCAAAACCCGCCGATTATAAGCGATGCGGGTGTATGTATGTCCCCTGAACGGGGGGTGCGACAAGGCGCGCGGGCGCTGCGCGCGCAAAGCGGGCGTGGCAGTCCCGTGCACCTATAATGCCGCCATGACCCAGTCACCTTCCTCCTCGCGCCGCCAGCTCCGGCGCACCGCACTGTGGGCAGCTTTCGCCGCCCTGGCGGGTTTCCTGCTCGCGGATCTGATCTGACCTGGGTGGGCGGAGAAGTGCTTCAGGCGGCGCCACGTGGCGCCGGGCAGGCTATGTGTCTGTTTTCTTTGTACTTTTCCCGGCTTTGGTATAGAATCGTGGGTTTCCTCCGGCCGCTTTGTGTTGTCTGCAGATGCGCTGGTGGGAGATAACCGGGCCAATTGGGCCGTCCGGCTTGTCTGTTTTCCCTGTCCTGGTAGTTGCTTGGATCGGGATGAAACGGACGCAAGGGCGCGCCGGCGTTGGCTTTCGGCGTTTTATTTCACATCGAGAGGTTCGACAATGTACGCGGTCGTAAAAACCGGCGGCAAGCAATATAAGGTTGCTGCTGGCGAAAAACTTAAAGTAGAACAGATACCGGCAGACATTGGCGCAGAAATCACGCTCGACCAGGTGCTCGCAGTGGGCGCAGGCGACCAACTCAAGTTTGGTACGCCGCTGGTTAGCGGGGCTTCCGTCAAGGCTACCGTTATCTCCCAAGGTCGTCACGATAAGGTGAAGATCTTCAAGATGCGCCGTCGCAAGCACTATCAAAAGCGTCAAGGCCATCGTCAAAATTACACCGAGCTGCGCATCGAAGAGATCATTGGCTGAGCCAGCGCTCAGTCCTTATCGAAATCGAATTCAAGCGTAACTAGGTAAAGTAAAGCGACAGGAGTTAGTCATGGCACAGAAAAAGGGCGGCGGTTCCACACGGAACGGCCGCGATTCCGAATCGAAGCGTCTGGGCGTCAAGGTGTTTGGTGGTCAAGCCATCAACGCCGGCAGCATCATCGTGCGTCAGCGCGGTACCCGCGTGCACCCGGGCGATAACGTTGGCATTGGCAAGGATCACACCCTCTTTGCTCTCGTCGACGGCCACGTGCAGTTCGCCGTCAAGGGCGCTGCCAAGAAGCAGCAGGTCAGCGTCGTTCCGGCAGTCTGATCACAGCCTTTGCAGCATGAAGGCCCCGCAGTACTTGCGGGGCTTTTTCTTTTCTGGCGACAATGTCATTGTCGCCATTCGCCGCGCCCGCGGCCTTGCCATCCCGGCCGGGCGCGCGCTTTGCGGTCGCTACACCACGGAAGGTCATCATGAAGTTCATCGACGAAGCCAGAATTGAAGTCATCGCCGGCAACGGCGGCAATGGCAGCGCATCGATGCGGCGCGAGAAATTTGTGCCCTTCGGTGGCCCCGACGGTGGCGACGGCGGCAGCGGCGGCAGCGTCTACGCGGTGGCCGACCGCAACATCAACACGCTCATCGACTTCCGCTACGCCAAGAAGCACGTGGCGCGCAACGGCGAGAATGGCCGGGGCGCCGATTGCTATGGCGCGGGCGGCGAAGATGTGAACCTGCGCATGCCGGTCGGCACGCAGATCCTCGACATGGATTCCGGCGAGCTGATCGCCGACCTGACCGAGCATGGCCAGACCGTTTGCCTGGCCGAGGGTGGCCTGGGCGGCTGGGGTAACCTGCACTTCAAGTCCAGTACCAACCGCGCGCCCCGCCAGCAGGTGGACGGCAAGCCGGGCGAGCGCCGCATGATCAAGCTGGAGCTCAAGGTGCTGGCCGACGTGGGCCTGCTGGGCATGCCGAATGCCGGCAAGTCGACCTTTATCTCGCACATTTCCAATGCGCGCCCGAAGGTGGCCGATTACCCCTTCACCACCCTGCATCCCAACCTGGGCGTGGTGCGGGTCGATCACGAGCAGTCCTTCGTGGTGGCCGACATCCCCGGCCTGATTGAAGGCGCTGCGGAAGGCGCCGGGCTGGGCCATCAGTTCCTGCGCCACTTGCAGCGCACAGGGCTGTTGCTGCATATCGTCGACCTGGCGCCGTTCGATGAAGCCGTGGACCCGGTGGCCGAAGCCCGCGCCATCGTCAACGAGCTGAAGAAGTACGACGAAAGCCTGTACGAAAAGCCGCGCTGGCTGGTACTGAACAAGTTGGACGTGGTGCCCGAGGAAGAGCGCGATGCGCGCGTCAAGGACTTCGTCAAGCGCTACAAGTGGAAGGGCCCGGTGTTCCGCATCTCCGCCCTGACCGGCGAAGGCTGCCGTGAACTGATCTACGCGATCAAGGATCACCTGGCCGCGATCAAGGCCGAGGAAGTCGCCGCGCTGGCAGAGCCGGACATCCGCCTGGATGACCGCCTGCACAACGTCGACCAGTCCGGCGGCGAGCAGAACTAACGACAAAAACAGCAGCACCCAGCAGACAGGATTCCCGCCATGCAATCGGTCATCGCCCAGGCAAAACGTATCGTCGTGAAGGTTGGGTCCAGCCTGGTGACCAACGACGGCAAGGGCCTCGATCACGAGGCAATCGCCCGTTGGGCAGCACAGATCGCCAAGCTGCGCATGGCCGGCAAGGAAGTCGTGCTGGTCAGCTCCGGCGCCATCGCCGAAGGCATGCAGCGCCTCGGCTGGGTGCGCCGCCCAAAGGAAATCCACGAACTGCAGGCCGCCGCGGCAGTGGGCCAGATGGGCCTGGCCCAGGTCTACGAAAGCCAGTTCGGCCGCTACGGCATCCGCACCGCCCAGGTGTTGCTGACCCACGCCGACCTGGCTGACCGCGAGCGCTACCTCAATGCGCGCTCGACCCTGCTGACGCTGCTGTCGCTGGGTGTCGTGCCCATCATCAACGAGAACGACACCGTGGTCACCGACGAAATCAAGTTCGGCGACAACGACACCCTGGGTGCGCTTGTCACCAACCTGATTGAAGGCGACGCGCTGGTGATCCTGACCGACCAGCGGGGCCTCTATACCGCCGACCCCCGCAGCAACCCGCAGGCCGAGTTCGTCGACGAGGCGCTGGCTGGTGCAGTGGAGCTCGAAGCCATGGCCGGCGGCGCCGGCACGTCGATTGGCCGCGGCGGCATGCTGACCAAGATCCTGGCCGCCAAGCGCGCCGCCAAGTCGGGCGCGCATACCGTGATCGCTTCCGGGCGCGAAGCCAATGTGCTGGAGCGGCTGGCCGGGGGCGAAGGCATCGGCACGCAACTGCTGGCCCCCACTGGGCGCCTGACGGCGCGCAAGCAATGGATGGCCGACCACCTGCAGCTGCGCGGGCGGGTGATGATCGATGCCGGCGCGGTGGACAAGCTCACCAGCGGCGGCAAGTCGCTGCTGCCGATCGGCGTGGTGGAAGTGCAGGGTGAGTTCGCGCGTGGCGAGGTCATTGCCTGCATCGACGCGGCGGGCCATGAGGTGGCGCGCGGCATCACCAACTACGCCAGCTCGGAAGCCAAGCTGATCGCACGCAAGCCCTCGTCCGAGATCGAGCGGGTGCTTGGCCACCAGAACGAGCACGAGCTGATCCACCGGGACAACCTGGTACTGGTCTGAACGGACAGATTGTTCCGAGGTACGATGCAAAAAAGCCCGCGAGCGATCGCGGGCTTTTTTGCATCGTCAGGCGCCGTACTACCGCGCCGTTGCCGCCATCAACGTGTGATCGCGCTCTTGCGCGGCGCTTCGCCACGCAATTCCTTGACGATGTCCTGCGCCCTGCCTGCCGCTGAGCGGCCCTCGCACAGGAAATCCTTGGCCAGCGCCGCACCATAGTTATTGCGCGCGATGCCTGCCAGCTGGACCCAGCCATCGCGGTCGTCGGAGCGGTTGCGGACCCACTCGGTCGCGCCCCTGGGCAAGGTGGCGTACATCTTGCGCTCGAAGGTGTCGCAGCGCACGGCCTCGAAGCTCACATTGCGCATGCCGCTGGCACCGGTGATGACCACCGTATAACGCACGGCGCCATCCGCGCCCACGACCACGGACTTGCCATCGACGGCGAAGGTAAAGTTGCCGGCGGGGCTGACTTCGAACGGGATCAGGTCCGCATCCTGCGGCGGCGCAGGCAGCGCCGTCTCCACTTCCCTGAATTCCTTCGCGGCGAACGGGTCGAGGATGCTGAACTCCTTCTTCGGCGTGTAATCCTCGGACTCGTCCGGCATGGGCACATGCTGCGGCTTGGACGTGCTGCCGCAGCCGGCCAGGCCAAGGCAAAGGGTTGCAGCCAGCAAGCAGGCGGCGGGCAGGCTCGGGCGCAAGCCGCGGCCGGCAAAATCAATCATCGGTACTCCGTTCTGTGGACGCCGGCTGGGCCGGCGAAATTGGGCCCGGATCGTGGGCCAGGTCCTGATGCACCAGGTCCGGAACGCTGTCGGGATGCTCGTCCAGCCCCGCGCGAGCATAACCTGCGCGCACCGAACCGTGCCGGCCATGGGTGCCGTAGGGGCTCAGCGGCGCGCGGGTATTGCGCTGCAGGAAGCGAGACAACTCGGTCAGCGCGAGTTGGTAGACATCGCGCTTGAACTCGATGACAGCGTCTAGCGGGACCCAGTAATGGCTCCAGCGCCAGGCATCGAACTCCGGATGGTCGGTGGCGCGCAGGCGGATGTCGCAATCGCGGCCCGCCATGCGCAACAGGAACCAAATCTGCTTCTGTCCCCTGTAATGGCCGCGGATTTCGCGGCGGATGAACTTGTCCGGCACCTCATAACGCAGCCAGTCGCGCGTGCGACCGACAATCCTGACATGCTCGGGCAGCAGACCGACTTCTTCATGTAGCTCGCGGTACATCGCCTGTTCCGGCGTCTCGCCGTATTTGATGCCGCCTTGAGGAAACTGCCACGAATGTTCGCCGATGCGCTTGCCCCAGAACACCTCGTTCCGTGCGTTGATGAGGATGATGCCGACGTTCGGGCGAAAGCCTTCACGATCGAGCATGACTGCACCTCGAATCCTTTAGAATTAGGTTGATTATAAAGGAAGCGCGTAATGGGGCTTTGTGCAACGGGGTGCTGGTTTTCCCCGAGCAAAAAGCGCCGCATAATGCACGCGCGCCACGGATTCGCGCCATCTCGCCCCCGGCACCTGCCAGGGCGTGCATGGCCTCACGAGAAAGCAACGGATGAAAGCCTCGCAATTCTTCATTTCCACCCAAAAGGAAGCCCCTTCCGACGCGGAAATCGTGTCGCACAAGTTGATGATGCGAGCCGGCATGATCAAGAAGCTTGGCGCCGGCATCTATAACTACATGCCGGTCGGCCTGCGGGTGATCCGCAAGGTGGAAGCCATCGTGCGCGAGGAAATGAACCGCGCCGGCGCGGTCGAGCTGTCGATGCCGGTGATTCAGCCTGCCGAGCTGTGGCAGGAAACCGGCCGCTGGGACAAGATGGGTCCCGAGCTGCTGCGCCTGAAGGACCGCCACGAGCGCGACTTTGCCGTGCAGCCCACCTCCGAAGAGGTGGTGACGGACATCGCCCGCAGCGAAATCCGCAGCTACAAGCAACTGCCGATCAATTTCTACCAGATCCAGACCAAGTTCCGCGACGAGCGCCGGCCGCGCTTTGGCATCATGCGCGGGCGCGAGTTCACCATGAAGGACGCTTACTCCTTCGATCGTGACGCCGCAGGCCTGAAGGTGTCCTACGACAAGATGTTCGACGCCTACGTGCGCATCTTCCAGCGTTTCGGCCTGGAATTCCGTGCCGTCGCGGCCGACAACGGCGCCATCGGCGGCTCCGGCTCGCATGAGTTCCACGTGATCGCCGAGACCGGCGAAGATGCCATCGTCTACTGCCCCGACTCGGACTACGCCGCCAACATGGAAGCGGCCGAGGCCCTGCCGCTGCTGGCCCAGCGCGCCGCGCCGGCGCAAGCCATGGTCAACACGCCCACCCCGGGCAAGGCCAAGTGCGAGCACGTGGCTGAGCTGCTTGGCATCCCGCTGGCGCGCACGGTCAAGTCGATCGTGCTGGCCACCGAGGGCGAGGCCGGCGTGCAGATCTGGCTGCTGCTGCTGCGTGGCGACCATGAGCTCAACGAGATCAAGGCGTCCAAGGTGGCCGGCCTGGCCGAGTTCCGCTTCGCGACCGAGTCCGAGATCGTCGAGACGTTCGGCACGCCCCCGGGCTACCTGGGCCCCATCGGCGCCAAGAAGCCTGTCAACGTGGTGGCGGACCGCACGGTCGCCAACATGAGCGACTTCGTCTGCGGGGCCAACGAGCGCGACTACCACCTGACCGGCGTGAACTGGGGCCGCGACCTGCCCGAGCCTGTGGTGGCTGACCTGCGCAATGTGGTGGAAGGCGACGTTTCGCCGGACGGCAAGGGCACGCTCGCCATCTGCCGCGGCATCGAAGTCGGCCACGTGTTCATGCTCGGCACGCGCTATTCGGAATCGATGGGCGCCACCTTCCTGGACGAGAACGGCAAAACCCAGCCCATGCAGATGGGCTGCTACGGCATTGGCGTGACCCGTATCCTGGGGGCCGCCATCGAGCAGAACTTCGACGAGCGCGGCATCATCTGGCCCGCTTCGATCGCCCCGTTCGCGGTGGTGGTCTGCCCGGTTGGCTACGATCGTTCCGAGGCCGTCAAGGCCGAGGCCGACCGTATCCATGCTGAGCTGCTGGCAGCCGGCGTCGATGTGATCCTGGACAACCGCGGCGAGCGCCCCGGCGCCATGTTTGCCGACTGGGAACTGATTGGCGTGCCGCACCGCGTAGTGGTGGGCGACCGTGGCCTGAAGGAAGGCCGCGTGGAGTACCAGGGGCGGCGCGACGCCGAGGCCACCCAGTTGCCGGTCGCGGACGTGGTTGCTCACGTGCGCGGGCTGTTGTCCGCCTGAGCGCCATGCGCCTCCTGGACCCGCTGCGTCTGCCGGGCCTGATCCCGGGCCGCCTGGGCGTGGCACGGGTCAGTGCCGGCTTGCTGCTGGTGCTCAGCGCCGCCGCCCACGCCGGGGCCCAGAAGGAAGAGGACCTGGCCGACTCGGTGCGCGGCGCGCTGGCCGCGGCCATTGCCGACAGCCGCCCGCTGCGCCCGGCCTTTGCCACCGGCGGTGAGCAACTGGCCTACCTAAAGTGGCTGGAAGAAATGTCGCACCGGCTCGCGGGGCGCATCCCCGAGCCGCAGGTGCGCATCGAACTGATCGAGACCGCTTACTACGAGGCCAAGCGCGCCGGGCTGGAACCGGCGCTGGTGCTAGGGCTGGTGCAGGTCGAGAGCAATTTCCGCAAATACGCGATCAGCTCGGCCGGTGCCCGCGGGCTGATGCAGGTGATGCCCTTCTGGGTGCGCAGCATCGGCGACAGCGATAGCCGCAAGCTGTTCCACCTGCAGAGCAACCTGCGCTACGGCTGCACCATCCTGCGCTACTACCTGGACCGCGAGCAGGGCGACCTGTTCCTGGCGCTGGGCCGGTACAACGGCAGCCGCGGCCGCCCCGATTATCCCAATGCGGTGCTGGCAGCGTGGAAGCGCTGGCAGTATTCCGAAGCCACGGTCACCGTCGCCGGCGACCCCGAAACCGGCACGGGCACCCGCAGCCGCGTGGTGCCGCCCGAAGCGCCGGCGCGCAACCCGTTTTCGCCGCAGCGGCTGGCTAATCCCTCATGAGCAACACTCGCGCCACCGGTGCCACTGGCGACACCGCCGGCAAGGCGGGCTACACCAGTTCCTCGGCGGACCTGCAGCGCTGGCTGCGGCGCCATATCGGGCAGGGCTTTGGCGCCGAGGCGCTGGTGCAGTCGATGTGCCAGTCCGGCTACGAGCAGGCCTTCGCGCAAGCCACGGTGGCCGCGGCGCTGTCCGCCGCGGCACGGGCAGAGGTGCGGGGGACGCCGCCGGACAACGCCGCGGAGATGGCCGCGGAGCTGGGCATCGGCAAGCCGGCCGAGCGCGCAGGGGGCCAGGGTGGTGGCCGTGACCAAACTGGCGCGCAAGGCAGCCGCAACGCGGCGCATTTCGCCGGCCGCGAGATTCCCATCTTGTTCACGCTCGCGGCACCGCGCGTGACCCTGTACCAGCAACTCCTGACCGATGCCGAATGCGACGCCCTGGTGGCGCTGGCGCGCGGCCGCCTGACGCGCTCACCCGTGATCAACCCCGACACCGGCGACGAGAACCTGATCGAGGCGCGCACCAGCCTGGGCGCGATGTTCCAGGTCGGCGAGCATGCGCTGATCGAGCGCATCGAGGACTGCATCGCCGCCGTGACCGGGATTGCCGCGGACCGCGGCGAAGGCTTGCAGATCCTCAACTACAAGCCCGGCGGCGAGTACCAGCCGCACTACGATTTCTTTAACCCGCAGCGCCCCGGCGAGGCGCGCCAGCTCAAGGTCGGCGGGCAACGCGTCGCCACCCTGGTGATCTACCTGAACAGCCCGCCGGCGGGTGGCGCCACGGCCTTCCCCAAGCTTGGCCTGGAGGTGGCGCCGGTCAAGGGCAATGCGGTCTATTTCAGCTATCGCAAGTCCGACGGCGCGCTGGACGAGCGTACCCTGCATGCCGGCTTGCCCGTTGAAGCGGGCGAGAAATGGATCGCCACCAAGTGGCTGCGCGAACGCCCGTACCGGACCGACTGATGCGCACCGGCAGCACCGCAGGGCAGGCGCGCTACTGGTTCGATCCCGCCATGCCGTACGTCGAGAGCCGCTGCGCCAGCGACAGCGGCGCGGCATACCTGCCGCATACCCATCCCACCTTGTCGATTGGCGCCGTCGATGGCGGCCATAGCCTATTTGGCACCGGGACCGAGTCGGTACGGCTGGCGCCCGGCGACGTGGTCGTGATCCCGGCCGGGCAGGTGCATTCCTGTAATCCGGAGCCCGACGCGCGCTGGAGCTACCAGATGCTGCACCTGGACCCGGCATGGGTGGGCACGGTGCTGGAGGCGCGCGGCGTGGCGGTGTTGCCCGCGGCGCTGGCGCGGGTGCGTGTCACCAGCGCGCCAGATACCTATGCCGGCCTGTGCCGGCTTAACGATGTGCTGTTCTCCGCAGCCCCGCAGGCCACCAAGGAAGCGGCGCTAGGCGGCTTCGTGGCCGCACTGCTCGGCGGTGCCGACCAGCGCCAGGCGGTGCGCGCGCCGCGCCAGCCAGTCACGCCAGAGGCCCGGCTAGCCGGCCTGGTCGCGCTCCTGCATGCGCATCACGCGGAGCCGCTGCCGCTGGCGGAACTGGCGCGCGGCGCCGGCATGAGCCGCTATCAGTTGATCCGCGCCTTCCGGGCCGACCTCGGCATGACCCCGCATGCCTACCAGCTGGATCTGCGCATCAACCACGCGCGCCAGCTGCTGCGCGCGGGTGGGGCGCCGGCGGAGATCGCCCAGGCGCTGGGCTTTTCCGACCAAAGCCACTTCCAGCGCGCCTTCAAGCAGCGCGTGGCGCTGACGCCGCGCAGCTATCAGCGCCGCAGCGGCTGAGCCGCCGCGCGCAATTTTCTCCAATACTTGCCGCCCCTCGCGGCCCAGACTTCGTGCTCATTCGAAGACACGAAAGGACTGGCGTGGATTTCCCTGTTGATTCCGGCCTCGGCCAATTTGCCATGGTGGCGGGCGCGCATTTTCTTGCACTGCTCAGCCCGGGCCCCGACTTTTTCCTGGTAGTGCGCAGCGCGCTGGTGCATGGCGTGGGCCGCGCCAGCGCCGTCTGCCTGGGCATCGCGCTGGGAAACGGCGTGTTTATCGGGCTGGCCATCACCGGGCTGGCCGCTACCCGCGCCAGCCAAGGCGTGTTCATGCTGCTGCAGTGGGCGGGTTGCCTGTACCTGGCCTGGCTGGGCTGGCGGCTGCTGCGTGCCAGCGGCGAGACGACGCTGCCCGGCGCAGATGGCGAAAATGGCAAAGATAGCCAGCAAGCGCAGGGCACTGGCCCCGCGGCGTACGCGGCGCAACTCGTGACGGGCTTCCTGTCCGCCGTGCTCAATCCCAAGAATGCGTTGTTCTACGCCAGCCTGTTCTCGGTGCTGGCCGGCACGCGCACGCCGCTGGCAGCACAGCTGGGCTACGGCGCCTGGATGTTCGCCATGGTCTTCGCCTGGGACATGCTGGTGGCCTGGGGCGTGCGCCATCCGCTGGTGCGCACGCGTTTTGCCCGCTCGGTTCGGGGCGTGGAGCGGGCGACCGGCGTGGTGCTGTGGGGGATTGCGCTGGTGGTGGCGGCGAACGCGCTCAACGCGACATGACGCGGCATGACGCGGCATGATGCGGTGGCTACGCGCCAAGCCGTATCGCCAGTTTTCTGGTTAACTGTACCGGTACTGTACAGTTTTGCATGGCTAGACTAGCTCCATTCCTTTTCGTATTCGATGGAGCCAGTCATGGCAGTGCCCCAGCTTGTTGCCGGATCCGGCGTGTTCGCCGCGTTCTGCGCGTTTGCCCTCGTGTCGTCGATTACCCCGGGCCCCAACAACACCATGGTGCTGGCTTCGGGCGTGAATTTCGGCTTTGCCCGCACAGTGCCCCATGTGCTGGGCATCAGTATCGGCTTCGGCCTGATGGTGGCGGTGGTCGGCCTCGGGCTCGGATCGCTGTTCGCCGCGTTTCCGTGGACCTGGCAGGTGCTGCGCGTGGTGGCGGTGGTCTATCTCACCTGGCTGGCGTGGAAGCTGGCGACCGCGGGCGGCGTCCAGGACCAGGAGGTGGGCAAGCCCATGGGCTTCCTTGCGGCGGCCGCGTTCCAGTGGGTCAATCCCAAGGCTTGGGTGATGGCGGTGGGCGCGTGCAGTACCTACGTGCTGCACGGCAATGTCTGGCTCAATGTGTTGCTGCTGTCCGGCCTGTTCGCCGTGATCAACCTGCCCAGCGTGGCAATGTGGGCCGTGTTCGGCTCGGCCATGCGGCGCTGGCTGGCGCAGCCCCGGGCGCTGCGCCTGTTCAACGTGGCGATGGCGCTGTTGCTGCTGGTCTCGCTGTGGCCGATCGTCAGCGCCAGGCCGTAACGCGCAGACTGAGCGCGAGGCCTGGGCGCAAGGACTCAGCGCAAGGACTCAGCGCAAGGCCCGGATGGCGGGCAGGTTGCGCCAGTAGCCGTGGGCGTCCATGCCGCAGCCGAAGACATAGCGCTCAGGCACGGTGAAGCCACAGAAGTCCGGGTGCATGGGCTTTGCCTTTTGCAGCACTTTTTCGCACAGCACGGCGGCGTAGACATTGGTCGCGCCCATGTCCATGATGCGCTGGCGGATGGCCGCCATGGTCTCGCCTTCGTCCAGGATGTCGTCCAGCACCAGCACCGTGCGGCCCTTGACCGATTCGCGCGGCGCCACGCGCCATTGCATCTCGCCGCCCACCGTCTTGTTGTTGTAGCGCGAGAGGTGGATGTAGTCGAACTCCAGCGGGAACGCCAGCTTGGGCAGCAGCATGCCGGTGAAGACGACTGCGCCGCCCATCACCGACAGCACCAGCGGGAAGGTATCGCCCATCTTTTCCGTGATCTCGCCAGCCATGCGGTCCAGCGAAGCCTGGACGGCCTCGGCGCTGACGATTTCCTCGGAGTTGGCCCACAGTTCGCGGGCCTGTTCGGCGGTCATCATGATGTGGATCCTGTCTCAGTCTTTGTCTTTTGCGGGTGACGCGGCGCCCGGGGAGCGGGCGCCGCCGTGCCAGACGGCTTAGCGGTTGAAGAGTCCCTTCATGCCGCCCTTCATCGCGCCCATCGAGCGCATCATCTTCATCATGCCGCCGCCCTTGAGCTTCTTCATCATGCTCTGCATCTGGTCGAACTGGTTGAGCAGGCGGTTGACTTCCTGCACCGGCACGCCGGCGCCGGTGGCGATGCGGCGCTTGCGGCTGGCCTTGATCAGGTCGGGCTTGGCGCGCTCGGCGGCCGTCATGCTGTTGATGATGCCCTCCATGCGGCGCACCTGCTTCTCGGCCACGTCCATATTGGCGCCCTGCGCCTGCTGGGCGAACTGCGCCGGCAGCTTGTCGACCAGGCTGCCCAGGCCGCCCATCTTCTTCATCTGGCCGATCTGCGCCTTGAAGTCTTCCAGGTCGAAGTCGCCCGTCTTCTTGATCTTCTTGGCCAGCTTCTCGGCCGCTTCCATGTCCACGCCGCGCTGGGCTTCCTCGACCAGCGCGAGGATGTCGCCCATGCCCAGGATCCGCTGGGCCATGCGATCGGGGTAGAAGGGCTCAAGGCCGTCCAGCTTTTCGCCAACGCCGACGAACTTGATCGGGCGGCCGGTGATGTGGCGCACCGACAGCGCGGCACCGCCGCGCGCATCGCCGTCCAGCTTGGTCAGCACCACGCCGGTCAGGGGCAGGGCGTCATTGAAGGCGCGCGCGGTGTTGACCGCGTCCTGGCCCAGCATGGCGTCGACTACGAACAGGGTTTCGACCGGCTTGATCTCGGCGTGCAGCGCTTTGATTTCCTGCATCATGGCTTCGTCGATACCCAGGCGGCCTGCCGTATCGACGATCAGCACGTCGTGATAGTGCTTGCGGGCCCAGTCCACTGCCGCGCGCGCGATGTCCACCGGCTTCTGGTTGGGCTCGGAGGGGAAGAAATCGGCGCCGACCTGCTCGGATACGGTCCTGAGCTGGGCGATCGCGGCGGGGCGGTAGACGTCGCACGAGACCGTCAGCACCTTCTTCTTCTTGTTTTCTTTCAGCCACTTGGCCAGCTTGCCGACGGTGGTGGTCTTGCCGGCGCCCTGCAGGCCGGCCATCAGGATGATCGCGGGCGGCTGCACCGCCAGGTTCAGCTCGCCGCTCTTGTTGTCGGCGGACAGGCTTTCCTCGCCGCCGATGACGGCGGTCAGCTCGCGCTGCACCACGCCCACCAGCGCCTGGCCCGGCGTCAGGCTGGACACCACGTCCTCGCCCAGTGCCTTTTCCTTCACGCGGGCGATGAATTCCCGCACCACCGGCAAGGCGACATCGGCCTCCAGCATGGCCAGGCGCACTTCGCGCAGCATTTCGGCGGTATTGGCTTCGGTCAGGCGAGCCTCGCCGCGCATGGTCTTGACGACCCGCGCCAGGCGTTGAGTGAGATTGTCCAGCATGGCAGAAGTCCGGGGGATAGAGCTTGATCGAGGCTTGAGGCTGGCTCTTGGCCCGGCTCAAGCGGGGCGCCACCGGGACGGGGCGCTAAGGTAAACTGTGCAAATGGCCATTGTACTGTATGCCTTGACGGCACTTCTCTATTGCGGCCTGGCCTATCACGGCTGGGCGACGCGCAACCCGCAGCTATCGGCTGCCGGCAACGGCGGTGCCATTGGGGGCGCGGCGGCGACCGCGCTGCTGCACGGCGGCGGCGGGGCCGGCGGGCGCGGCGAGGGCCGCCCGGCCTGGTGGCACGCGCTGATGCTGGCAGCGGTGGCCAGCCACGGCCTGCTGCTGCACGAGACCATCTTCCCGGCCGACCGCATGGTGTTCGGCTTTGCCTTTGCGCTGTCGGCCATGCTTTGGCTGGGCGTGGGCATCTACTGGATCGAGAGCTTCTTCTTCTCGCTGGCCGGCCTTGGGCTGATCGTGGTCCCGGTGGCGATGCTCGCGAGCCTGATGCCGCTGGCGTTTCCCGGCGCGCAGATCCTGGGCTACGCGGCGCGGCCGTTGTTCAAGCTGCACTTCATCATTGCCAACGTGGCCTATGGCCTGTTCACGCTGGCAGCCTTCCATGCCTTTCTGATGCTGCTGGCCGAGCGCCGCCTGCATGGCTTCAACCGTTCGCCCCAGGTGGGCAAGGCGAGCGAGCCGGCCCAGTGGGTGGGCCGCTGGCTCGACCTGCTGCCGCCGCTGCTGACACTGGAGAAGCTGCTGTTCCGCCTGATCGGCGCCGGCTTCGTGCTGCTGACGCTGACGATCCTGTCGGGCCTGCTGTTCTCCGAGCAACTGTTCGGCCGGGCCTTCCGGCTCGACCACAAGACCGTGTTCGCGCTGCTGTCGTGGGCGATGTTCGCGGGCATCCTGGCCGGGCGCACCTTCTACGGCTGGCGCGGGCGCACCGCGCTGCGCTGGGTGATTGCGTCCTTCGGCATCCTGCTGCTGGCTTATGTCGGCAGCCGCTTCGTCATCGAAGTCATACTGCACCGAATCTGAGGCCGGCATGGCACGCATCTTCCTTGTCCTGGCTGTCGTGCTGGGTTGTTTCTGGTGGCTTCGCCAGCGCGCCCAGGCGCGCTTTCGGGAGGACCGCGCCGCCCGGCACGGTCCCGCGCAAGGCTCGCCGGTGCGCAACCAGCCTGCCCCCCCGCAGGAAGCCATGGTGCAATGCGCGCGCTGCGGGGTGCATCTGCCGCAGGGCGAAGCTATCGTCTACCGTGGCTTGCACTACTGCCGGCGCGCCCACCTGCCGGCCGATAGCGATCCGGACAGCCCTGCCGCATGAACGGGCCGGCCTCGTTCTGGTCCCGCCTGAATGCCTGGCGCGCCCTCGCGGCGATGTGGCGCCAGCCCGAACCTCCTGAATTCCACTGGCGCTTGCTGCGCTATTTCTGCTGGACCCGGCTTGCCGTAGCCGCGCTGCTGCTGGGCTACGCCTGGCTGCCGGCCCAGCGCGCCGAGGCCGAGCGGGCCGCGCAGGCGCTGGGCAGCGGACTGGGCGGCGGGTTCGGCAGCGGCCTGGCCGCGCTGCCGCTGGCCGTGCCCTATGCCGTGGTGGCGCTGGGGATGGTGGTCGCCACGCTATGGTGGCGCCGCGGCTTTCACCTGCGGGTGCGCTTCCAGGTGCTGGCCGACCTCGCCCTGCTGGGCCTGATCTTTCACGCGCAGGGCCATCGCGGCGAGGGGCTCGCCATGATCTTCCTGTTGCCCGCGCTGCAGGCCGGCGCGCTTACCAGCCTGCTGTTCGCGCTGTTCACCGCGGCAGCTTCGGCGCTGCTGGTGATGAGTACGCCCTTCGCGCAGACCTTGCTGTTGCGCCAGGCCGACACGGGTTTGCTGGGCTCGGGGCTGTACGGGCTGGTCTTCATGATCGCGGCCTCGCTGATGTACCTGCTGGCCAACCGCCAGCTTGCACAGGAGCGGCTGGCGCTGGCGCGCGAGCAGGAGCTGCGCCTGCAGCAACTGGTCAACCGCCTGATGGTCAACGACATGCAGGACGGCGTGATGCTGCTGCGCGCCAACGGCGCGGTGGTGGCGGCCAACCCGGCCGCGGTGGTGCTGCTGGGCGTGCAGCCTGCCGAACGGGGCAAGCCCACGGACACGCCTGCCAATGGGCGCGATGCGCTGTTCGACCTGCGCCAGATCCCCCGCCTGCAGCCGTTGATGGAAATGCTGCGCGACTGGGTGCGCAGCAAGGACGATGCGCCCCGCATCCTGCAATTGCTGCCGCTGCCGTCGCGGCCATCCTCGGGGCGCGGCCCCATCCTGCATACGCGGCTGCGGCTGCGTTTCTTGCTGCCGGGGCTGGCCAGCCTGCGCTCCACCTTCGCGTCCTCGATGTCGGTCTCGCTCAGTGCGCAGAACGCCATGAACACCGGCACCTGGAACGAGCTGTCGCCCGAGGCGGCGGCGCGGCTGCGCCTGGCCATCGCCCAGAGCGAGGCCATGGCGTGGCGCCCGGAGGACGAGGCGTTGCTGCGCAGCGAGATGCGCGACACGGTGCTGGTCCATATCGAAAGCTGGGAGCGCATCGCCGAGCAGGTACAACAGGAGAAGCTGGCAGCCATGGGGCGCCTGGTGGCCAGCGTGGCACACCAGATCCGCAATCCGCTGGCGGCCATCAGCCAGGCCAGCGAGCTGCTGGCCGAAACCAGTCGCCGGGCCGCGCGCCCGGGCGAGGCGGGCCGCGCGGAGGGCGACGTGGATGCGCGGCTGCTGCGCATCATTCACGATAATGTGCGCCGGCTCGACCAGGTGGTGTCGGACGTGCTGCAGATGTCGCGCCGCCCGCGCACCGAGCGCACCACGGTGGACCTGAACCAGGCGCTGCCGGAGATCGTCGGCCGCTGGCGGCTGGAGATGCGCGCCCGCTCCGCCGACCACGACCCGGTCGGCGCGCGGCGCGTGCCGCGTCCGGCCGAGATCAACGCCAATGCCATCCGGCTCACGGTGGACGTGGCGCGCCCGGTCATCTTCGATGCCTCCCAGTTGCAACAGGTGCTTGGCAACCTGCTCGACAATGCCTGGCGCTATTGCAGCCGCCTGCCCGGGGCGATCCGCCTGCTGGCCCATGCGCTGGACCAGCACCATGCCGAGCTGATCGTCTGGAACGATGGCGTCGAGGTGTCGCGCGAGCACCAGCGCACCTTGTTCGAACCCTTCTTTACCAGCAACGCCCAGGGCACCGGCCTCGGATTGTTCATGGCACGCGAGCTTTGCGGCGCCAACGACGCCCAGGTGCGCTATGGCACGATTTCGATCGATGCGCTGCTGGCGCAGACCGGCATGCTGGCGCCCGCCGCACGCGATACACTGCCGGCCAAGGCTTTTGTCCTGACCTTGCGCATCGAAGCGCCGGACAGCGCGGGTGGCTGAGCCGCGCTGGTTTGACCGGCCACGCGGCCAGTCTCTCGTTTAGCCGCCCCGATTTCACTTCGCCAGATCGCCAGACGCAGACCCATGCCAATCAAGACGCCAGGCCCCGACCCGATTCTCGTCATCGACGACGAGGCCGACCTGCGAGAACTGCTCGATATCTCGATCCGCCGCATGGGCCACGATGTCGTGCTGGCCGGCTCGCTGGCCGAGGCGCGCCAGCAGCTCGCCGCGCGCCGCTATAGCCTGGTGCTGACCGACATGCGGCTGGGCGACGGGCTGGGCATCGATATCGTGCGCCAGCTATCGAGCGCGCCGGAGCGGGTGCCGGTGGCCGTGATCACCGCCTACGGCAGCGCGGACAACGCCGTGGAGGCGCTCAAGGCGGGCGCCTTCGACTACATCGCCAAGCCGGTCTCGCTGGACCAGCTGCGCAGCTTGATCCTGAATGCGCTGGGGCGCCAGCAGCGTGATGGCGCCGAGGGTGTGGAGGGCGGTGACGGCGGCAGCGGGGCGCACGAAACCGTGGACCGCGCCGTCAACCTGCTGCCCGGCCATTCTCCGGCCATGCATGAGGTGCGGCGCTCGCTCTCGCGGCTGGCGCGCAGCATGGCGCCGATCGTCATCAGCGGCGAGTCCGGCAGTGGCAAGGAGCGCGCGGCGCGTGCCATCCACGCAGTCAGCGCGCGCGCGGCGCATCCCTTTATCGCGGTCAATTGCGGCGCCATCCCCGAGACCCTGATGGAGTCGGAGTTCTTTGGCCATGTGAAAGGCGCCTTCACCGGGGCCGACGCCGAGCGCGGCGGCTTTTTCCAGGCTGCCAATGGCGGCACGCTGCTGCTCGACGAGGTGGCGGACCTGCCGCTGGCGATGCAGGTCAAGCTGCTACGCGTGCTGCAGGAACGGCGCGTGCGCAAGATCGGCGCGAGCCGCGAGGAGAGCGTGGACGTGCGGGTGCTGTGTGCCAGCCACAAGGATCTTTCCGCGATGGTCGCCTCCGGCCAGTTCCGCCAGGACCTGTTCTACCGCCTCAACGTGCTGGCGCTGCGCATGCCCACGCTGCGCGAGCGGCGCGAGGATATCCCGGTGCTGGCCAGCGCCATCCTGGAACACCTGGCGGTGCGCTATGGCGATCCCCATCCCAAGCGGCTGGCGGTGGCCGCGCTGCAGCGGCTGTCCGACTATCCGTTCCCGGGCAATGTACGCGAGCTGGAGAACCTGCTCGAGCGCGCCTATGCCTTCGCCGAGGGCAATACCATCGAGGTGGACGACCTGGGCCAGTTGGACGCGGGCATGGGCCATACGGCCATGCCACGGCCGCCCGCGCCGCACGCCTACCTGGCTTCGGCGGCTGCGCCGGCTGGCGCGCCGGCGGCGTCCGGCGTGCGGCCCGACACCATGCAGGAGCTTGCGTACGATGCGCGGGCCGACTCCCGGGGCGGCGCGCAGCCCGATCTGTTTGCGCAACCTGCGGCGTCTCGCGCCGCGGAGGCGGCCGCAGACGCTTGCCGTGCCACCTTCCCGATCGACCTGCCCGGCCGGCTCGAAGCGCTCGAGCGCGACCTGATCCTACAGGCGCTGCAGCAGACCGGCTTCAACCGGACAGCCGCCGCGCCGCTGCTGGGCCTGAGCTTTCGCCAGCTGCGCTACCGCATCCAGCAGCTTGGCATCCGCGAGGGCCGCGACGACCCGGCCGACGGTGCCGCCGAAACCAGAGAAGCGCTGCGCGACGGGCTGTTGGCGGCGGATGGAGATCGCGATGCCTGACCACGACCCGGCCGCCAAGTTCGCGCCCAACTCGCCATTCGTCCCCGACCCGGCGGGCTGGGTGCCCGCCGCGCGCCACGTGCCGTCCCCCAATTTCGACGCCCGGCCCGCGCACACGCCGGTGGACCTGGTGGTGATCCACAACATCAGCCTGCCGCCCGGGCAGTTCGGCAGCGGCGATATCGAAGCCTTTTTCCTGAACCGTCTCGACCCGTCCCGCCATCCGTTTTTCGAGACGATCCATCAAGTGCGGGTGTCGGCGCATTTTTTGGTGACGCGAGGGGGCGAGCTGGTCCAGTTCGTGTCTTGCCTGGACCGCGCCTGGCACGCAGGCCAGTCCGAATTCTTCGGCCGGCCCCGTTGCAACGACTTCTCCATCGGCATCGAGGTCGAAGGCAGCGACGACCAGCCGTTCACGTTGGCCCAATACCACACCACCGCAGCGCTGGTGCGTGCCCTGCTAGGCGCTTATCCGGTGCGGGCCGTGGCGGGGCATAGCGATATCGCGCCAGGGCGCAAGACGGATCCGGGAGCACATTTCGACTGGGCGGGTTTTGCCGCCGCAGCCGGCGTGGCGCCCGCACAACTGCCTTACCGCAAAGAACAGCCCTGAGGCAAGGGCTGCAAGCGAGGTCTAGGGGATAGCCGCAATCTGGGGAAAACCCTGATAAAGTCCGCGCCTATCGAAGAGGTCAGGTCAATCAAAAAAATTTCGCGTCACGGTGCGGTAACGAACCGTCGGGCGGATTCCCTTGCGTCTCTTGGGCTAGCGGGTATGGCGCAGCGCCGCATGCCATGCCGGCACTGGAATTCGCGCCAAAAAGGCGCTTGTCAAGACTGGTGAATCCGCCCCGTTTCACTATACTTAGTCCAGTTTTTCGCATCGACCACTAGATCTAGTGGTGCTTTCGGGGAGCCGGCCTAGGTGTGCAGTTACCGCCGCAGCAATGACTGCGGTCCACCGAAGGGCCGGCGCATCACAAGAGTTCCAGCAGAATCCAGCAATAGCAGCGCGCCCTCCCGGGTAAGACCGGCCGGCGTGTCAGAGCCTTTTTGCGCATTTTGCCCGGGACTCTTTGTCACTCATAAAACACGGGTCAGAACAGGAGTTCCTCATGCAGACAGCCCAGAACGAACTTTCCACCGGCGCCGCCGCCGCCGGTGCAGCAGCGAACGCGCAGTCGAGCCCCGCTACTGCCGCCGCTGGCAGCTACCAGGACTACAAGATCATCCGACGTAACGGCGCCGTCGTGGCGTTCGAGCCGAGCAAGATCTCGGTAGCGGTGACCAAGGCCTTTCTCGCCGTCAACGGCGGGCAGGGCGCCGCTTCGGCGCGCGTGCGCGAAGTGGTCGAGCAAGTGACCCAGAACGTGGTCCGCGCGCTGCTGCGCAGCCGCCCTAACGGCGGCACCTTCCATATCGAAGACGTGCAGGATCACGTCGAGCTTGCGCTGATGCGCTCGGGCGAGCATGAAGTGGCCCGCGCCTACGTGCTGTACCGCGAAAAGCGCACCCAGGAACGCGCCCAGGCAAACGCCCAGGCGGTGGCCCGCGTGCAGGAAGGCGGCGCCACGTTCAACGTGACCGATGCGGGCGTGGCCCGCGTGCTGGACCTGGGCGCGCTGCATGGCCTGATCGACAACGCCTGCTCGGGCCTTGGCGATGCCGTCAGCGCCGAGCCGATCCTCAAGGAAACGCTGAAGAACCTGTACGACGGCGTGCCGATGACCCAGGTCTACGACTCCGCCATCCTGGCCGCGCGTACCCTGATCGAGAAGGACCCGGCCTACAGCCAGGTCACCGCGCGTATCCTGCTGCACACCATCCGCAAGGAAATCCTGGGCGCCGAAGTGACCCAGACCGAGATGGTGTCGCGCTACGCCGACTACTTCCCCAAGTTCATCGCGCGCGGCATCGAAGCCGAGCTGCTGGACGAGAAGCTGGCCACCTATGACCTGGCCCGCCTGGGCGCGGCGCTGGACGCCCAGCGCGACTTCCAGTTCAACTACCTGGGCCTGCAGACCCTGTACGACCGCTACTTCCTGCACATCGACGAGACCCGCATCGAAATGCCGCAGGCATTCTTCATGCGCGTGGCGATGGGCCTGGCGCTGGGCGAGAAGGACCGCGAAGCCCGTGCCATCGAGTTCTACCAGCTGCTGTCGTCGTTCGACTTCATGTCGTCCACGCCGACCCTGTTCAACTCGGGCACCCGCCGCTCGCAGCTGTCGTCGTGCTACCTGACCACCGTGTCGGACGACCTGGAAGGCATCTACGAGGCGCTGAAGGAAAACGCGCTGCTGTCGAAGTTCGCCGGCGGTCTCGGCAACGACTGGACCAATGTGCGCGCCCTCGGCTCGCACATCAAGGGCACCAACGGCAAGTCGCAAGGCGTGGTGCCGTTCCTGAAGGTGGTGAACGACACCGCCGTGGCGGTCAACCAGGGCGGCAAGCGCAAGGGCGCGGTCTGCGCCTACCTGGAAACCTGGCACCTGGACATCGAGGAATTCCTCGAGCTGCGCAAGAATACCGGCGACGATCGCCGCCGCACCCACGACATGAACACGGCGAACTGGATTCCCGACCTGTTCATGAAGCGCGTGATGGAAGCCGGCGAATGGACCCTGTTCTCGCCCGCCACCTGCCCGGACCTGCATGACCTGGTCGGCAAGGCATTCGAAGAAGCCTACCTGGGCTACGAAGCCAAGGCCGCCCGCGGCGAGCTCAAGCTGTTCAAGAAGATCCCCGCCATGCAGCTGTGGCGCAAGATGCTGGGCATGCTGTTCGAGACCGGCCATCCCTGGATCACCTTCAAGGATCCGTGCAACATCCGCAGCCCGCAGCAGCACGTGGGCGTGGTGCACAGCTCCAACCTGTGCACGGAAATCACGCTCAACACCAACGACAGCGAGATCGCCGTTTGCAACCTGGGTTCGGTGAACCTGGTCGCCCACCTGAAGCAACAGGCCGACGGCACCCAGGTGCTCGATCACGCCAAGCTCGAGAAGACCATCCGCACCGCGATGCGCATGCTCGACAACGTGATCGACATCAACTACTACGCGGTCGAGAAGGCACGCAACTCCAACCTGCGCCATCGCCCGGTCGGCATGGGCATCATGGGCTTCCAGGACTGCCTGCACATGCTGCGCCTGCCGTACGCCAGCGACGCCGCGGTGCAGTTCGCCGATACCTCGATGGAAGCGGTGTGCTACTACGCCTACCGCGCTTCCAGCGAGCTGGCGGAAGAACGCGGGCGCTACAGCACCTATGAAGGCTCGCTGTGGGATCGTGGCATCCTGCCGCAGGACTCGCTCAAGCTGCTGGCCGAAGAACGCGGCGGCTACCTGGAAGTGGATCACTCCTCGACCATGGACTGGGACAGCCTGCGCGCGCGCATCAAGCAGCACGGCATGCGCAACTCGAACTGCATCGCGATCGCGCCGACGGCAACGATCTCGAACATCATCGGCGTGTCGGCCTGCATCGAACCGACCTTCCAGAACCTGTACGTCAAGTCCAACCTGTCGGGCGAATTCACGGTGGTCAACGACTACCTGGTGCGCGACCTGAAGGCACGCGGCCTGTGGGATGAAGTGATGGTCGCCGACCTGAAGTACTTCGACGGCAAGCTGGCGCGCATCGACCGCATTCCGCAAGACCTGCGCGACATCTACGCGACGGCCTTCGAAGTCGAGCCGAGCTGGCTGGTGGAAGCCGCCAGCCGCCGCCAGAAGTGGATCGACCAGGCCCAGTCGCTCAACATCTACATGGCCGGCGCCTCGGGCAAGAAGCTGGACGACACCTACAAGCTGGCCTGGCTGCGCGGCCTGAAGACCACGTACTACCTGCGCACGATGGCAGCCACCCACGTGGAGAAGTCCACCGTGTCGCGCGGCTCGCTCAACGCCGTGTCGTCGGGTAGCGACGGCGGCATCAGCGCCGCCGGCATCGACCAGGCCGCCGCCTCCGCGCCGGCCATGCCGGAAGCCGAAGGCGCGGTCTGCACGATGCGCCCGGGCGACGCCGGTTTCGACGAGTGCGAAGCCTGCCAGTAAGTCGCCTGCCAGTAAGTCATTACCTGCCCTGATCCTCGCCGCGCCGCTTGCGCGGCGAGGACGGCGGCAAACCAAAGCATTCCACGGAGAACCACACCATGCTGAGCTGGGACGACGACGTTCAAGCCACCCCGCAGGCTGCCCCGCAGCCCGCGCCGAATCCCACCGCCACGCCTGCTGCCGCACGCTCTGTCGACCAGCACGGCGTGCTGCCGCCGGCCGCCACGCAGCCGGCAGGCACGGGTATCCTCGGCAACCTGCCGGCGTCCGACGCGCCGACGGACCGCCGCGTGAACGCCGCCGACAAGCGCGTCATCAATGGCTCGACCGACGTCAACCAGCTGGTGCCGTTCAAGTACAAGTGGGCCTGGGAAAAATACCTGGCCGGCTGCGCCAACCACTGGATGCCGCAGGAAATCAACATGTCGCGCGACATCGCGCTGTGGAAGGACCCGAACGGCCTGACCGAAGACGAGCGCCGCGTGATCAAGCGCAACCTCGGCTTCTTCGTGACCGCCGACTCGCTGGCCGCCAACAACATCGTGCTGGGCACCTACCGCCAGATCACCGCGCCGGAATGCCGCCAGTACCTGCTGCGCCAGGCTTTCGAAGAAGCGATCCACACGCACGCCTACCAGTACATCGTGGAGTCGCTCGGCCTCAATGAAGCCGAGATCTTCAATGCGTACCACGAAGTGCAGTCGATCCGCGACAAGGATGAGTTCCTGATCCCGTTCATCGACACGCTGACCGACCCGGCCTTCAAGACCGGCACGCCGGAGAACGACCAGAAGCTGCTCAAGTCGCTGATCGTGTTCGCCTGCATCATGGAAGGCCTGTTCTTCTACGTGGGCTTCACGCAGATCCTGGCCATGGGCCGCCAGAACAAGATGACCGGCGCCGCCGAGCAGTACCAGTACATCCTGCGCGACGAGTCCCTGCACTGCAATTTCGGCATCGACCTGATCAACCAGATCAAGCTCGAGAATCCGCACCTGTGGACCGCCGAGTTCAAGGAAGAGATCACCGCGCTGTTCAAGAAGGCCGTGGACCTCGAATACCGCTATGCCGAGGACACCATGCCGCGCGGCGTGCTGGGCCTGAACGCACCAATGTTCAAGGGCTACCTGCGCTTTATCTGCAACCGCCGCTGCCAGCAGATCGGCCTGGAGCAGCTGTTCCCGAACGAGGAAAACCCGTTCCCGTGGATGAGCGAGATGATCGACCTGAAGAAGGAACGCAACTTCTTCGAGACGCGCGTCATCGAGTATCAGACCGGTGGGGCGTTGTCCTGGGATTGAGTTTCCGCCGAGCGGTGAATGCCGCCACGCAGAAAGAAAAAAGCTCCCTCGGGAGCTTTTTTCTTTGCACTTGCATAAGCGATCAGCGATCAGCGATCAGCGATCAGCGATCAGCAGTGCGGGCCAGCATCAGCCCGCAATCCGTCTTAACGCTTCCTCGATCGCCCGTGTCTCGCTCGGCCGCACCAACCGCGCCACCTCCACGCCGTCGCGCATGAACACCAGCGTGGGCCATAGCTTGACCCGGAACGAGCGGCCGAGCGGCTTGCCGCTGCCGTCCTCGACCTTGATGTGGGCAACCTCCGGATGGCTGGCCATGGCGCCGGCCAGGTGGGGCTGCGCCCGCATGCAGTAGCCGCACCAGGGCGCGCCGAACTCGATCACGGCCGGGCCTTTGATGGCGTCGATTTCGGCCCGGGCCGGCTCGCGCAGGCCATACACATCGGTCATCGTCATGGGAATCCTCTCGCCTGTCCAAATGGGCATGCACGGATTGTATGACCGCGGCTGGCTGCAACGGATCCTGTTTCAGGCCTGCGAGCCCTGCGCTATCTCGGGGGCTGCAGGCTTGCCCCAGCGCACTGTGGCCAACAGCGATGCCGCCACGATCAGCCCGCCGCCGATCCACGCCGTGGTGGAGATGCTCTCTGCCAGCCACAGGCTGGCGAACAACGCGCCGAAGGCGGGCTCGCTGCCCATCAGCAGCGCCACCCGCGTGGGGCTGCTGCGCCGGATGGCGTAGTTCTGGGCGAAGAAGGCGAACAGCGTGCAGGCGGCCACCAGCCACAGCACGCAGCCCCAGAACGCAGCGTGGCCAGAGAACGACGGCAGGGGCTGCCACTGCGCGGGCACCAGCGCCAGTGCCACGGCCGCGCTGCCGACGGCGACCACGCCGGATTGCACCGCCGTCATCGTCAGCGCCGGCATGGACTGGCCCCGCACCAGCCGCTTGGTCGCGCAGACCATCAGCGCGCGCAGTACGGCGGCGGCCAGGATCAGCCCGTCGCCAAGGTTGAACCCCAGTTCGCCGTGGCCCGCCAGCAGCCACGCGCCTAGCAGGGAGAGCGCCACCGCTACCCATTCGATGCGGCTTGGACGGCGCTTGAGCAGCAGCCACTCCGCCAGCGGCGTCAGCACCACGCACAGGCTGATCAGGAAGGCGGCGTTGGAGGCGCGCGTCAGCAGCACGCCGAAGGTTTCGCACAGGAAGATGCCGAGCAGCAGCACACCGGTTCCCAGCACCCCGCGCAGGGTGGCGGCGTCGGTGCGGCGCAACCCGGCCAGCGTGGGAGAGAGCACCACGAAGGTGATGCCAAAGCGTAGCGTCAGCAGGCCGAGTACCGGGTAGAAGACCAGTGCGCTCTTGACGATGCCGTAGCTGCTGCCCCAGACCACGGCGACCGCGAGCAGCATCAGGTCGGACAGCAGTAACAGTTTTTTTGGCGCGGGCATGGTGGACCTTGTGCATTCGGTCCTGCATTGTGCCGCTTTGCATCCACGGCGATAATCGGGTCGGAATGCAAAGCCTTTATGCCGCATATGCATTAATCCGCCTCTGCCCGCCGCGAGCCGCCTCATGAACCAAGCTGATCTCTTTGCCTTGCTGCCCGACATGGCGGTGTTCGCGCGCGTGGTCGACGCGGGCAATTTTTCTGTTGCCGCGCGCCAGCTTGGCAGCACACCGTCCACTGTCAGCCGCCAGATCAAGCGTCTGGAGGAGGCATTGGCCACGCGCTTGCTGGAGCGCTCGACCCGCAAGGTGCGCATGACGGAATCGGGCGCCGAGGTGTACCGCTATTGCCGCGACGTGGTGAGCGCCGCGGCGGGGGCGATGGACGCCGCCGGCCATGTGGTGGGCCGGCCGCAGGGCAGGGTCAGCGTCAGCGCGCCGACCGCATTTGCCAAGACGGTGATCCATCCGCTGGTACCGGCTTTCCTGCAGGCTTATCCGGAAGTGGACCTGCAGTTGCTGTTTACCGACCACGAGGCCGATCCCCTTGCCGACGACCTCGACCTGGTGATCAGGCTGACCGAGCACCCGCCGCCCGGTCTGGCCGGGCGCCGCCTGGGCGCGGTGCGCTGGGTGCTGTGCGCCTCGCCCGCCTATCTGCGCGCGCGCGGCACGCCGGCGCAGCCGCGTGATCTCGCGCAGCACGATTGCCTGTACCTGGGGGAAACCGCCGACGACAACCGCTGGCGCTTGCGTCGCGACAGCGAGACGCAGACCGTGACGGTGAGCGGGCGCTATGTCGCCAACCACGCCGGCGCGCGGCTGGAGGCGGCGCAGCAGGATCTTGGCATCGCCAGCCTGCCCGAGTTCACCGCGGCCCTTGCCTTGCAGGCCGGCGAACTGGTGCGGGTGTTGCCAGACTGGGAATTGCAGGCACGCGCCTACGTGGGGACGGTGTGGCTGCTCTATCCGTCCAACCGCTTCCTGCCGCCCAAGGTGCGGGCGTTGATCGATTACCTGGCCGCGCACATCGGCAGCGCGGGCTGACTTGCCGCTCAGCGTGCGCCGGCCGGCCCCTGCTGCGAGCGCTGGTAGTCGCCCGGGGATACGCCCACCAGCCTGGTGAAATCTCGCGTCAGGTGGGCCTGGTCGAAGTAGCCGAGCTCGGCGGCGAGCTGCGCCAGCCCGACCGGCTCGCCGCGAGCGAGCCGCCATGCGGCCTCTTGCAGGCGGTAGCGGCGCAGCACCCACTTGGGCGATACGCCCACGTAGTCCTGGAACAACCGTTGCAAGGCGCGCACGCCCATGCCGGCATGCTGCGCCAGCGACTCCACGCTGGCGGGGCCTTCGGCGCTGGCGGCATGCGCGACGATGGCCTGCAGTTGATCCACGACGGGGTCAGGCGGCGGCAGGGCGCCGCCCAACAGCGCTTCGGCGGCGCCCACCATGGCTTCGTCGCCGCCGGCATCCAGCACCAGCATTTCGGCCCGGTGCGCGTCGCATGACAGCAGCGCGCGCGCCGCACGCGTGGTGTCGGTCAGCGCGCAGACGGGCTCGTCCAGCAAGGGGCGCAGGCCGCCTACGCGAAAGCGCACGCCGAGCACGTGGCCGGCGCCTTCCAGCGTGCGGTCGAACACGCCGCGCACCACGCCGAAGAGCGCTGTCTGGCCGCGGTCGAATACCAGGTTGGCGTTCGGATAGGGCAGCACGCGCTGCACCTGCGGCGGTTGTCCCGCCAGGTCCCACTCGACGATCCAGTAATGCTCGACAAAGGGCGCCAGCGCCACCGACGGCAGGTAACGGCCGAGGCGGATGCGCTGTTGCGTGCCGAGCGGGTCGACAATGCCTTTGGGCGCAGCGGTGACGGGCGCGTGCGTGTCGCGTTTTTCCAATCGGGGCATGGGGATAGCGGTGTAAAACTACGGGCTGCGGCAGGCACGCAAGATGCGCAAGATGAACGAAATTCTATCGGAGACCACCATGACCGTAACCCATTACACCGGCGGCTGCCATTGCGGCGCCGTGCGCTACGCAGTGGATGTCGACCTGGCCGGCGCCATCGAGTGCAATTGCTCGCTGTGCAGCAAGCGCGGCTTCATCTGGTCGTTCACACCGGCAGATAGATTCACGCTGACCGAAGGTGCGCAGGCCACGCGCACCTACAAGTTCAACAAGCATGTGATCGACCATCGCTTCTGCGAAACCTGCGGCGTGGAGGCCTACGCGCTGGGCAGCATGCCGGATGGCTCGGCCGTGGCGGCGATCAATGTGCGGTGCCTCGATGGCGTCGACCTGGCGCAGCTCCAACCTAAGAAGGTCGACGGCGCCAGCGCTTGATCCGCGATGGCGCGCTTCACAGCGCCCCTCGCCGCGCCCCTCGCCCCGAGTTGCATGATTTTTCCCCCGGAGCCAATGCCATGTTCCAGCCCGAACTGACCCTGTTCCATTCGCCCAACACACGTTCCACCGGCGCGCTGACCCTGCTTGAGGAACTCGGCGTGCCGTATCGTCTCCACCCGCTCAATATGAAGGCCGGCGAGCAGCGCGAGCCGGCTTACCTGGCCATCAATCCGATGGGCAAGGTGCCGGCCATCCGCTATGGCGATGCGCTGGTGACGGAGCAGGTGGCCGTGTTCATCTTCCTGGCCGACCTGTTCCCGCAGGCCAGGCTGGCGCCCGCGCTGACCGATCCGCTGCGCGGGCCTTACCTGCGCTGGATGGCGTTCTACGGTTCCTGCTTCGAGCCGGCGCTGGTGGACCGTTCGCAACAGCGCGAGACGCCGCGCGCGATGTGCCCCTACGGGGATTACGACACCACCATCAGCACGCTGCTGGGCCAGCTGGAAAAGGGCCCCTACCTGCTGGGCGACACCTTCACCGCGGCCGACGTGCTGTGGGGCACCGCGCTGACCTGGACCACGATGTTCAAGCTGGTCGAAGCGACGCCGGTGGTGCAGGCCTATATCGACCGCATCAACGCGCGCCCGGCGGTGGCGCGGGCGCGTGGCATCGATGCGAAGCTGGCAGCAGAGCAGGGCGGCTGAGCGAGCGCCGCGCTTATAGCTCCAGCACGATGCGCTGGCATTTCGCGCGCGAGCAGCAGGCCATCATCTTGGTGTTGGCTTCGCGCTCCGCGCGCGTGAGCACCACGTCGCGGTGGTCGATTTCGCCGGCCAGCACGCGCACCTCGCAGGAGCCGCACAGGCCTTCCTCGCAATCGCTCTGCATGTCGATGTTGGCGGCGCGCAGCGCGGCCAGCAGCGTCTGGCCCGGGGCGACCGCGACGACGATGCCGGAGTCCTTCAGCTCGGCTTCGAACGCTTGCTCCTGGCCGGGATCCAGCGTGGCGAGCGCCGACTCGAAATGCTCGATGCGCAGCGCATCGCCGGGCCAGCCGGCGCACTGTTCCTGCAACGCTGCAAGCATGCGCGCGGGGCCGCAGGCGTAGATCTGCGTATCCGCCTGGGGCTGCCCGAGCAGGCTGGTGAGATCGTTGCGCTGGCCTTCATCCTTGGCGTAGACATGCAGGCGATCGCCGTGCAGCGCGATGAGCTCGCCGAGCAGCGCCATGGACGCACGCGAGCGCCCGCTGTAGTGCAAGACGTAGTCCATGCCGAGCGCCTTCGCGCGCCGCGCCATGGCGCTGACGGGCGTGATGCCGATGCCTCCGGCGATCAGGATCAGCTTGCCCGCGGCCTCATCCAGCCGGAAGTGGTTGCGCGGGCCGCGGATCTTCAGCCGGTCGCCGGCCTTGACGCTGTCATGCACCCAAGCGGAGCCGCCACGGCCTTGCGCTTCGCGCAGCACGGCGATCTCCAGCGCACCGCTGTCGTCCGGGTCGCCGCAAAGGGAGTATTGCCGCGACAGACCGGTGCCGCCGCATTCCACGTCGATGTGCGAGCCCGGCGCCCAGCGCGGCATCGGCTTGCCATCGGGCGACACCAGCCGCAGCCGCACAATGCCCTCGGCCGCTTGAGTCGCGCTGGCCACCACCACCGGCCGGCTGATTGCATGCCCCAACGGCTCGCCAATGCGCACCGGCACTTGTACCTCCAGCAACGCGGGGTTGGCGCGCTCGGGGTTTTGCGTCGGGTCCCATTCCACCCACACGTGCTCGGGCCCGCGGAACGAGGTGTTCGGCACGTAGCTGAATCGCTGCTCTGCCAGGCGCATATGGGGCAGGCGCCGCGTGAGTTCCTCCAGGAAGACCTGCATCTCCATGCGCGCCAGGTTCTTGCCCATGCACTGGTGCGAGCCGTAGCCGAAGGTGAGCTGGTCGCTGGCGTTCTCGCGGCGGATGTCGAAGAGATCCGCATCGGCGAAGTGCCGCTCGTCGTGGTTGGCCGAGGACGTCACGATCAGCAGCTTGGCGCCGGCGGGAATGTCGACGCCGCCTACCTGCACGTCGCGCGTGGTCAGGCGCCGCCAGGCTGCCACCGAGCCGTTGTGCCGCAGGCATTCCTCTACCGCGTTCGGGATCAGGCCCGGGTCTTCGCAGATCTCCTGCCAGGCGCGCGGATGCTGCAGCAGCAGCTTCATGGCATTGGCCGTGGCGTTGGCGGTGGTTTCATGCGCGGCGACAATGCCGGCCATCATCATCGAGTGCAGGTAGGAGTCGGTGACGATCTCCGGATACTCCACCTGCTTGCGGATGCCATAGCGCATCCAGCCCGGGCCGGACGGGTCCTGCCGCATCTTGTCGAGGATCTTGCCCGCCAGCTGCCAGAAGTTGCCCACGGCATGCGCGACTTCGACCTGTTCCTCCGGCCTGGGCCGGCCCCAGGTATTGACGGTATGCGCGATGGAGTATTTGCGCAGCAGGTCCATGTCTTCCTCGGGCACGCCGAGAAAATGCAGCGCCACCGTCAGCGGCACTTCCCACAGCATCTGGTCGACGAGGTCGGCGCGGCCGTCGTTGACAAAGCAGTCGACATACTCGCGCGCGAGCTTGCGCACCATGGGCTCGTGATGCTTGAGTTCCTCTGGCGTAAACGGCGCCATCAGCACCCGGCGGCGCGGCATGTGCGCTGGCTCGTCTTCGTTGACCAGCGTGCGGTTCATGGCGTAGCCGTAGGACGCCAGCACGGCGTTGGCTTGCGGCCCCGTCGGCGTGATCTTCTCCAGCGCAATGGAGGGGCTGAAGGTGAGGTTGTCGCGGAAGATCGCCTTGATGTCGTCGTAGCGCGTCACCACCCAGTAGCCCAGCTTGGGGCTGTAGAAGACCGGCTCCTGCTCGCGCGCCCAGCGCACGTACTCGGGCGGGTCCTGCTGGTAGCCATCCTCGAAGGGATCGAAGCTGGCCGCGCCTGGGCTGACCGGGCAGCCGGTGGGCGAGCGCTGCGCTGTCAGCAAGCGATGGTCAACGGGACATCCCGAGGCGTGTGGATTGGGGGTAGCGTTGGCCATGCTTGTTGCTCCGTGTTCTCGTTTGCGGGGGGCGGGTGCGGTGCGCCGCGGTTACTCCAGCGTGATCTTCAGGTCGCGGATCAGCTTGTGCCAGCGCGTGGTCTCGCTGCGCAGCAGTTCGGCGTACTGCGCCGGCGTGTTGCCGACGGGTTCCACGCCGAAGTCCACCAGCCGCTTGTTGACGGCCGGGTCCTTGATCGCGGCCACCACCTGCTTGTTCAGCGTGGCGACGATCTCCGGCGGCGTGGCGGCGGGAACCACCATGCCCACCAGCGCGGCGGCCTCCACGTTCTTGTAACCTGCCTCGGCAAAGGTCGGCACGTCCGGCAACTGGGGCAGGCGGGTCGGGTTGGCCACGGCCAGCGCCTTGACCTTGCCGCCCTTGATGAAACCCGCGCCCGCGGCCAGGTCGACCATCATGGCCGGGACCTGGCCGCCGGCCACGTCGGCCAGCGCGGGCGCGGCGCCGCGATAGGGCGCGTGGACCATGTTCAGCCCGGCCTCCACCTTGAGCAGTTCCATGGCGAGATGGTGCGGGCTGCCGGCGCCGGCAGAGGCGTAGTCGATGCCGCCCGGCTTGGATTTGGCGCGGGCGACGAACTCCTGCACCGTGTTGACGTTCATGCCCGGGCCCACCACCAGGATCATCGGGAAGCGGCCCAGCAAGGTGACTGGCGCCAGGTCCTTGACCGGGTTGTAGGAAAGCGTTTTGTACAGCGCCGGGTTGAACACCAGCGTGCCGTTGTCCGCCGAGAGCACCGTGTAGCCGTCCGCCGGCGCGCGCGCGGTCTCCGCCGCGCCGATCGCGGTATTGCCACCCGGCTTGTTGTCCACCAGCACGGGCTGGCCAAGCCGGGTCGAGAGGGCCTGGCCGATGGAGCGCGCCAGGAAGTCCGAGCCGCCGCCGGCGGCGTACGGCACGATCCAGCGCACCGGCTTGGCGGGGTAGGCCGGCTCGGCGGCAGCGGTGGCCGCCAGCATGGGGATGGCGGCCAGGCCAAGGCCTGCGGCGATGCATTTGCGGATGGTGATCATCTTGTCTCCTGTTCCCGTTTGGGTGCCGGTTGAGGCGTAGCGCGGTCCGGCGTTATTATGCGTAAATGATATACGCATTGCGTAATATGGCGATGCGGGTTAACGTGGGTTTGATGCCGCCGCGCAATGCACGGCACTAGAATCTCCGCCCATGAAGACAAGAAACGACCCAAGCGCCGCACGCACCTCACGCGCATCGAGCACCTCAGGCGATCCCGCTGACCCGGTCGAAGCCGCCATGCCCGCTGAGCCGCCGGCGCGCGAGCGCCGCCAGCGCGTGCAATCGGCGCAGACCGGCATGACGGTGCTCAAGGGCCTGGCCAACCTCGGCGGGCGCGCCAGCCTGACCGCGCTGGCCGCGCATATTGGCGAGAGTCCGGCCAAGGTGCACCGCTACCTGGCCAGCCTGATCGACGAGGGGCTGGTGGCGCAGGCGTCGGCATCGCAGCAGTATTTCCTGGGCGTGGAGGCCATGCTGATCGGCCTGGCAGCGATGCGGCAGGTTGATCCGATCCGGATCGCCGAGCCGTCGCTGGTCCGCCTGCGCGAGAGCCTGGACGTGACCTGCTTTGTGGCGGTGATGGGCAACAAGGGCCCGACCATCGTGCGCTTCGAGGAGCCGGGGCTACCGGTGACGGTCAATGTGCGGGTGGGCTCGGTGATGCCGATGCTGTGGTCGGCCACGGGCCGCGCGCTGCTGGGCTTGCTGGACGAGCCGCGTGTGCGGGCGATGGCGGAAGAAGAGCTCGCGGCGGCGCCGGCGGACCTGCGCGCGCAGCTGGATCGCGATGATCCCATCGGCGTGCTGCGGCGCGAAGTGCTGGCCGCCGGGTGCGCGGTAGTGCGCGATACCAACCTGAAGGGCATCAGCGCCGTGGCGGCGCCGCTGTACGACTACACGGGCCGCATTTGCGCGGTGCTCACCGCGCTGGGTGCCACCGGCGGCTTCGATGCGTCGATGGACGGACCCATCGCCGTGGCCGTGCGCCATGAGGCGCGGGTCGCCAGCGGGTTGCTGGGCTACGGCGCGGCGCCGCCGGGCGGCGGCGCCTGAATCCAGCTTGAACCGGCCTGGCCGGCCCGCTGACGCGCTGGCTTACAGCTTGCGTTCGCCGCCGAGCGCGGCGGTCAGGTCCGACAGCAGGTTGGCCAGTTCGCCGGCCATCATGGTGAAGTCGCCGTCGAAGCGTTCTTCGTCGTCGCGGGCGCTCGGGTCTGCCTGCTCCTTGATCACGTCCAGCGGGGCCACGCGCTTGATGGTCAGCGACTCGGTGAGCACGAAGGACACGCGGTCATTCCAGGTCATCGCCAGGCGCGTGCAGCGCTTGCCGGCGGCAATGTGGCGGCGCAGGTCCTCGGCATCCAGCGGATGGCGCACATAGCGCACCGTGGCCTTGCTCTCGGCGCTGGATTGCAGCTCCATTTCCTGGTCGAGGGTGAAGCCGGCCGGGGCCGTGTCGGTGGCCAGCCAGTCGGTCATGGCGGTGACCGGCGACTGGTTCACATGCAGGTTGTCCAGCGGCAGCGGGTCGATGGCCTTGAACAGCAGGCCGCGCACTTCATCGGCCTTGGCCGGGGCGGCCGCGTCGATGGCGAGCCAGCCGTTGACCGGGTCGATCCACACGCGGGTGTCGCGCCGGATGCTGAACGCGCGCGGCAGCAGTTCTTCGGTGACCTGCTCCTTGAGCTCGCGCATCTGCTTGCGGCCCGGCTTGAAGCCTTGCTGTTCTTCCAGCTCCACAGCGCGGGCCTTGGTGACCTGGTTGACCACGGTGGACGGCAGCAGCTTCTTTTCGGTGCGCATGGTCAGCAGCAACTGCTTGCCGACCTGGTGGACGAGCGCGCCGTTGTCACGCGGCGAGGCCCAGCCCTGGGTTTGCATCTCCAGGCTGGTGCCAGGGAAAAATGCGTGGCGCGCCAGGCATTCCTCGACCTCTTCGGCGGCGAGGGACCACGGTGCGGACAGACGGTGCAGCTGGAGATTCTTGAACCACATGTGAATTCGGCCAAAGGGACGGATTCTAGCCGGTTAGCGTGGCGCATGCGGTAACAATGCGTGAGGGAGTCTGGCTGGTGTGGCGGTGCCGTGGCAGCAGGGCCGGAAAAAGTCAGGGGCCGGGTCGCCTTCGCAACCCGGCCCCCCGCATACAGGCCGGCGCCAGGCCGGCACGCTGCGTGGCCTCAGATGTCGAGCTTGCTGATCTTCGAGCCTTCCAGGCTCACGCCGGCCATCAGGCCCGCATTGGTGACCACGAAGCCAACGACGGGCTGCTGGGCGGTATTGGTGTCCAGGGTGCCATTGGCGCCAATCTTGGCCAGCGCCACGGTAGCGTCCACGCCGGCAGTCCAGCCGCTGCTGGCGACGAACTTGTCGAGCGCTTCCTGGGTCATGAACATCAGGATGATGGCCTTGGATTGCGCACCGATCTGCCAGCCGACCGAGCCCGAGATGATGCGGTAATAGCCACGGTTGGCGCCGCCCGCGCGCAGCGCGCCATCGCCATATTCGCCACCCACGACGAAGCCGGCCGAGAGGACATTGGGGAAGACCAGGATGCCGCGCGCGCGGTTGGCGAGTTCGCGTGAACCTTTCGCCGTCTCATACAGCTTGTTGAGCGTACCATCCACGCCGCCATCGATCTCGCGGCGCTTGGCGGCCTTGTCGGTGGGTGCATCGGGCGTGGTCGTACACGCGCCCAGCAGGCCCGAACTTGCCACCACTAGTCCAGCCCCTACCGTCAGAAACGATCTGCGTTCCATGCTCACTCTCCTGATTGTTTTACCTCTCACGGCACCGGATACCCCGGAGCCACTTTGCGCACCCCACATAAAGGATAGGCGTAATCAGCACTTGTAGAAACTTGAAATCTCGCCGCAAACTTGATTCTCGGGTTTTTCCGAAAAGCCGGCGTACTCTCACCGTTTCTGTAGAAATATACCAAGCATTCTTGCGAATGGCTGTAGGACGGAGGCTGCATTTTGGCGCGAGGCGTCCTACAAGCACGGGCGCCTCGCAACAACCTGTTTCATCTGGACAGGAACCCGGCCGGGCTGGATAAGTCCATGACACATGAAATCCGTTCTCGCCCTCATCCCCGTCACCTTGCTGGCAGCGGCTTGCGCTTCGCAAGTGCCCGCCAATCCGCAAGCCTCATCCGAAGCCAACGAGCAATGGCAATCGCTGCGTGCCGCTTACACCACGTGCGCCAAGGGCCAGGCCGATGCCGGCATGGCCGGCGGCGCCTCCGCGCAGGATCTCGCCAGTGCTGCGCTCAAGGCCTGCCGGCCTCGGCTCGACGCCATGCACACGGCGTTTCGCGATTACCTGGATGCGCAGATGGTGTCCTCGCATGGGCGCGATGGCGCGCGCCAGGCCGCTGAGCGGGTGAGCCAGGATACCGAAGCCAAGACCCGCAACTACCTGGTCCGCTACGTCGAGCGGGAGCGCTATACCGCCAAGGCGCAATAACGCACGAGGCCTGCGCTTGCGTTCCGATTGCACTGCGGATTGCACTGCGGTTGGGGGCTCCGGCACGGCTGTGGTGTAATGCGCGGGCGCCGGCGTGCATTCCTGCCTCGTACCTGCTCGCCAGGCGCCAGGCCGTCGCGCCCCACCCACCTTGCACCCACCTTATTGCGGTCCCTTCCCGATGACTCTTTCCCCCGAACGCTTGCAACTTGCCCATGAGCGTTTTCTCGCCGACAACCCCGAAGTGGTGGCGCTGCTCAAGGTCATCACCCCGCGCCACGCGCGCGCTGTCGGCATGAGCGTGGAGGCCTTCCAGCTCTCGGAGCTGGAGCGCGCCATCGGCCGCGAAGCCAGGCTCCGGCGCCTCACCGTCGAGGAGCTGCTGCTGGTGTACCTGGGCGAGCGCGCGGCGCCGGCGCCGCGGCGTTAGATGCGCTAGCCGCCGGCCTTCCCGGTGCCGGTCTTGCCGCGCGCCGGGCTCAGGAACGCCCAGGCGCATGCTGCCCCTCCGGCAGCCAGCAGCGCCGACAGCAGCATGACCCAGCGAAAGCCGGCCACGAAGGCGCCGTCCACCGCACGCCGAACGGCCGCCTTTACCTGCGGGGCCGTGGCCGCCGGCAGCGTGATGGCGGCGAGCTTCGCGCGTTGCGCCTGCACGGACCGAGCCACCTGCGCCGACACCGCGCCGCTGGCCACCGACTGGCCAAGCGAGCGGTCCAGCCGGTAGTCGAACACGCGCACCATCACGATCCCCAGCATGGCAATCGCCAGCAGCGTGGCCACGCGTGCCGCCGCATTGTTGATGCCAGACGCCGTGCCGGCCGAGCCCAGCGGCACCGCGTTCATGACGGTGGTGGTCAGCGGCGCCACGCTGATCGTCATGCCCGCGCCGAGCACCAGCACCGCGGGAAAGTAGGCCAGCCAGTAGCTGCCGCCGCTGGCGGCGGCATCGGGCAATGCAAACAGCGCGAAGCCCGCGGCCGCTACCAGCGGGCCGACGATCAGCGGCTTGCGCGCGCCATGCCGGTCCACCAGCCCGCCGGCCCAGCCGGACAGCAGGAACATCAGCAGGATGAACGGCAGCAAGGCGGCACCGGCCTGCGTCGACGAATAGCCCTGTACCTGGATCAGGTTGAGCGGGAAGAAGAACAGGCCGCCGCCCAGCGCCGCGTAAAGCAGCAAGGTGAGCAGGTTGGCACCCAGGAAAGCGCGCGAGCGGAACAGCGCGGGTGGCATCACCGGGTTGGCCACGCGGGTCTCCGCCAGCACGAACAGCCCGAGCGCAACGAGGCCGGCCGCAAACGGCATCCACACGGCTGGGTGGCCCCAGCCCTGCGCCGGCGACTCGATCAGGCCGTAGACCACGCCCCCAGCCCAAACGCTGCAAGCAGGCTGCCGGGCCAGTCGAGTCCACCGGGATGCTGCGGTGCGCGGCTTTCCGGCACGCGCCAGAACACGATGGCCAGCACCGCCGCCGCCAGCGGCAGGTTGACCAGGAAGGCCGCGCGCCACGACAGATGCTCGATCAGCCAGCCGCCCACCACGGGCCCGAGCGCGGTGGTCATCGCGGTGGCGCCGGACCAGGTGCCGATGGCCTTGCCGCGCCGGCTCGCGTCGAACGAGGCCGACAGCAACGCCAGGCTGCCCGGCACCAGCAGCGCCGCGCCCAAGCCCTGCGCGGCCCGCGCGGCGACCAGGTGGCCAATGTTGCCGGCCAGGCCGCACCAGGCCGAGCTGGCTGCAAAGATCGCCACGCCCAGCGCAAACACGCGACGGCGCCCGAAGCGGTCACCGCAGGCGCCGCCCACCAGCAGCAAGGCTGCCAGCAGCAACGCATAGGCCTCCACCGCCCACTGCATGCCGCTCAGGCTCGCATCGAAATCCTTTTGCAACGCGGGCAGGGCCACGTTGACCACGGTGCCATCGATAAAGGCCATGCTGGACGCCAGGATGGTGGCGGCCAGCACCCAAGGTTCGTCGGCCCTGGCGCAGGGTGGCCCGCCAGGGGCGGTCCGCAGCGTTGCGTCGTCGCACGGGCTCTGGGCCAGCGGCGTGGTGGGCATGTTCAGCGCTTGCTGTGTGGGCCTGTCATGCTGCCGCCGGGCCGGCCGGCTCCAGCGGATGCAGCTCGCCCAGCATGGTCGGGATCAGCTCGGACACCGTGGGGTGGATATGCATGGCGCGCTGGACCACCGTGTACGGCGCGCACGCATACATCGCGTCGAGGATGCAATGGATCACCTCGTCGCCGCCCACGCCCAGCACCGCCGCGCCAAGGATCTCGCGGCTGTCGGCATCCACCAGGATCTTCATGAAGCCTTGCGTTTCGCCTTTTTCCACCGCGCGGCCAACCCGCGTCATCGGCCGCATGCCAACCAGCACCTTGCGCCCGGACTGGCGCGCCTCGGCCTCGTTCATGCCGACGCGCCCCAGCGGTGGGTCGGTGTAGAGCGCATAGGCGGGGATGCGGTCGCCGAGCGTGCGGGGCGGCTCGCCGGATGCCGCGTCCAGCAGGTTGGCGGCGACGATCTCGAAGTCGTTGTAGGCGGTATGGGTAAAGGCGCCGCGCCCGTTGCAGTCGCCCATGGCCCAGATCCCGGGCACATTGGTGCGCAACTGTTCGTCCACCTGGATGTAGCCGCGCGCATCCACGGCAACGCCGGCGCGGTCCAGGCCAAGGTCGTCGGTATTGGGCCGCCGCCCCACCGCCAGCAGCACGTGCGAGCCGACGATCTCGGGCGCGCCGTGCGCGCAATCCATCTTCACCACGACCTCGGCGCCGCGCTGCTCCAGCGCGATGCACTCGGCGTCGAGACGCAGCCCGATGCCCTCGGTGGCGAGGATGCCGCGCACGGCGTCGGACACGTCGGGATCCTCCCGCTCGATCAGGCGCGGGCCGCGCTGCACGATGGTGACCTCGCTGCCGAAGCGGCGAAACATCTGGCCGAACTCCAGACCGATGTAGCTGCCGCCCACCACCAGCAGGTGCCGCGGCAAGGTGTCCACGCGCATCATTCCGGCGTTGGTCAGGTAGTCCACCTGCTCCAGCCCAGGCATCGGCGGCGCGGCGGCGCGCCCACCGACGTTGATGAAGATCTTGCCGGCCCGCAGCAGGGTGTCGTTTACGCGCACGGTGTCCGGGCCCTCGAAGCGCGCGTGGCCGAGATGGACGGTGCCGTGCTCCAGCGTGCGCACCCACGTTTCCACGCCGTGCGTGGACTTGCCGACGACGCCGTCCTTGCGCGCCTTGACGCGAGCCATATCCACCGTCACAGGCCCGGTGGGCACCACGCCGTACTCGGCGCCGCGCCGTGCCAGGTTAGCCGCGTAGGCGCTCGCCACCATGGTCTTGGTGGGGATGCAGCCGGTGTTGACGCAGGTCCCGCCGAACGACTGGCGCTCGATCACGGCCACCCTCTGGCCGGCTGCGCTCAGGCGCGCCGCCAGCGGGGGGCCGGCCTGGCCGGTGCCGATGATGATGGCGTCGTAGTCGAGTGTCATGGCGGGGGCTCCTGGGCATCACATCACAGCATCGCCAGCGGGTGCGGGCCGTCCGGTGGCTGGAAGGCCGCGTCCAGCTCGGCCAGTTGCTGCGTGGAGAGTGTCAGCGCGAGCGCGCCATGGTTCTCGCGCAGGCGCTCGCGATGGCTGGTCTTGGGAATCGCGATGACGCCCTGCTGCGCCAGCAGCCAGCCCAGCGCCGCCTGCACCGGGCTGATGCCATGCTTCTGGGCAAAGCGCGCAAGCCGCGGGTTGCGCAGCAGCGTGGCTTGCTCGATCGGCGAGTAAGCCATCAGGGCAACGCCATGCTCGCGCAGCCAGGGCAGCAAGTCCCACTCGATGCCGCGCCGCGTGAGGTTGTAGAGCAACTGGTTGGCCGCGACCTCCTTGCCGCCGGGCACGCGCCACAGCGCGCGCATGTCGTCCAGGTCGAGGTTGCTGACGCCGAAGTGACGGATCTTGCCCGCCTTGCGCAGCGCCATGAAGGCCTCCATGGTCTCCGCCAGCGGCACGCCGCCACGCCAGTGCAGCAGGTACAGGTCGAGGCGGTCGGTGCCCAGGCGGCGCAGGCTGCGCTCGCAGGCGGCCACCGCGCCGGTGCGCCCGGCGTTGTGCGGGTACACCTTGCTGACCAGGAAGACCTCGTCGCGCCGGCCGGCGATGGCTTCGCCGACCAGTTCCTCGGAGCGGCCATCGCCGTACATCTCGGCGGTGTCGATCAGGGTCAGGCCCAGGTCCAGCCCGAGACGCAGCGTGGCAAGCTCTTCCGCGCGCGCAGCCGGCTGATCGCCCATGTTCCAGGTGCCCATGCCGAGCGCGGCAACGCTTTCGCCGCCGGGCAGACTCACGGTTTTCATGCGGTGTTCCGGTGGGAAGTGCAGGGTGGAGCCGCCGACATGTGGCGTGCAAAGCACGCGCGCACGGCCGGCTACCCACTCACACTAGGTAAGGATGGCGCGATCCACAAGGCGCGGCGCGCGCCGCCGCGTTCAGGCCAGGCCGGTCACGTAGTAGACCGTGATCACGAAGAACACGGCCAGCGTCTTGATGACGGTCACCGCGAAAATGTCGCGGTAGGACTCCCGGTGCGTCAGGCCCGTCACCGCCAGCAGGGTGATCACGGCGCCGTTGTGCGGCAGCGTATCCATGCCGCCGCTGGCCATGGACACCACGCGGTGCAGCACCTCGAGCGGAATGCCGGCGGCCTGCGCGCCGTGGATGAAGGTGTCCGACATGGCGGCCAGCGCGATGCTCATGCCGCCCGACGCCGAGCCGGTGATGCCCGCCAGCGTGCTGACAGACACGGCGGCATTGACCAGCGGGTTGGGGATGCTCTTGAGCGCATCGCTGACGACCAGGAAGCCGGGCAGCGCGGCGATCACGCCGCCGAAGCCATACTCCGAGGCCGTGTTCATGGCGGCCAGCAGCGCGCCGCCGATGGCGCTCTTGCTGCCCTCGGCAAAGCGTTCGCGCACCGCGCCGAACGCCGTCGCCACCACCACCACGATGCCCAGCAGCAGCGCCGCCTCCACCGCCCAGATCGCGGTCACGGTGGCGATCTGCGTCTCCACGGGCTTGGCCAGCCCGGGCAGCGACACGCTGTAGCTGCTGCCGTACCACTGCGGAATCATGCGCGTGAAGACGAAGTTGGCCACGCCCACCACCACCAGCGGCAGCAGCGCCAGTGCCGGATGCGGCAGGTGGCCGGTCTGGCTGCGCTCCGGCTCATTGCGCAACGCTGTCCCATAGCCCTCGCCGCGTGCCATGGCCGCGCGGCGGCGCCACTCCAGGTAGCCCAGGCCCACCCCGATGATGAACAGCGAGCCCAGCAGGCCCAGCACCGGCGCCGCCCAGGTCGTGGTCTTGAAGAAGGTGGTGGGGATGATGTTCTGGATCTGCGGCGTGCCCGGCAGCGAATCCATGGTGAACGAGAACGCGCCCAGCGCAATGGCGCCCGGCATCAGCCGCTTGGGGATATTGCTCTGCCGGTAAAGCTCCGCCGCGAACGGATAGACGGCGAACACCACCACGAACAGCGAGACGCCGCCATAGGTCAGCAGCGCGCAAACGGCGACGATCACCGCATTGGCACGCGAGCGGCCTATGTAGCGGATGGCGGCGGCCACGATGGACTCCGAGAAGCCCGACAGCTCGATCACCTTGCCGAACACGGCGCCCAGCAGGAAGACCGGGAAATACAGTTTGACGAAGCCGACCATTTTCTCCATGAAGATGCCGGAGAAGACCGGCGCCACGGCGGCAGGCTCGGTCAGCAGGACGGCGCCGAGCGCGGCCACCGGGGCGAACAGGATGACGCTGTAGCCACGGTAGGCCGCAAACATCAGGAAGGCCAGGGCGGCCAGGACTATCAGGAAGGACATCGGTTCTCCTTGTGGTTCTTCCGCGCGCGCGGCGCTCGTGGCGCCGTGCGCGGCAGATCAGGTGCCGACTTTGCCACAGCTTGCTGCACTGCGACAATGTCCTGCCTCAAAGGCTCGCCTCTTTGCCCTCGTCCGTGGCCAGGGCTTCAGCCGTGGTGGTAGCGGTATTCCTGCGACAGGCCGCCGTAGCCGTAGGTGGCGGCGCGCGCATCCACTACGTGGATGTATGACACCGGATGCACGTTGCCGATCAGCTCCGAGAGGGCCTCGAACGCGGCCTTCAGGTACTGCGCTTTCTCCGCTTTGGTGTTGGTTTCGTCCGTTACGCTGATGTCGAGGTGAAAGGCGTTGCGGCCAAGCTCCGAGAGCGGGTCGCCGCCAATGATCCAGGCGTCGTGGTCGATGTACTGCACGGAAACGACGGTGACCTCCGGCTTCTTGCCGAGCACGCGCTGGGTCAGCTCGGTCACGGCGGCGGCGCTGCGGCGGGTCAGCGATGCGTTGGGTTTGCCGGAGATCTGCAGGTTGATGTGGGGCATGACGGACTCCTTTGTTCTTGCGGTTTCACTGGGTTGGCTGGGTTTGGCTCAGCGGGTAAGTGATGCCAGTTTAGGTGTTTGCCTTCCATCGGAAAAACGGGAATTTACGATACTATCCATCGTCAATACCGAAATAAGATTGGGGGCCCGCCATGCGCGCACTTGAACTCGACCAGCTACGCACGTTCGTGACCGTGGCGGACGCCGGCAGCCTGTCCGCCGCGGCGCCTCGGCTGTTCCTGTCGCAGTCCTCGGTCAGCGAGCAACTGCGTAAGCTGGAGGAGCGCGCCGGCGTGCCGCTGCTCACGCGCGGCAAGCAGGGCGCGGCGCCGACACCCGCCGGCACGCGTTTGCTCGAGCATGCGCGGCGCATCCTCGCGCTGTCCGAGCTGGCGCTGCAAGACCTGCGCGGCCACACGCTGGATGGCGAGTTGCGGCTCGCGGTGACGGACTACTTCCGGCCAGGCGAGATCGCCGGCATGCTGCGCGGGCTGCGCGAGCGCTATCCCTACCTGCGGCTGCATGTACAGGTGACGAAAAGCAGCGTCATCGATGCGGGAATGCACACCGATGATTTCGATATCGGCTTGTCGATGCGGTTGCCGGGCAAGGGGGGAGGCCAGCAGGCTGGCGCCAAGGGCGCGCGCGGCACCGTGCTGCGCCGCGAGGCGCTGGCCTGGGTCGCGGCGCAAGGCGAGGCGGAGCGCGTGAGCGGCCCGCTGCCGCTGGTGCTGCTGCCCGATACCTGCTCGCTGCATCAGTACGTGGTGCAGACGCTGCGGCGACGGCGCCTGGACCACGCGATTGCCCATTCCGCCTCGGGCGTGGCTGGCCTGCATCTGGCGCTGGCTGCCGGGCTTGGTGTCTCGTGCCTGAACGAGTCGGCGATCGGGCCGGGCGTGGCGCGGATCGATGCGGCTACGCTGGCCAGGCTCAAGCTGCCGGCCTTGCCCACGGCGGAGTTTTTCCTGCTGCCGGCACGGGCCGGGGAGGCAGAGCTGGTCGGGAAGGTCAGGGCGGCGCTGGCGGAGCAGTTTGCATAGCCGCGCAGTGGATTGACTCGTCCCTTTTCAGGTCTCGGTCCACTGCCGCAGCAGGTTGTGGTAACAACCCACCAGCGAGCGCCGCGCACCATCGTCGGCGCCCGTCTGGTTGAGTTTCTGGATCGCGTTGTCGAGGTCGAACAGCAGCGCGCGCTGCGCGTCGTCGCGCACCAGGCTCTGGATCCAGAAAAAGCTCGCCACGCGCGTGCCGCGCGTGATCGGGGTGACCTGGTGCAGGCTGGTGGCGGGATAGATCACCATGTCGCCGGCTTCCAGCTTGACGCTGTGGGTGCCGTAGGTGTCTTCCACCTGCAGCTCGCCGCCGTCATAGCTGGCGGGGTCGCTGAGGAACAGCGTGGCCGAGATATCGGTGCGCAGCTTGCGGCCATTGTGCGGATGAATGCGCACGCCGCCGTCCACATGGGCGCCGAAGGTCATGCCCTCGCTGTAGCGGTTGAACATCGGCGGGTAGACGATATTGGGCAGCGCCGCGCTGATGAACAGCGGATTGCGCTCGAGCATGCCAAGGATCAGGTGCTGGCACTGCTGCGCCACTTCGGCGCGCTCGTCGATCTGCTGGTTGAACTTGACCGGCGCGCCGGAGTAGCCGGCCGATACGCGGCCATCCACCCAGGCCGTGCCGGCCTGGTCGAGATGCTGGCGCAGCACGGCAAGCTGCTCCGCGTTGAGGACCTTGGGAATGCAGACAAGCATGACGATCTCGACAGGGTTCGGCGGCAGCGCGCGGGAGGTTTCCGGCCCTGCCGCGTGGCGTGACATGGCATCGCGCCACTTTACCTCAGCTTACATACGGTAGATGAAGGACAGCATCGCGGTGCGGCCGGTGCCGGGCACCGAGCGTCCGCCGTCCGACTGGATCAGCGCATCGTAGTACTTCTTGTCGAACATGTTGAACAGGTTCAGGCGCACGTCGTACTTCGGCTGATGGTAGGCAATCATGCCGTCCCAGCGCACATAGCCACCCACCTGCACGGTGTTGGTGTTGTTGGCGTAGCGCTGCGACATATAGAAGGCGCCGCCGCCCACTTCCCAGTCCTGCAGCACGCGGTAGCTGGTCCACGCCGTCGCGGTGTGCCTGGGCGTATTGGTCGGGACCATGCCTTGGGTGCCGGCGGCGATGCCGTTGACGATCTCGCCGTCCAGATAGGTGTATCCCGCGAAGACCTGCCACTTGCTGGTGATGCGGCCGGTGGCGCCGGCGCGGAAGCCGCGCACGCGGATCTTGCCGGCCAGCGAGTACGTGGTGGCGTCGATCTGGCTGCGGGCGTTGTCCTTGGTGATCTGGAACAGCGCCGAATTCAGCGACAGGTCGCCGCCCAGCAGATCCCACTTGCCGCCCACTTCATAGGACTTGTTCTTTTCCGGGTCCAGGTTCTGCTGGCCCACGGTGCCCACCAGTTGCTCCAGCGACGGGTTGAACGACGTGCCGTACGACAGGTAGTAGGACTGCGCCTCGGTCGGCTGCCAGATGCCGCCCACGCGCACGCTGGTGAAGTTGACGGTCTGGCTGGCGCTGGGCAACACGGTGCTGCCCAGCGTGTTGGACGAGTTGATTGAATTGGTGATGCTGGCAATGTACTTGTCGTAGCGCAGGCCGCCCACCAGCTTCCATTGCTTGCTGAACTCCACCGAGTCGTTGATGTAGGCCGCCAGCGTGTTGGCCGCCGCGCCCTGGCGATTGCCGGTCGCGCTCGGCGCGGTGGCCGGCGAGTTGCTGTAGGTCGGGTTGACGACCGGCTCGCACGCCGCGTAGCCGCTGGTGCCGGCCGCAGCGGTGGCGGTGGCGGCGGGGTTCAGCGCCACGCCGTTGCAGGTGCCGTTGCGGTAGTAGTTCTGGTTGTCATAGCCATCGTGGCCGATCTCGGCACCCACCAGCACGGTGTGCTTGACCGGGCCGGTGTCGAACTTGGCGGTCAGCTCGGTCTGGTTGAAGATCGAGTAATCGCGGATATGGCGGTCATGGCTTTGCTGGCGCACGAACAGCGCATCCAGCGGCAGCGTGGTGGTGGTCAGCGGGGTGAAGCCCTTGGCGCTGACCGTGCCGACGGCGTTCGGCGCGGTTTCGCGCGCGTTGGTGTTGACGTAGTTGAACTGGGTCTGGTTGCGCAGGCGCAGGTTGGGCGAGAACTTGTGATCCACGGTGGCGCCCAGCGAGGCCACGTCCTGGATGGTGCGGTCGTCGTTGAAGCCATAGGCCGTCTTTCGGTCGACGTTGACCGGGTGCCCGTTGATGGCCGGCAGGCCGTAGTCGGGCTGGTCCTCGTTATGCTGCAGCAGCGCCGACAGCGTGATCTCGGTGGGGGTGCCAATGCCCAGGCGCCACGACGGCGCCAGGCCGAAGTCCTTCACCTTGGTCTGGTCGCGCGTGCTAGCCGAGCCGTCCTGGGCCATCGCCGCGATGCGAAAGGCCGAGGTCTCGCCCGTGGGCGTGTTGTAGTCCGCGGTGGCGCGCACCAGGCCGTTGGTGGTGACCGAGCCGGTGACTTCGGTGGCAGCCTTCAGCGACGGTTTCTTGGTGACCTGGTTGATCACGCCCCCGGTTGATCCACGCCCGAACAGCATCGACGAGGGACCCATCAGCACTTCCACCGAATCCAGCGCGAAGACGTCGCGATAGTACTGGCCGCGGTCTCGGAAGCCATCCAGGTAGATGTCGGTGCGCGCGGAGAAACCGTTGAGGTTGATGTTGTTGCCGATCTGGCCACCCTCCGCGCCGCCGATGGTGATGCCCGGGACATTGCGCAGCGCATCGGCCAGCGAGGTGCCGCCCTGCGCGTCGATCAGCGCTTTGTTGACCACCGTGACCGATTGCGGAATGTCGCGCAGTTCCGCGGGCAGCTTGCTGATTGAACTCTTCACCGCGCTGTAGTCGTCATTGGCGCTGCTGCCTTGCACCACCACCTCATGCAGCGTCGTCGTGGGCTGTGTCGCGGGGGCCGTGGCGGCCGTCTGGGCCAGGGTGGCAACGGGCGTGGCGAACAGCGCGAGCAGGGCAGTCGCGATCGGCGTGCGGCGATTCATGTCGTTTCTCGGTTCCGGTGCGGCCGCGGGCACGAGCCGGCCGGCAGCGGCAAGAAGGTGCGCGCCTGGATCGGTTCGGCCAACGGCGGAAGGCAATCATGGTTGGGCGAGCCGGAATATAAATGCGAATGATTTGCGTTGCAATTCGCGTTGTCTTTTTATCACAGACAATGTGATTGCGCTTCTAATGTTCTAATGTAGAAACATTAATTGGCATTTGTGGATCATACTACATGCGCTTGCTGTTTAAAGATTTGCATCGAGCACATTTATAAAATGAAACGGGCCCGTACGTAACGAGCCCGATACAGACATTCACCGCCCTTGTCGTCGGGGCGGCTGAAAATATTTCTTATTCCGCCGTCATGTTGGCGTTTTTTGCGAGACGGCCAAGGCGCTCGCGCTCCGACTTGATGAAGGCAATGAAGCTCTCCTGCGTGCCGCCGGCGGGTTCGATGCCGTTGGGAATCAGCCGGTCGCGCGTTTCCTGCGTTTGCATGGCGGCGCTCATTTCGGCGTTCATCTTCTTGAGGATGGCGGGGTCGGTGCCCTTGGGCGCGAACACGCCGGCCCAGTGGCCAATACGCACGTCCGGCATGCCTTGCTCGGCGGTGGTTGCGATGTTCGGCGCCGCGCTCATGCGCTTGTCCCAGGTCGCGCCCAGCGCCTTGAGCTTGCCGGCCTTGATGTTGGGCAGCACCACCACGCTGGCCTCGGAGGTAGCCGTGACCTGGTTGCCGATCACTGCGGTAATGCTCTCCGAGCCGCTCTTGTAAGGCACCACGGTCAGCACCGCGCCTTTCTCCTTGAGCATCTCTTCGACAAAGTGCGGCGTGCTGCCGCTGCCGGCGGTGGCGAAGTTGGCGCCCGAAGCCTGCTTCTTGGAATACTCGACCAGTTCCTTCAGGTTGTTCACCGGCAGGGACGGCGAAACCACGATCACGGATGGGCTCACCGCGACCAGCGAGACCGGCACCAGGTCGTCGGCCGCGTAGGGCATCTTGGTGCGGATCAGGCTGTTGGTGACCGTGCCTACGGCGCCGATCAGGAAGGTGTAGCCATCCGGCTTGGCCTTGGCCACGTAGTCCGCACCCACCACGCCGCCAGCGCCCGGGCGGTTCTCGATCATCACGGTCTGGCCCAGGCGCTTGCCAACCGCGTCGGCGGCAGCGCGCGCCACCAGGTCATTGGCGCCACCGGCGGTAAACGGCACGACGAACTTGATCACGTGAGTCGGCCAGGCATCGGTGGCCTGCGCGGGCGTGGCGAAGCCGGCGGCGGCGAACAGGGCGGGAACGGCGAGGGCCAGCGCGCGGCTGGTGGCGGGAATACGCATGGTTGTCTCCATTGGCTGTTTTGGGTGCACGGCTGCACGGGTGCTAGGTGTTAAGTGCTAGGTCCTCAGGTGCTGCTGCGACGGATCATAACCAGCGAACCTGTCAATTCGCTGAATCCGCATGCGCCCCCGTTACTGGCTTTCCGCGCTCTGCTGTGCCAGCCAGTTGCGGAACGTCCGTGCTGCCGCGGCCTCCGCGCGGTCTTGCGGCCACACCGCGTAGTAGCCACCGCCCAGGCTCGCGCTCGCCTCGCAGGCGCGCACCAGCAGCCCTTCCTGCAGGCAGCGGTCGATCATGTGGCGCCACCCCAGGGCGATGCCCTGGCCTTCGATGGCGAGCTGCAGCAGGATCGGATACTGGTTGGCCACCAGCTTGTGCGGTGGCCGCGCGTCCGCAAGGCCGTTGTGCGCCAGCCAGGTCTGCCACGACATCCATTGGCGCTGTCCGTCTTCGAGCATCAGCAAGGTCTCGCCGGGGAGGTCCGCAGGCTCCAGCCGGCGGCCGGCCAGGTAGTGCGGCGCGCAGACGGGAAACACGTCTTCGTCGTAAAGCCGGCGCGATGCCAGTCCCGCGGGCGGCCCCTCGCGCAGGTAATACATGCCCACGTCGAACTCGGCGGGCGAGAGCGAGGCCAGGCTGTCGTTGACCAGCAGGCGCAGGTGGATGTCGGGGTGCGCGGTGCGAAAGGCTGCCAGCCTGGGCGTGAGCCAGAGCACCGCGACGCCGCAGGAGCAGGCCACCGTCAGCTCGGCATGGCCCTTGCGCTTCATCACATCCTCGGTCGCTTCGGCGCAGGCCGACAGCAGGCGCTGCACCTCTTCGGCATAAGCCTGGCCGCTCACGGTCAGGCGCAGTGCGCGCGGCTCGCGGATGAAGAGTTTCTTGCCAAGGAAGTGTTCGAGCTGCGCCACCTGGCGGCTGATGGCGCTCTGCGTCAGGTGCAGTTCGCTGGCGGCGCGGGTGAAGCTGCCATGCCGCATGGCCGACTCGAAGGCGACCAGGCAGGGCAGCGGCGGAAGGGGGGAGATACGCATGGTGGCGAGTGGAACGGTTTAGCCGCCATGATAGTCCGCGGGCACTGTCCGCCCGCGTTTGCCGCATCTATCGCGTTTGATTTCAGCCCGGCTGGCGATGCAGCCGTCCTGCCTGCATCACCAGCGCCAGGTGCTCGCCCTGGCCGCACAGCACACCGATGTCCGCCAGCGGGTTGCCATCGACCGCGATCAGGTCGGCCAGCGCGCCGGCGCGCACGGTGCCGAGCTCGCCTTCGCGCTGCAGGATCGCGGCGGCGATCGAGGTGGCGCTGCGGATCGCCTCCAGGTTGCCGAGCAGCTCCGCGCGGATGCGGAACTCATCCGACTGGTCCTGGTGCATCTCGCCCAGCAGGTCGGAGCCAAAGCCCATCGGCACGCCGGCTTCCGCGTAGATGGCGAGGGAGTCGCGGCCGGCCTGGCGCACGGTTTCGATCTTGGCCACCGATTCCGCCGGCAAGCCCAGGCGCGCGCCGTCGCGCGCGAGCGCTTCGTAGGTGACCAGGGTAGGCACCACGAACGCGCCATGCTCGCGCATCACGCGCGCGGCTGCGCGGTCGACCAGGTTGCCGTGCTCGATGGTGCGCACGCCGCAGCGCACCGCGCGCGCGATGGCGCGGCCGGTATAGGCGTGCGCCATCACATACGTCTGGGCCGCCTCGGCCTCGGCCACGATGGCGCGGATCTCGTCTTCACTGTATTGCGTGTTGCCGATCGGGTCGGTGGGCGACGCCACGCCGCCGGATGCCATGATCTTGATCTGCGTGGCGCCCTTCTGGATCTCTTCGCGCACCGCCAGACGCACCGCATCCACGCCATCGGCCACACGTGCGATGGCGCCGGCACGGAAGGCGCACGAGCATGGCTCCAGCACATCGGCGCGCGGGCGGAAGTCGCCGTGCCCGCCGGTTTGCGACAGTGCCTTGCCGGACGGGAAGATGCGCGGGCCCGGTACCAGGCCGGTCTCGATGGCCTGCGACAGGCCCCAGTCGGCGCCGCCCGCATCGCGTACGGTGGTGAAGCCGCGCTCGAGCATGGCTTTCATGATTGGCACGGCGCGCAACGCCACCAGTACATTAGGCTGCACCGCATTCAGGCCGAGGTTGGCCAGCGACGCCAGCACGTGCACGTGACAGTCGATCAGCCCGGGCATCACGGTCTTGCCGCAGAGGTCGATCACCTGCGCGCCGGGCGCGTGGATCGGCGCGGCCGAAACGTCGGCGATGCGCTCGCCTTCGATCAGCACATCGTGGCGTTGCAGGAGGCTGCCATGGGCAGGGTCGAGGACGTTGCCGCCCTTGAGTAGGATCTGTTTCATGCGCGGGACAGTCATTAGACGGGTTGAGCGGCTCGGGTAGCCTGCGCCGGGCACAGGTAGGCGGGCTCGCGCACCAGGCGCGTGCCGGCCAGGCTGATGGCGGCGGCGAACATCACGTAGAACGCAGGCGCCATGGTGCTGCCCGTGCTGGCGATCAGCCAGGTGATGATGAACGACGCGAAGCCGCCGAAGATGGTGACCGCCAGGTTGTAGGCCACCGACAATCCGGTCGACAGCACCTTGGCCGGGAAGAGCTCGGAGAACGCCGCCAGGATCGGGCCGGTGTAGGTGGCGATCAAGATACCGAACACCAGCTGGAAGACCACCAGCGAAGCCAGCCCCGGGGCCTGGTTGATGTAGGCGAACATCGGGTAAGCCAGCACCAGGATCAGCAGCGCGGAACCCGATAGCAGCACGCGGCGCCCGATGCGATCGGCCAGCAGCCCGACCAGCGGCGAACACACCATGATCGCCAGTCCGCCCACCATGCCGGCGATGAAGCCAGTCGACTGCGGCACATGGAGCACTTTGACCGAGTACGTCGGCATATAGAACAGCAGCACATAGGTGCAGACCGTCCACAAGATCACCATCGAGAAGCTGGCCGCGGTCTGGCGCGGGTAGTCGCGCAGCACTTCGGTCAGCGGCGAGTCCGACTTGTCGGTGGCATCGCGGAAGGTCGGCGTCTCGTCGAGGTGATGGCGGATGTAGTAGCCAACCGGCCCGATCACGATGCCGAGCAGGAATGGCAGGCGCCAGCCCCAGCTATTGAGCGCCTCGGTGCTCAGCGCGGAGGTGACGAAGGTGCCGACCGCAGCGCCCAGCAGCACGGCCACGCCGATGCTCGCCTGGATCCAGCTGGAGTAGTAGGCGCGGCGCTCCACCGGGGCGTACTCGGTCAGGAAGGCGGTGGCGCCGCCCATCTCGCCGCCGGCGGAGAAGCCCTGCAGCAGCCGTGCCACCACGATCAGCAGCGGTGCGAAGACACCGATCTGATCATAGGTGGGCGCCAGGCCGATCATGGTGGTGCCCAGCGCCATCAGCAGGATGGTCAGCGACAGCGCGGCTTTGCGGCCCACGCGGTCGGCGTATACCCCGAGGATGATGCCGCCGACCGGCCGCATGAAGAATCCCACGCCAAACGTGGCAACCGCGAGCAGCAGTGAAGACAGGTCATTGCCGGTGGGAAAGAAAAGCTTCGCGATGATGACGGCGAAGAAACTGTAGACGGTGAAGTCGAACCACTCGAGACCGTTGCCGATCACGGTGGCGACGATGGCGCGGCGGCGTTGCGCGCCGCTGACGCTTGGGGGCTTCGATGGCGCTTCTGGGTGGGCGCTTGCGTGCATGACATCCTCCTGGGTTGGCGGGCCCGTTGCGCGCACCGCGTCGATGCCGGGTCGGCGTGGCAGCGCCGCCCGGTGCGGTCGGGGATCAATCGGCGCACGGCAGGTAGTCCGATGGTAGGAGCAGCGCCGCCGGGCCGAAAACGAATTCTGCGCATGTCGTCATGCGGGCAGCGCATGGCAGGCAACGGGCCGCATGCCGCGCAAGGGAGCGCGGGCGGCATGGGTGGTGGGGCGGGCGGGGGAGGGTGTGGCGGAGGTGGCGCGGCGGCGATGCGCGCAGGCAAGCTGGCGATGATGCCGGTGCCGTCGGTGGCACCGGCATTGCCGGTCGTGGCAGGCTAGCGTTCGCGCTCCCAGGTCTGGGTGCGGCCCAGCAGGCTGATGCCGATGAAGCCGCGCACGTTGAGCTTCTTGCCATCATCCGCCAGCGACATCTTGGTCTTGTAGAGCTTGCCGCTTTCGGGGTCGAGGATCTCGCCGCCGCTCCACTCGTTGTCGCCGGTCTTGCGCAGGCCGGTGATGATGGTCATCCCCATGATGGGCTGGTCGCGGCGCGCGTCGGTGCACTTGTCGCACACCTTGGCCTTGCCGTCGTTCTCGGTGAAGCTCTTGACCAGCTTGCCGCTGTAGACGCCGTTCTGTTCGCTGATTTCCACCAGGCCGCGCGGCTTGCCGGTGGCGTCGTCGATGGTCTTCCATGAGCCGGCGGGGGTGGCCTGGGCCAGCGCAGCGGCGCTACCCAGCAGCGCGCCGGCGAGCACGGCGGTGCGTGCCGCGATGGCGGCGGCGCGTGCGACGCAGCGGGGGGCAGTAAAGTGCATCGTGATCTCCTCTTCGAGTTGGTGCGCGCCATGATGCCAGCACAGGGCCAGCCCGGCGGCGCGCGTACGCCAATCTACTGGCGATGCGCTCTCGCTGCAATCGCCAGCCCGCCTTTGCGTACGCACCAAAGCCCCCCCGGCAACTGCCGCAGACCGGCCTGGCGTCTGGAAGCAGGCGGATTCTGTCATGCAGCAAATTGTCCGCTGCCCGGCACTCGAAGCAATCCTCTAGCGATGCGTTTCAAGTGGGGGCGCCACGGCGTGCTTGCTGCCTCAGGGGCGCCGGCGCGTGCGGCCATCCACGCTCTCGTTCCTTGCGTGCACCGGCGACCTGCTCCTTTGGCAGTAGACCATTCGGATGGTGCGCGAGCCGATGCCTCGCCACGCGATCTGCCGCCCTGGTCGACGCGCGAAGTCATCCGCTGTCGGACGCATGCCGACACTGCCGTGAGACCACCGGCGAGACCACCAGCGAAGCGAGATTCGGAAGGGCATCTCACGTGTCGATGACGCCTGCGCGATGCGAGTGCGAGATGGTGGTCGACATCGTTCGAGCATCGTTGGAGAGCGCGTGTCGCGGTGACGATTCTCAAACCGTTGCGTCGGCGCATCACTGCGCGCGCTGCGCGTGAGCGTGCGTGCCGGGTTGAGGCGACGCGCACTGTCCGCGCTGCGCGCCGCGTTGCGGATGCGCGTCTTCGCGGTAGCGTTGCCGATGTCCTCGCAGCGCTCGATCGCATCCGGGCATCACGCGTCCCGGCGCTCGCGCAACGCGTGCCGACGGTTGTCGCGCAGAATTTTTCTGCTTCCCCAAAAGCCTTTGTGCATGCGGGTTTCCGGCTTTACACAATGAGCGGAAATCGGCATTGCTGAAGGGCATGGAAGACGCGCCGGCTGCGATGCGCACGCCGGAATTCCGGAGCACGCCAGCGACGTCTTCGCGCTCGCGCGATGCTGTGTCGAAGCTGCATCGAGCATGGTCGCGAGCAGCGTCGCGAGGGTGCGAGAGACGCGATGAGAGCGCGGCGCGCGCAAGCAAAGACGAGGTCAGCGCAGCGCAACGACGAAGACGATGAAGTTGTCATGCTCGCGCGCAAGTTTTTTTGCACTTTTTTCTTAACATCGCCCAACAAACGAATTATGATTCGCCTTGACAAGAGTCTCACTTCATTGCATGGCTGCGTGGCAGGCAAGACAGCAAGATGCAACGATGAGGTTGGACGTGATGCGCAACGATGAGCGCCACCCACTTCGATGCAATGAAACAGGTAGCTCAGGAGCACTAGAACTTTGACGCAGACCAAGCCGTACTGGTTTTCTAAAACGCGTGCAGTCTCCTTTGGCCCAGTAACGGGATGGGCGAACTACCCCCGAAAAAATGCCGTACGTGGTGTGCGTGGCCTGGCCCGCATCACGGAAATGCCGGCCGATATCTCTCTTTTCATGTCGCGCGCCGATCCGGCGGATGGCGCGGGCAGATCGAATATTCCAGGGCGCGGCAAGCGTCAGAAGCCCGGCTGTGGGCTCCGCTTGGCCACATTCGCACCGCGCGCCGCGGTGCCCCTGCCACCGAATTCATTAGCGTGCGGCCACAACGCGCGCCGTGCGCCGATGAATCGCTCGCTCGATTGGGGTCGCACCGCAGTATCGCGCCTCGGGTCGGTCGGGTCGCCAACTTAGGTCATTCGATATTCACTCTCTAGTGAAGGAGTTATCCATGGCAACGACTGCAAAGAAGAAACCGGCGGCTAAGAAGGTCGCCGCCAAGCCGGCCGCCAAGAAGGCAGCCGCCCCGGCCAAGAAAGCCGCTGTGAAGAAGGTCGCCACCAAGAAGGCAGCACCGGCCAAGAAAGCTGCACCGGCCAAGAAGGCTGCAGTGAAGAAGGTCGCCGCCAAGAAGGTCGTAGCGAAGAAGGCAGCGCCGGCCAAGAAAGCAGCTGCACCGGCAAAGAAGGCCGCCGCCAAGAAGGTTGTAGCCAAGAAGGCCGCACCGGCCAAGAAAGCTGCCGCCAAGAAGGTCGTAGCGAAGAAGGCCGCACCGGCCAAGAAGGTCGCCGTCAAGAAGGCCGCACCGGCCAAGAAGGCTGCGCCGGCAGCCAAGAAGGCCGCGCCCGCCAAGAAGGCGGCTGCTGCCAAGAAGGCTGCTCCGGCCAAGAAGGCGCCTGCTGCCAAGAAGGCACCGGCCAAGAAGGCTGCTGCCAAGAAGGCCGCGCCTGCCAAGCCTGCCGCTGCACCTGCTGTTGCACCCGCTGCAGCTGCCAAGACCGCGCTGAACCCGGCTGCGGCATGGCCTTTCCCCACGGGCACCCGTCCGTAAGCGTGCCGGCAACGGCTACCGCTGGGAATTGCCAAGGCACGCAGGGCGTGCCGCACTGACCGGATACTGCGTATCCGGTCCGCAAGACGCTAGTCTTGCCAACCCGCCGATGGTGCAAGCCCGGCGGGTTTTTTCATGGGCGATCGAAGAACGGCAAGCGGAGCACGGAACGCGGGACACGGGAACCCGGGCCGGGAACGCTGCAAAGAAAAAGCGCCGCTCCGGTGAAGGAGGCAGCGCTTTGCCAGGATCGTATTGCGGTGTGTGGAGCGCGGCCCCGGAGACCGATCCAGACGTGCCAGGAGCTATCGAGCAGCGGGGGTGGCAACCTAGGCTGCCACCCCCGCTGCGCGGCCACCCAGGGCCGCCCTATGCCGTCCAGCGTACCGCGCTTAGTGCGTGACGCGGGTCGTGCCGCCCGACGACAGCAAGCGCACGCGCTCGCCCGGACGGAAGGCTTCGTCGGCGTCCTGGACGATGGCGCGCATATCGCCGTTGTCCAGGCGCACGGTGATTTCCAGGCCGCGGCGCTGGCTGATCTTGTTCTCCGCCATGCTGCCGGCGATGCCGCCGAGCACGGCGCCCAGCACGCCGGCCGCCACCGAGCCGCCGCCGTTGCCGATGGTGCTGCCGGCGGCGATGCCGCCGATGGCGCCACCGGCGATCGTGCCGGCGCCGGTCTGGTCGCCCTGGATCAGCACCTCGCGAACCGTCTCGACCACGCCGTAGCGCAAGGTCTGCTCGCGCTGCGCCTGGCCCGGCGTATAGATGCTGGCGGAATTCGACTGCGCGGCGCAGCCAGCCACCAAGGTGGCTGCGGCGGCGAGCGCGATGGCGCTGGTGCGAATCAGGGTGTGCATAGGATCAATCCCGGAAAAGGTGTTACTCGTAGCGGTAGCCAAAAGCGGACTGGAAGCGTTCACCGATTTCGTCGCGCGACGGTTTGTGGTTCTGCGGACCCTGGTGCGCGATCTTGATGGAGCCCATCAGGCTGGCAAGCCGGCCCGTTGTTTCCCAGTCGAAGCCCCGTTCGATGCCGTAAAGCAGGCCGCCGCGGAAGGCATCGCCGCAGCCGGTCGGATCGACGACGCGATCCGCTTTCACGGAGGCGATATTGTACTTCTGCTTGTCGGCGAAGACGGTGGCGCCCTTTTCGCCGTGGGTCACGATGAACGCCTTGACCTGCGCGGCGACTTCATCGCTGGTCCAGCCGGTACGCGACAGCAGAACCTGGGCTTCGTAGTCATTGACCGTCACGTAGCTGGCGAGTTCAACGAACTGGCGCAGATCGTCGCCGTTGAACAGCGGCATGGCCTGGCCCAGGTCGAAGATGAACGGCACGCCGGCGTCGGCGAACTGGCGCGCGTGGTGCAGCATGCCTTCGCGGCTGTCGGGGGCGACGATGCCCAGGCCGGGCGCGTTGCTGCCGCCGAGCGCGTCCTGCACCTGCGAGAGCTGCGACTGGTTCATCGCGCCGGGGTGGAACGCCGTGATCTGGTTGTTCTCCAGGTCGGTCGTGATCATCGCTTGCGCCGTGAATGTGTCAGGCAGGGTGCGGATGTGCTCGGTGCTGATATCGAGCGCGCGCAGGTGTTGCAGGTAGGGCTCGGCGTCGACGCCGACGGTGGCCATGATCACCGGGTCGCCGCCAAGCAGCTTCAGCGTGTAGGCGATATTGCCGGCGCAGCCGCCGAACTCGCGGCGCATGGACGGGACCAGGAAGGACACGTTCAGCATGTGGATCTGGTCGGGCAGGATATGTTCGCGGAAATGTCCCTCGAACGTCATGATGGTGTCGTAGGCAACGGAGCCACAGATCAGGCTGGACATGCTCTCTCCAATTCTCGTACTCGTAATGCGGGCTGACGGGGCCACCGGGTCATGCCGGTGCCCCTGAATGCAAAAACGGCCACCCGTTTTGCCGGGTGGCCGCGCCTGGCAGGTGGCGCGCTTACTTCAGCGCGGCCAGTGCGGCGTCGTAGTTCGGCTCGTTCTTGATTTCCGAGACCAGTTCGCTGTACTTCACGGTGTCGTTCTCATCGAGCACCACCACGGCGCGCGCGGTCACGCCGGCCAGCGGGCCGGTCTTGATGTCCACGCCGTAATTGCCCTTGAAGTCGGCGCCGCGCATCAGCGACAGCGGCACCACGTTGGCCAGGCCTTCAGCGGTGCAGAAGCGGCCCATGGCGAACGGCAGGTCGGCCGAGACGGTCAGCACAACGGTGTTGGCCAGGCCGCTGGCGGCTTCGTTGAACTTGCGGGCCGAAGCCTGGCACACCGGGGTGTCCAGGCTGGGGACGATATTGAGCACCTTGCGCTTGCCGGCGAAGTCGGCAAGCGTGACATCCTTCAGGTCCTTGCCGACCAGCGTGAATGCGGGGGCCTTGTCGCCGGCTTGCGGAAACTTGCCGCCGACTTCGATGGCGTTGCCGCCGAGGGTGACGTTGCTCATATGTGCTCCTGTGTGAAATGTGGGCTCGCAAATCGGGGGCGCTCGGGATTGGCGGCGAGCCCAGATGGAATTCAGGGATAGAAGATCAGCACGCGGTAGTTTGCCGCCGCTTGCTGCGATCGGAATCGTACCCGAACCGGCAGCTCCGTGCCTGCCCGCAGGCCATGCGTGGCAAAGGCCTGCTGCTCGGTTTCGAGGTAGTCGGCGGGTTGGAGCACCTTGCGCAGCAGGAGCTGGTCCTGGAGGTCCGTCATGACCAGCTCGATAGCCGGCAGCGCCACGGTGGCGCGGCCCTGGTTGCGCAGCGTCACGGCAAGCAGGTAGGCGTCGGATTCGTCATCCTGCTTTTGCAGCAGCGAGCTCTCGATGCGCAAGGCGTCGATGTCGCGCCACGGCGCCACCTCGCAGCCCAGCGGCGCGCAGGCCGCCTCGAAGGCGGGCCGCAATACGGGGAAGCGGCCGGACAGCTGGCTGCGCGCCAGGTAGGTGCCTTGCAGCAGTCCCGCGATCACCAGGAACCCGGTCGCCAGCTTTTGCAGCATGCGCTTGCGCCTGGCCGGGCCAGGATCGCGCTCACGCGCGTGGCGCAGGAAGTCGGGCGCGAAGGACGGGGTGGCGGGCGTGTCGCTGCGCATCCACGGCCGCTCCGCCTGCTCGCGTGAGATCGCTTCGGGAATCTCGGGGAGATCGTCCTGCGCTTCGGCGCGCAGGTAGCCGCTTGCGCTCGGGATGGCCGCTGCGTCGGCCTCGGTGCTGGCGGCGGCGCTCGTGGCGGCATGGCTGGTGGCGGATGCTGCGTTCGCCGCTTTCGCCATGTCGGCAGCACTTTCCTTTTCCGTATCGGCGATGTCCGCGGTGTGCGTGGCATCGTCGTCGCCTAGCGTGCTGGGGTCGAGTTGCGGCCAGGGTGCTGCTTCCGCCGCGGAGGCGGGTGCTTCGCTTGCCTGCGGTGCCTCTGCCTCGGCGGCGGCGGTAAGGCTAGCTTCCTCGCTCTCGACGATGCCGGGCACGAACACCGCGGAAGGCTCGTCCTCGTCCTTGTCCTTGTCCTCGTCAGCGTTGCCAGCTTCTGGCTCCGTCCGATGGTTGCCGGCCTGCACTGCCTCGTCTGCTTCCGCCTGCGTCTGGTACAGCATGACGGTGGGCGCGTCGAGCGCCGGCACGTCATAGCCAGGGTCGTAACCGGGGTCGAAGGGCGCCGCGGCGGGGCGGCTGTCGTCGGCGTCGTGTTGGAGGGGCGTGTCGACGTGCGCTGCTTCGTGCGGCACGGCGGTGGCTTCGGCTGGGTGCGCTTCCGTGTCCGGGTGCGCCACGGCATGCGCCCGCTTGCGCGGGGCGCGCGGTGCGCGGGCAGCCTTGTGTACTTCTTCATGTGTTTCTTCGTGCGCGTGCTCGGCGGGCGCCTCCTGTGCCGGGGGCGTGGCGGGGGCAGGGGCGGCAATGCCTTCTCCTGCCTGCGCGACGGTCTCAGGGCCGGCTGCCGGCTCGGGCGCCGGCAACTCGATCAGGTGCTCGCGTGCATCGAAGACGGTGTCGCACTGGCCGCAGCGGACCAACCCCTGGCGCAGCCGCAGCTGGTCCGCCACCAGCCGAAAGGCAGTGCGACAGGCCGGGCAACGCGTGACGAGCTTGGCTGCGGCCATGGGCTGGGCTCAGCTCTGGGTGCCGGGGCCTTCACCGCGGGTGCCATGCAGGCAGACCCAGCCTTCCTCGCTGCGCCAGACCGACATGGGCAGCCAGGGCGCGTAGGCCGCGGCGACTTCGTCAGCCTGCCGCTCCAGCACGCCCGACAGCACCAGCCGGCCGCCGGGGCGAACCCGCGCGCTCAGCATGGCCGCCATCAGCTTCAGCGGGTTGGACAGGATATTGGCGACGACGAGGTCGTAGCTGGCCTCGGAGACGGTTTCGGGCAGCGCGAAGGTGGCCTCCACGCGATTGCGCTCGGCGTTATAGCGCGAGGCTTCCACCGCGTTGGGGTCGATATCGATGCCGAGCGTGTCGCCCGAGCCCAGCTTGCGCGCCACGATGGCGAGGATGCCCGAGCCACAGCCGTAGTCGAGCACCGTTTCGCCGGCCTTGATGTTCTGTTCCAGCCACTGCATGCACAGCCGCGTGGTGGGATGGCTGCCGGTACCGAAGGCTAGGCCCGGGTCCAGCTCCAGCACCACCGCGTCGGGCTCCGGCGCATCGTGCCACGACGGCACCACCCAGATGCGCTCGCCGATGCGGATCGGCGCGAACTGGGATTGCGTCAGGCGCACCCAGTCCTGGTCTTCGACGGGGCGCAGCTGGTAAGCCGGCACCGGGTCGATGCCCAGCGCATTGGCGGCAGCGGCCACCACCAGCACGGGGTCGGCGCTGTCGTCAAACAGCGCCACCACGCGTGAGCGGTTCCATGCCAGGCGGGTCGGCTCCATGCCGGGCTCGCCAAACAGCGGCTGCTCGTCGGGCGTATCGGCATCGGCGTCTTCCACCGAGACCGACAGCGCGCCGAGGTCGAACAGCGCGTCAGACCAGGCTTCGGCCTGGTCTTGTGCGATTTCGATCACACATTCCTGAAATGCCACAGGCGATCCTTGTCGATCAGTTATGACTGGCCGCGCCGGGGCTTCAGATCTTGCCGCCCTTGGCCACGTTCTTCTGGGCCAGGCGGTGCTCGAGATAGTGAATGCTGGTGCCGCCTTCGACGAAGTTGGCATCGAGCATCAGCTCACGGTGCAGCGGTACGTTGGTCTGGATGCCGTCCACCACCATTTCCGACAGCGCGATCCGCATGCGGGCGATGGCCTGCTCGCGGGTGGCGCCATAGGTGATGATCTTGCCGATCATCGAATCGTAGTTGGGCGGCACGAAGTAGCCATCATACGCGTGCGAGTCGACCCGCACGCCGGGACCGCCGGGCATGTGCCACGCGGTGATGCGCCCGGGCGACGGCGTGAACTTGAACGGGTCCTCGGCGTTGATGCGGCATTCGATCGAGTGGCCGCGCAGCTGCACGTCCTTCTGGCGCCAGCGCAGCTTCTCGCCAAAGGCGATGCGGATCTGCTCCTGCACGATATCGATGCCGGTGATCATCTCGGTGACCGGATGCTCAACCTGTACGCGCGTGTTCATCTCGATGAAGTAGAACTCGTTGTTCTCGTACAGGAATTCGAAGGTGCCGGCGCCACGGTAGCCGATCTTCTTGCAGGCCTCGGCGCAGCGGTCGCCGATGCGCTCGATCAGGCGGCGCGGGATGTGCGGCGCAGGTGCTTCTTCGATGACCTTCTGGTGGCGGCGCTGCATCGAGCAGTCGCGCTCGCCCAGCCAGATGGCCTGGCGATGCTGGTCGGCCAGGATCTGGATCTCGACGTGCCGGGGGTTCTCCAGGAATTTCTCCATGTAGACCTCCGGGTTGCCAAAGGCACGGCCGGCTTCCTCGCGCGTCATGTTGACCGCATTGACCAGGGCTGCCTCGGTGTGCACCACGCGCATGCCGCGGCCACCGCCGCCGCCCGCTGCCTTGATGATGACCGGATAGCCCACGGCACGCGCCGTGGCCAGGATTTCCTTGGGGTCGTCGGGCAGGGCGCCTTCGGAGCCCGGCACGCACGGCACGCCGGACTTGATCATGGCCTGCTTGGCCGAGACCTTGTCGCCCATCAGGCGAATGCTCTCGGAGGTCGGGCCGATGAAGACGAAACCGGACTTTTCCACGCGCTCGGCGAAGTCGGCGTTTTCCGACAAGAAGCCGTAGCCCGGGTGGATGGCTTGCGCGTCGGTCACCTCGGCGGCCGAGATGATGGCCGGCATGTTGAGGTACGACAGCGGCGAGGGTGCCGGGCCGATACAGACGGCTTCGTCGGCCAGCTTGACGTACTTGGCTTCCTTGTCGGCTTCCGAATACACCACCACAGTCTTGATGCCGAGCTCGCGGCAGGCGCGCTGGATGCGAAGGGCGATTTCACCGCGATTCGCGATCAGAATTTTTTCAAACATAGTCACTCTCTGCGAGGAGAAAGGCGGTCCCACCGCGGCGGATCGTGGCGCCCCCGGCGAGGGCAGCCGGAGTGCGGGCGGGGGTGCTGGCACCGGGACGAGGAACGCCCGGTGGCCGTCGCCGCCGTGGCTGGCCGGAGAATTCCGGCGCAGGCTGCGGGCGGCGCGGCATGCCGGTCAGTTTCAGCCGATGATGAACAGCGGCTGGCCGTATTCCACCGCCTGGCCATTCTCGACCAGGATTTCCTTGATGACGCCAGCCTTGTCCGACTCGATCTCGTTGAGCAGCTTCATCGCTTCGATGATGCAGACCGTCTGGCCTTCCTTGACGGTATCGCCCACATTGACGAACGACGCCGCGCCCGGCGACGGTGCGCGATAGAAGGTACCGACCATCGGCGAGGTCACGACATGGCCCACCGGCAGTTGCGGCGCGGCCGGCTCGGTGCCGACGGCGGGCATCGCGGCCGGCGCGGCGGCCGGAGGCAGTGCCTGCATCGGCTGCATGGCCATCGGCGCGGCGATGACCTGCGGCGGCGCCTTGACGATCCGCACCTTGCCTTCGCCTTCGGTGACTTCCAGCTCGGAGATGCCGGACTCGGCCACCAGGTCGATCAGCGTCTTCAGCTTGCGCAGGTCCATCTTCTATCCTCCTGAATCGGGTTGTCCGGCGGCCACCGCTCTGGTGGCTGCGTCCGGGAAAAACTGACGCCTCCGGCGGGCTGCCTTGGTCCGCCGCGAACATGGCGGTGGGGCAGGCGCCGGGGGCGCGGTAACGGTTTAAGAAATCAATGGGCGGATCAGGTCTCGGGCAGCGCCTGTTCCAGCTCCTGCCCGAGGGCATAGTCCAGCGCCAGCAGATACCCCTGCCAGCCAAGTCCGCAGATCACTCCGATCGCCACATCGGAGAAGTAAGAGTGATGACGGAAGTTCTCGCGCCGATGCACGTTCGACAAGTGGACTTCCACAAACGGAATCGCCACCCCGGCCAGCGCATCGCGCAGCGCTACGCTGGTATGCGTATAGGCGGCCGGGTTGATGATGATGAAATCCACGCCCTCGTCGCGCGCGGCATGGATACGATCCACCAGCGCGCCCTCATGGTTGGACTGAAACGTAGCCAGGGCGATGCCGGTCTGGCGGGCTCGCTGCGCGAGGGCCAGGTCGATATCGGCTAGTTTCGTGTACCCATAAGTTTCCGGCTCCCGCGTGCCCAGCAAATTCAGGTTCGGTCCGTGCAGGACCAGCACCTTGCGGTAGCGGGGAGAGCGGCGTTCGGGAGGTGTATCGATCACGGCGGCTCGACCATTTCAACGAAATTGCGCGGAGATTACCGTAGCTTAGAGTGATTTGTCTAGCAGCGTAGACATAGGCAGCTTCGAAGCAGGCGAGTTTTCAGGCTCGATTCCGCACTTTGGAGTCGCGAAATCGCGTTTCAATCAAATTGCGTGATGATCGAACAAGATTAGGAGAAAATCGCCCCAAATCAAGAATCTTATGGCTAGCTGCGAGGCAGCGCGGCGCGCAGCTCGTCAGGGGAAACCCTGCCCATTTTGCGGTAGCTGACCGTGCCATCTGGCGCAATGATCACTGTATAGGGCAGGCCGCCGGCCGCGTTGCCAAAGTTGCGCGAGAGCTCCGTGCCGGCAAAGCCGGCCACGGCCAGCGGGTAGGAGACGGGGATCTTCTTGATGAACTGCTGGATATTGTTGGCGGAATCGATGCCGATGCCGACAAATTCCACTTTTCGTCCCGTGTATTCCTTATGCAACGCATTCAGGTCGGGCATTTCTTCCACGCAGGGGCCGCACCAGGGTGCCCAAAAGTTCACAACCACCGTTTTTCCACGAAGTTGCGCGAAGTTGATCTGGGCGCCGTCCGGATCTGGCAGTTGCGTGCGCAGGAACGTCTCGACTGCCTCGTCGGATGCCGGCTTGGGCGAAAACACATAGTGCCCGGCCAGCGCGCCCGCGGCGGCGGCCACGACGGCAACGGCAAGCCAGGCCCAGAGGCGGCTGCGGCGGACAGGAGTGCTGGTGGAAGAGGTCATGGCAGCAAGAAAGATAGCGGCTGATGGAAGAGGTAAGAACCCGGATGGCTCGATAGGGAAGGTGCACATGGCCTGTGGCTGGCCTCGCTCACGCTCCGGGTCAAGGCTGGCGCTCAGGCCGCTGCGGGCGCGTCGGGCACCTGGGGTGCCGCCGCTTCGGCGGCCGCCAGCAGCGCCAGTACCGCATCCACATCGGCACGGGCAACCCGGCCGCCAGCCGCGGCCCGGACTGCGCCGCGTTCGTCATCCGCATCATACAGCGCTATATGAATGCCGACGGGCTGGCCAAGTTCCGCACGGATCTCTCCAGCCAGCAGGCGCGCGTCGCGCATGGCTGGCCATTGCCCCTTCCAGAGGAAACTCAGGGTCTCGACCTCGCCGCGGCCGGCGAAGTGCCGGGTCTCGCTGGTGTCGAAGTCCACGCCAGCGTTGAGCAGGTGCAGGGTGAGATCCTTGGGGCTATCGCAGAAGCACTGCAGATAGACGTCGGAATGCTCGGTGGCGGTGCCGTTGAGCACGGCCCCGGCCAGGTACGGGCGGAATGCGGCAAGGTCGCGCATGGCAAGCACGGCCAGCCGGCGCAGCAGCGCCAGGACGCGGGGCTGGCTCTCCGAGTGGAACAGTGCCTGATAGAGACGGACCTCCGCCTCCACGGCCTCGTTGTCGGGGAGCCACTCGCCCGCCACGCGCACGTCACCCAGCAGTTGCCGCGCGGCCTTGCGCTTGGCCGTGGCGTAGTCGGTGCCATCTTCCGCGATCATGCGGGCGGCGGCCTGGGCGATTTCCTCGCGCAGGCGGATGGGGTCGAGGGTGGGGCGGCGGGGCATGGGGGGATGATACCGGAGGGATCGCGGCCTGCGCGCTAGGGTCGGGTTTTGCTTTTTAGAGTGGCTGGTGACGGGGAGATTCCTCGGAGCGAAGGCGCCGGCCCGGAAATCTGCCGTGCCCGGCCGCGGGCCTTTCCCGCACGGCGTCGCCGTCACCCCCTCAGGTACAATTCTTTCCATCCAGAAGCAACCCGGCCCGGCCGCCCTGGCCCGCCCAATCCTAAATCCCATGCATATTCACATCCTTGGTATCTGCGGCACATTCATGGGCGGCCTCGCCGTGCTTGCCAAGCAGGCTGGCCACCGCGTCACCGGATGCGATGCCAATGTCTACCCGCCGATGAGCACGCAGCTCGAGGCGCAGGGCATTGAACTGATCGAGGGCTTTGATCCCGGCCAGCTAGCGCTGGAGCCGGACCTGTTCGTCATCGGCAATGTGGTGTCGCGCGGCAATCCGCTGATGGAGGCCATCCTCAACCGCAACCTGCCTTATGTCTCCGGCCCGCAGTGGCTCGGCGAGCATGTGCTGCGCGGCAAATGGACGCTGGCGGTGGCGGGCACCCACGGCAAGACCACCACCACCTCCATGCTGGCCTGGATCCTGGAAGATGCCGGCTACCAGCCGGGCTTCCTGGTGGGCGGCGTGCCGCAGAATTTTGGCGTGTCGGCGCGGGTGACCGAGTCCGACTTCTTCGTGATCGAGGCCGATGAGTACGATACGGCGTTCTTCGACAAGCGCAGCAAGTTTGTCCACTACCGTCCACGCACCGCCATCCTGAACAACCTGGAATACGATCACGCCGACATCTTCCCTGATCTTGCCGCCATCGAGACCCAGTTCCATCATCTGGTGCGCACCGTGCCGGAGCAGGGCCGGCTGATCGTCAACGGCTATGAGGAAAGCCTGGCGCGCGTGCTGGAGCGGGGCTGCTGGAGCGAGACCGAGCAATTTGGCATCGGCGACTGGCGTGCGGGCGAGCCCGCCGAAGGCGATGCCATCGGCGACGGCACGACCCAGGACAGTTTCGATGTCTGGTTCGGCAACGTGCTGCAAGGCCGGCTCCGCTGGGCCTTGCAAGGCACGCACAACCGGATGAATGCGCTGGCTGCGATTGCGGCTGCCCGCCATGTGGGCGTGCCAGCGCCGCAAGCTATCGATTCCTTGTCGCGCTTCGCGAATGTGAAGCGCCGCATGGAAGTGCGTGGCGTGGTCGATGGCATCACGGTCTATGACGACTTTGCCCACCATCCCACTGCGATCCAGACCACGCTCGACGGCCTGCGCAAGCGGGTTGGCGCGGCGCGCATCCTGGCGGTGCTGGAGCCGCGCTCCAACACCATGAAGCTGGGCGTGATGAAGGCGCAACTCCCGGCCAGCCTCGAGGCGGCAGACCTGGTGTTCGGGTATGGCGCGGCCAGCGGCAAGGATGCCCTGGGCTGGGACCTGGCCGAATCGCTGGCGCCGCTGGGCGAGCGCGCGGCCGCCTTCAGCGACCTTCCCGAGCTGGTCCGCGCGGTGCGAGCCACCGCGCGCCCGGGCGACCATGTGCTGGTCATGAGCAACGGCGGCTTCGGCGGCGTCCACCAGAAGCTGCTGGACGCCTTTGCCGCAGGTGCTTGCGCCTGAGCGGGGCCTGGCATGCTGCTATACCTGCACGGTTTCCGCTCATCTCCACAGTCCTTCAAGGCGCGCCTGGTCCAGGAGCGCATGCGTGAATGGGGCGTGGGACGCTATTACGCTTGCCCGGTGCTGAATGTGTCGCCGGCCCAGGCCATCGCCCAGGCCGAAGCGGCCATCGCGGCCTCGCAAGCCGGTGGCGCGCAGCCGCTCACCATCATCGGCTCCTCGCTGGGTGGCTTCTATGCGCGCTGGCTGGCCGAGCGCCACGGCTGCCGCGCTGTGCTCCTCAACCCGGCGGTGCATCCCTGGACCGACCTGGAGCGCCACCTGGGCGACCAGCCGCTCTGGCACGGTGGCGGCTCGGTGCGGGTGGAGCGCCACCATCTGGATGAACTGCTGGCGCTGCGGGTCGAGCCCATCACCCGGCCGCAGCGCTATTTCCTGATGGCTGCGACCGGCGACGAGGTGCTGGACTATCGCGAGATGCTGGCGGCCTTCCCCGGCGCGCACACGCGCGTCATCGAGGGCAGCGACCACGGCATCAGTGAATTTGCCGACTACGTCGACGAAGTCCTCGCTTTCTGCGGCTATGGACCCGATGGCCAGCTCAGCCAGGGCGACGCCATCGACCCCATCGATCCGGAGCCACGGGCATGAGCGCGGCATGAACGGGGCGCATCTGCGCCGCAGTGGTTGGCACGCCCATTTACCCGAAGATCCCGCCATCAGCGCCAACCTGCGCCGCTGGGTGACCGGTGATGGCTCGCTCACCGCCCGGCTGGTGGCAGCGTCGGACGCTTTCCGGGTGCGCCGCCTGGCGCAGCGCATTGAACTCGCCCTTGCCGATGAATGGCAGGCGCTGGGGCTGCCTGCCCGCCGCCGCGCGCTGGCGCGCGAGGTGCTGCTGATCTGTGACGGGGTGCCGGCCATCTTTGCCCATACCGTGGTGAAGCCCGACCATGCCCGGCGCGACTGGCCATTCCTGCGCGGCCTGGGCGAGCGCCCGCTGGGCGGCGCGCTGTTCGTCGATCCCCGCGTGCGGCGCGAGCCGTTTGCCTTTGCGCGCCTGCTTGCGCATCACCCGCTGCGGCGCCGGCTGGAACTAGCCGTGCCGGCCATGCGGGAGCTCGCTGCGTCATCGGTGTTGCCTGCGCGGCGTTCGGCCTTCCGGCGTGGCGACGGCGTCATGCTGGTGACCGAGGTATTCCTGCCCGACCTGCTGGCGCGGCCCGCGCCGGAACTGAGCGGCTCCAGGCAGAAGCCGCCAGGTAGCCATCCAGAGCAAGAATTTTCCCCAAATCGATAATCGCGACCAAGAACAAGAGACGACCACCATGAAATTGCAGGGACGTGTTGCCATCATTACCGGCGCTGCCGCCGGGATCGGTTTTGCCACCGCGCAGCGCTTTGCCGCGGAAGGTGCGCTGGTGGTGCTTTGCGACGTGCAGGAGGAGCGCGTGCGCGCTGCCGCCGAGACGCTCGCCGCTTCTGGCGTCACCGTGAGCGCCCACAAGGTCGACGTGACGCGCCGCGACGAGGTCGACGCCATGGTGGCGGCCACGCTGGCCAAGCACGGCCGCATCGACATCCTCGTCAATAACGCAGGCATCACCAAGGATGCACGCCTGACCAAGATGACCGAAGTCCAGTTCGACGCGGTGATCGACGTCAATCTCAAGGGCGTCTTCAACTGCGCCCAGGCCGTGGCCGACATCATGGCCGAGCAGGGCAAAGGTGTGATTCTCAATGCCTCCAGCGTGGTTGGCCTGTACGGTAACTTCGGCCAGACCAACTATGCGGCGAGCAAGTTCGGTGTGATCGGCTTCACCAAGACGTGGGCGCGCGAGCTGGGCCCCAAGGGCGTGCGCGTCAACGCGGTGTGCCCGGGTTTCGTCGCCACCGAGATCCTGCGGACCGTGCCGGAGAAGGTGCTGGACGGCATGAAATCGTCTTGCTGGCTGCGCCGTCTGGCAGAGCCGGCCGAAATCGCCAGCATCTACACCTTCCTTGCCAGCGACGATGCCAGCTACGTCAATGGCGTGGCGATCGAGGCCAGCGGCGGCATGTCGCTGTAACAGCCCGCCCTGCGCCGGGCTTGCAGCCGGCGCGGTGCGGTATCATCTCAGGTCCGGTTGCCGCCTTGCCTGAAGGCGGCCTTGCACCATTTCTCTCACCGGGCCGTTCCCGCAGGCGTGACAAAGCGCCAGGGTGCTTGGTTTGCCAAGTGCGGTTCCCGGCATTTCTGAAAGTACCGATCCATGCAGTTGCTGTTCGAAGAAGGCGGCGAGATTCGCGCCGGCACCGTGCTGACCCAGCAGGGCGAGTCGTACCAGGTGGAGCTGCCCGCGGGCAAGCGCACCAAGGTCAAGTCGCGCGACGTATTGCTGCAGTTCGCGCAGCCGTCGGCGATCGAGCTGTTGCGCCAGGCCGCCGACCTGGTCGGCGAGGTCGACCTGGAATTCCTGTGGGAATGCGCGTCGGAGGACGAGTTCGGCTTTGTCGACCTGGCGGCCGAGTACTACGGCGCGGGTGCGAGCGTGGTGCAGCAAGCCGCGCTGGCGCAGACGCTGCACGGCAATCCGGTCTATTTCCGCCGCAAGGGCCGCGGGCGCTACCAGCGTGCGCCGGAAGACCAGTTGAAGGCTGCGCTCGCCGCGCTCGAGCGCAAGAAGCAGCAAGCCCTGGTGCAGGCCGAGTACGAAAACCAGCTCAAGGCCCTGACTCTGCCCGATGCGTTCCGCGGCAAGGCACTGCAACTGCTGTTCAAGCCCGACAAGAACAGCCTCGAATACAAGGCGATGGACGCCGCTTGCACCGCGCTAGGCATGTCGCCGATGCGGCTGATGGTGGCGGTGGGCGGCATTGCCAGCCCGCGCGCGCTGCATGAGGCCAAGTTCCTCTCCGAGTGCTTCCCCAAGGGCACCGGCTTTCCCGACGTGGCCGTGCCGGAACCCGCCGGCGAACTGCCGCGCGCGGATGTGGAGGCGTTCTCCATCGATGACGTCACCACCACGGAGATCGACGATGCGCTGTCGGTCACGCCGCTGGACGGTGGCAAGATCCGCGTGGGCATCCATATCGCGGCGCCCGGCCTGGGCATCCGCCGTGGCGAGCCGCTCGACGCCGTGGCGCGCCATCGCTTGTCGACAGTCTATTTCCCCGGCGACAAGATCACCATGCTGCCGGATTCGGTGGTGGAGCGCTACACGCTGCAGGAAGGGCGCGAGTGCCCGGCCCTGTCGCTGTACGTGGTCTACGACCCGGCCCTGCAGATGATCGTCAGCAGCGAGACCCGCGCCGAGCTGGTCAAGATCGCGGCCAACCTGCGCCACAACCTGCTTGAGGATGTGGTGACCGAGGCCGCGCTGGCTGCCGGCACCGGCGACTACCCGTTCCGCGACGCGCTGACCCAGCTGTTCCATTTCTCCGGCTGGCTGCACGACGAACGCCAGAAGGCGCGTCTGGCCAGCGGGCTGCGTCCCGAGTCGCACAACCGCGCCGACTACAGCTTCTACATCGACCTGCTGGAAGATGGCGGCGAACGCGTGCGCATCGAGCAGCGCCGCCGCGGCTCCCCGCTCGACAAGATCGTCGCCGAGCTGATGATCCTGGCCAACAGCACCTGGGGCAAGCTGCTTGCCGACAACGGTGTGCCGGGCATCTACCGCACGCAGAAGGCCTGGGGCATGAACCGCACCCGCATGCAGACCTACCCGGCGCCCCATGAGGGGCTGGGCGTGGCGCAATACGCGTGGAGCACCTCGCCGCTGCGCCGCTATGTCGACCTGGTCAACCAGTGGCAGATCCTGGCAGTCGCCCAGCATGGCATCACGGCCAAGCTGGTGGCGCCGTTCAAGCCCAAGGATTCGGACCTGCTGGCCGCGGTGGCGGATTTCGAAGGCACCTACGCTGCCTATGCCGACCACCAGTCGACCATGGAGCGCTACTGGTGCCTGCGCTGGCTGCAGCAGGAAAAGCGCGAGCGCCTGATGGGCTCGGTGCTCAAGGAAGGCGCGGTGCGCTTTGCCGAGATCCCGCTGGTCACGCGCGTGCCGGAGTTGATGCAGGCGTCGCGCGGCACCCAGGTGCTGCTGGAGATCGGCGCGATCGACGAGATCTCGCTGGAAGTGTCATGCCGGGTCCTGGAGGTGTTTGCCGGCGAAGGCGAGCTGCCGCAGGAGGAGATGGAGCGGGACGACGAAGCCGGCGAAGTGTCGGCGCAAGCCGCCGCTGAAGCCGCGGCCGAGGAGGCTGCCGAAGCCGCTGCCGAGGGTGCGGCCGAAGGGGCAACTGAAGGGGCAACCGAAGGTGAGGTTGACGCTGCGACCGGGGAAGCCGGCGATGACGAAGCCGCGAGTGCTGCAGCTGCCACAAGCGAAGGCGCTGCGTCGGACACACGCGACACCGGCACCGGCGGCGCAGGCTGAGTTCCTCGGAAAAAACGAGGCGCTCCCTTACAATCGCAGTCTGACCCCGGGGTCCCACGGACCCCGGCCCCAGTCTCGCCCGATCGACGCTTCCCAGCCAACGTCCCGCCCATCGTGAAAGCCGCTTTTTCTCCCCGCCAGTGGTGGAACGCCAGCAGCACGATGGCCAAGGCGCTGGTCGTCTCGTTGCTGGCCCATGCCTTGCTGCTGACCGTGCGCGTCGTGGCGCCGGAGGCGTTCGAGATCAAGCGCACCGACGCCGCGCTCGATGTGGTGCTGGTCAATTCCAAATCGGCGCAGCGCCCGCAGAACCCCACCGTGCTGGCCCAGGCCAACCTCGACGGCGGTGGCGAGCACGACCAGCAGCGCGCCACCACGCCGCTGCCGGCACAGACCGTCACCAAGGACGGCGACCTGGTGCGCCAGATGCAGCGCCGCGTGGAGCAGATGGAGCAGGAGCAGCAGCGCCTGATGACGCAGTCGCGCGAAGCCGCGCCGTCCGTGCACAGCCAGCCGCTCAAGCCAGGCCAGCAGCGCGTGGAAAACCCGCTGCGCGGCCAGGACGAACGCACCTCGCTCGACGAGATGGCCAAGCTCGAAGCCGAGATCGGCCGCAACCTCGAGCAATACGCCAAGCGGCCCAAGCGCTACCAGCTCACCGCCACCAGCGCGCAGGAAGTGGAATACGCGCAGTACTACGACCGCCTGCGCCAGAAGATCGAAGCGCGCGGCACCACCGATTTCCCCCAGCGCAATGGCAAGCCGATCTACGGGCAACTGATCCTGGTGATCAACGTCAACCGGCAGGGCCGGCTTGGCTATAACCGCGATGGCTACAACATCGACGCCATTGACGTGGTCAAGAGCTCGGGCGATCCCGTGCTGGACCGCCAGGCGGTTGCCATCGTGCGGGCGGCGGCGCCGTTCGGCGGGTTCACGGCGCAGATGCAGGCGCGCCAGGATATTCTCGAAGTGATCTCCACATTCAAGTTTTCGCGCAGTGGGCTGGAAACTCGCCTGCAGTCCCGATGACGCCATCACCTGACACTATGCAATCCCAGACTCCCGCCGACCGTTACGTCGTGATCGGCAACCCCGTCGCGCACAGCCGCTCTCCCGCCATCCATGCCGCATTTGCGCAGCAGACCGGCGAGGCCGTCGAGTACGAGCGCCTGCTGGCGCCGCTCGATGGGTTCGTCGCCACCGTGCGCACCTTCTTCGACGGCGGCGGCCACGGCCTGAACGTGACCGTGCCGTTCAAGCTCGAAGCCTACGACCTCGCCGAGCGCCTGACGCCGCGCGCCGAGAGCGCGGGCGCGGTCAACACCATGTGGATCGAGGACGGCGTGATCCACGGCGACAACACCGACGGTGTCGGCCTCACGCGCGACATCGAGGTCAACCTCGATACCTTGCTTGAAGGCAAGCGCATCCTGTTGCTGGGCGCGGGCGGCGCCGCCATGGGCGCCATGCTGCCGCTGATCGCCTGCCGGCCGGATCGCATCGTGGTGGCCAACCGCACGCCGCAGCGCGCGAGCGATATCCTGGAAAACGTGGCCCAGCAAGCGGACGAGTACGGCGTGGAACTGTGGGGCGGTGGTTTTGACGCCCTGGCGGGTTTGACCGATGAAGACGCCTGCGACGTGGTCATCAACGCCACCAGCAGCAGCCTGCAGGGCGAGTTGCCGCCGGTGCCGGCGGAACTGCTGGGCAAGGACGTGCTCGCCTACGACATGATGTACGGCGCGGCGCCCACCGTATTCCTGAAGTTCGCCGCCCAATGTGGCGCGCGCACCAGTGACGGGCTGGGCATGCTGGTCGAGCAGGCCGCCGAGGCCTTCTACAACTGGCGGGGTGTGCGGCCCGCCACCGCGCCCGTGCTGGCAACGCTGCGCGCGGCGCTGCAGGCCGAAGCCGCGCGCTAGAGCGCAGGCCGGCTGGCTCGAACATGGGTGAGCGCAAGCACACCGCCCGTCCCGGGGCGGCTCAAGGCGGCAGGGGCGGCAGGGGCGGCGGCCTCAACCCGCTGCGCTGGCTCGCCTACCTGCTCGGCGCGCTGATCGCCGGCGTGCTGGCCATGCAGGTGTATTTCTTCCTGCAGATCGCTGCCTGGCAAACCGTGAACCCGTCATCCACTGCGTTCATGCGGGCCGAGCAGTGGCGTCTGTGCGGCTTCAGGTTCTGGAGCTGCCAGGTGGACCGCCGCTGGGTCGGCTATGACGATATCTCCCGCAACCTCAAGCGCGCGGTGATCGCCAGCGAGGATGCCGACTTCGTCAACCATCCCGGCTACGAGCTCGATTCCATGCTCGATGCCTGGGAGCGCAACAAGAAGCGCGGGCATATCGTGCGTGGCGGCTCTACCATCACGCAGCAACTGGCCAAGAACCTCTTCCTTTCGTCCGAGCAGCATTACCTGCGCAAAGGCCAGGAGCTGGCCGTTACCTGGATGCTCGAGTTCTGGCTCGACAAGCAGCGTATCTACGAGATCTATTTGAATTCGGTGGAGTGGGGCGAGGGCGTGTTTGGCGTGGAGGCCGCGGCCCAGCATTATTTCAAGACCAGCGCCGCCAAGCTGAGTGTGGGCCAGGCTGCACGCCTGGCCGCGGCGCTGCCGGCGCCAAAGTGCTTCGACAAGAAGGAGTACTGCGCCAATGTGCGTGTGAACTTCAAGGTCAAGGCCAACATCATCGCGCGCCGCATGGGCGCGGCCACGCTGCCCGACTGAGTCCGGGGCAGCGCGGTTCAGGTGCAGTTCATCAGGTGCAGTTCAGACGCACTTCAGCTTAGCCAGCCCTTGCGCTTGAAGTACACCAGCGGGATCGCAGCCGACACGGCCATCAGCGCAATGGCCCAAGGATAACCCGCGGCCCAGTCCAGCTCCGGCATGAACTTGAAGTTCATGCCGTAGATGCTGGCGATCAGCGTGGGTGGCATCAGCGCCACCGAGACCACCGAGAACAGCTTGATGATCTTGTTCTGGTTGATGTTGATGAAGCCGACCGTGGCGTCCATCAGGAAGTTGATCTTGTCGAACAGGAACGCGGTGTGGTTCTCGATGGAGTCGATATCGCGCAGGATCTGGCGGGCTTCGTCCTGCTGCTCGGCCGACAGCAGCTGGCTGCGCATCAGGAACGAGACCGCGCGGCGCGTGTCCATCACGTTGCGGCGGATGCGGCCGTTCAAGTCCTCTTCGCGGGCGATGGTTTCCAGGACGTCGGCCGCCGCGGCATCGGTCACGTTCTCCGCCAGCACGCGCTTGCTGGCTTCCTCCAGCCGCTCGTAGACTTCCTCGATGGAGTCCGCCGAATATTCCGCATCGGTGGCATACAGGTCCATCAGCACGTCCTTGGCGTTGCGCACCGAGCCCGGGCGCATGCGGGCGCGCAACCGCACCAGCCGGAACACCGGCAGGTCCTCGTCGTGAATGGAGAACAGCACGTCGCGCGTGAGCACGAACGCCACGCGCACGTTGCGCGAGATGTCTTCCTCGTCGAGCAGGAAGTCGGTGCGGATATGGATGTTCTCGTCCTCGCCCTCGAAGTAGCGGGCCGAGGCTTCCAGGTCACCCAGGTCTTCCAGCTCGGGCAAGGCTACGCCGTAGGCTTCCTTGATCCAGGCGAGTTCCTCGTCATCGGGGCTGATGACATCGATCCAGATTGGCTTGTGCTGCAGAAGTTCATTGCGATCGTCGACCTGCTCCTGTGCGAGCCGGCCTTTCTGCAGGACGAACAGGTTGATCATCCCAGGGCTTCCTTGTTGCGTTTGGCGAAGAAACGCGCAGGCTTGGCTCGCCGGCCATGGGGCGAGCCCATGCTTCGCGCGAAAACGGCGAAGCACAGGGCCGCTGGCAAGCGTGATCGCGCTGTGCGCTCGAAGGGCGCGCAAGGCGATGGCGTTTGCCGTTCATGGCTGGCAAGCCGGGGGAGGGATTAGTCCGGGACGAAGCGGCGCGCGGCGGCGGCCGTCAGGGACACGGAAGAACACTCACCCGCAGTATGTGCTGCGGGCGAGTCCGACGAGGCGGTGGAGCGGGATAAAGCCGGCTCCGGCGGTCGTCGTTACGCAGCCCGCAGTGACATGGCATTCGGTGCGATCGCAATCTGGCTGCGGCAACACGAACACCCGATGCTACTGCCCACGTAGTTTCTCCGGGATTATGATGGCCGCGAGTGTAGCCCAACGAGGGGGGGATTGTTAAGTGAAATGTGGGTGAATGGGAGGCGCCGGTGCGCAGTGCGTTGTTATGCCGCCCGCGCGCTTTGGCGCCAGCGCCGCAATAGGGGCACGAGCAGCAGGAAGGGCAGCGTGGCCACCAGCATCCGGAAGCTCGGCACGCCGATCGGCATCTCGATCTGGCTGCATTTCATCATTTGCGTGCGCAGGCCCCGGCCGGCCGCTGTGTGCGACGCCGCTCTTTGTATCGAGGAAGAACGGCAGAAGAGAGCACGCAGCGGGTAAAATCGCAGGAACGACTGTTGCCGCGGGGGAGCGCCGACCCGGCTTGACAAGCCCGGCGCGCAGCCGACGCGGCCGACCCAGATTAGCGAGCATCCCATGACCTTCACCGAGCAGCTGGCTGCAGCCTGGCAGCGCAACGATTCCCTCCTCTGCGTCGGGCTAGACCCCGACCCGGGCAAGCTGCCCCTGTCCATGACGGGCACGGGCGGTGCGATCTTCTCTTTTTGCCGCGAGATCGTCGACGCCACCGCCGACCTGGTCTGCGCCTTCAAGCCGCAGATCGCCTATTTCGCGGCGCAGCGCGCCGAAGACCAGCTCGAGCAGTTGATCGCCTATATCCATGACGCCCACCCCGGGATTCCCGTGATCCTGGACGCCAAGCGCGGCGACATCGGCTCGACCGCGCAGCAGTACGCCATCGAAGCCTTCGAGCGTTACCGGGCGGACGCTGTCACGGTCAATCCCTATATGGGCCTGGATTCGCTGGAGCCGTACCTGGCCTATGCGGATCGCGGCGTGATCGTGCTGTGCCGCACCTCCAACCCGGGCGGCTCCGACGTGCAATTCCTGCCGGTGGATGGCAAGCCGGTGTACCAGGTGGTGGCCGAGGCGGCCGCCACGCGCTGGAATACCAATGGACAGATGGCGCTGGTGGTGGGGGCGACCTTCCCCGCGGAGATTGCAAAGGTGCGCGAGATCGTGGGCGACATGCCGCTGCTGATCCCCGGCATCGGCGCCCAGGGCGGAGATATCGAGGCCACCGTCCGCGCGGGGCGCACCGGCGCTGGCGCCGGCATGATGATCAATTCGTCGCGCGCCATCCTCTACGCCAGCCGCGAGAAGGATTTCGCGGCGGCCGCGCGCAACGTCGCGTTGCAGACGCGCGAAACCATCAATCGCTTCCGCCAGGGCTGAACCGCCGCATTGCCGGCGGATTGCTGGCCGCCGCGCGTGCCTGAGCCCTCAGGCCTCGTTGCGGACCAGCTCGAGCAGGCCGCGAATCGCGTATTCCGCAGCCTGGCGGCGGATTTGCTGCCGGTCGCCGCGATAGCGCTGCGTTTCCACCTTGGTGGTGATGCGGTTGCTCCAGCCGAAGCACACCATGCCCACGGGCTTTTCCGGCGTACCGCCGGTTGGCCCGGCCACGCCGGTGATCGACAGCGCCACCTGGGCGCGGCTGTTGAGCAGGGCCCCTTCGGCCATGGCGCGCGCCACTTCCTCGCTGACCGCGCCATGATCGCGAATCAGCTTGGCTGGCACGCCCAGCATGGTCGACTTGGCCTCGTTCGAGTACGTGACGAAGCCCCGCTCGAACCACCCTGACGAACCCGATACATCGGTAATGGCGGCGGCCACCAGGCCGCCCGTGCAGGATTCCGCGGTGGCGAGCAACAGCGACTTCTCGTTCAGGGAGATTCCGACCTGGACGGCGAGTTGGTCGAGCAAGCGGCTGACGGGCATGATGGCGGATTCAGTAGATAGGTTGGGGGGGAGTCGCCGATCACAGCGAACGCCACAGGGCGAACACCAGCAGCGTGTAGAAGGCGGCCATGATGTCGTCGAACATCACGCCGAAGCCGCCGCGCAGGCCGGGTCCCTTGAGCGTACGGTCGAGATGCCCGATGGGCGCTGGCTTGACGATATCGAACAGGCGGAACCACAGGAACGCCGCAAGCTGGCCCCAGAAACCGGTCGGCATGACGAAGGCCATGACCAGCCAGAACGCCACGATCTCGTCCCAGACCATGCTGCCGTGGTCAAACACGCCCATGTCGCGCGCGGTGCGCGCGCAGGCCCAGAGCCCCAGCACGAAGCCGCCGACGATCAGCCACAGCCAGGTTTCCGGCTGCACCCACATCGAGATCACTAGGTAGGACAGCCATGCGTACAGCGTGCCGACCGTGCCAGGCCCGACTGGCGATAGTCCCGAGCCGAAGCCCAGCGCGATCAGGTGAGCAGGGTGCGAGAGCATGAAACGCGCCGTAGGGCGCGTGACCTTGGCGGCCTGGCCAGCTTCCAGGGTCAGGGCGGGATCGTGCGCGGTAGGCCCGGGCGGGTAGGCGGACATCAGGGATTGGCTCGTCTGGTTCGGATGGGATCGTGCCGGACGGCGTGTCCGGGCAGGGTCTGGCGCCCCGCATGGCTGCATGATGACACGGCGCACGCAAGCTTGTCAGGGGGAAGCGAAGTGGTCGAAGCTGGTGCCGTTGTAAGCGCTCGGATTACCGTCGCGGTCAACCAGGCGCAGGCCAGCCTCGGGCGTGATCGCGCCGACGCGCGTCAGGGCCAGGCCGAGCCGCGCGCCGATGGCGGCAATGTGGTCGCGCTCACCCACGGGCGCGGTAAAGCAGAGTTCGTAATCGTCTCCGCCGGCCAGGGTGCATTCCAGCTGGCGCGCCTCCGGCTGGCTGGCCAGCACCGTCGAGCGGGGCAGGGCGTCCACGTCGAGCAGGGCGCCGACCTGGGAGCGCTCCAGGATATGGCCGAGGTCGCCGACCAGGCCGTCGGAAATATCGAGTGCCGCATGCGCCACACCGCGAAGTGCCATGCCCAGCGCGATGCGCGGCGTTGGCGTGTCCATGCGCGGGCGCACCTGGCTGAAGTCCGGTTCGGGCAGCAGCCATTCGCCACGGAAGTCGCCCAGCGCCAGGCGGGCATCGCCAAGCGTGCCGGAGACCCAGATATCGTCGCCAGGGCGTGCGGCATCGCGTCGCAGTGCCTTATGCACAGGTACGTCGCCGAACACCGTCAGGCTCAGCGTCAGCGGGCCGCGCGTGGTGTCGCCGCCGATCAGCTCGCAGCCGTGGGCGTCTGCCAGTTCCAGCATGCCGGCGGCCAGTTCGGACAGCCATGCGGCTTGCGCATCGGGCAGCGCCAGCGCTAGTGTGAAGGCGCGGGGCTCGGCACCCATGGCCGCCAGGTCGGACAGGTTGACCGCCAGCGCCTTGTGCCCAAGTGAGCGCGGCGCCACGTCCGGAAAGAAGTGCCGCCCGCTGACCAGCATGTCGGTGCTGATGGCAAGGTGGTGTCCGGGGCGCCCTTCAATCAGCGCGCAATCGTCGCCCACGCCCAGTACCGCCTTTTGCGCGGGCCGGGTAAAGAAGCGGCGGATCAGGTCGAACTCGGAGAGCTGGGCGCTGGAGGAATCGGGCATGAAGGGAGTCGGGGCGGCGGAGATTCTGCGAAGGGCCAGGGAAACCTCGCCGGGTCGCGGCCGCTGCGGGTTTCGCCCTGCTGTTCAGCGCTGGCGGCATGCGGCATATTGTACCGAAACGCAAAGGTGCCTCGCGCAAAACGCTTATTGTGAAATAATATTTCACAATATAAAATGCCAGGTTCCAAAGGAAGAGACTGCGGGTACGTGGAGCCGACCCGCCATTTCGTGTCCCATACGTGATTAACGGCTCCACCGACCGGAAGATGCGCCGATGACCAGTCCCCAGCAGCCCACGCCCCAAGACGACCTGAAGCAGCAGCAGCGTGAGGCGCTGCGCAAAGCTGCCCTGGAATATCACGAGTTTCCGACCCCGGGCAAGATCTCTGTTACGCCGACCAAGCCGCTGTCCAACCAGCGTGACCTGGCCCTGGCGTACTCGCCGGGCGTGGCCTACGCGTGCGAGGAAATCGTCGCCGATCCGCTCAATGCATTCCGCTACACCGCGCGCGGCAACCTGGTCGGCGTGATCACCAACGGCACCGCGGTGCTGGGCCTGGGTGATATCGGCCCGGCGGCTTCCAAGCCGGTGATGGAAGGCAAGGCAGGCCTGTTCAAGAAGTTCGCCGGCATCGACGTGTTCGACATCGAACTCGACGAGAAGGACCCCGAGAAGCTGGTGCAGATCATCGCCGCGCTCGAGCCCACCTTTGGCGGCATCAACCTGGAAGACATCAAGGCACCCGAGTGCTTCTACGTTGAGCGCAAGCTGCGCGAGCGCATGAAGATTCCCGTCTTCCACGATGACCAGCATGGCACCGCCATCGTGGTCGGCGCGGCTGTGGTCAATGGCTTGACCGTGGTCGGCAAAGATATCAGCAAGGTCAAGCTGGTGGCTTCCGGCGCGGGCGCTGCGGCGCTGGCTTGCCTGGACCTGCTGCTCGACCTCGGCATGAAGATCGAGAACATCTGGGTGACCGACCTGGCGGGCGTGGTCTATGAAGGCCGCGCTGAGCTGATGGACCCGGAAAAGGCCCGCTTTGCGCAAAAGACCGACAAGCGCAAGCTGGCAGAAGTGATCGATGGCGCCGATATTTTCCTGGGCCTGTCCGCTGCCGGCGTGCTCAAGCAGGACATGGTCCAGCGCATGGCCGACAAGCCGCTGGTGCTGGCCCTGGCCAACCCCAACCCGGAAATCCTGCCGGAGCTGGTCAAGGAAGTCCGTCCGGACGCGGTGATCGCCACCGGCCGTACCGATTACCCGAACCAGGTCAACAACGTCCTGTGCTTCCCCTTCATCTTCCGCGGCGCGCTGGACTGCGGCGCCACCACCATCACGCGTGAGATGGAAGTCGCCGCGGCGCATGCGATTGCGGAACTGGCCCGCCAGGAGCAGAGCGACATCGTCGCCACCGCCTATGGCATACAGGACCTGTCCTTCGGCCCCGAGTACCTGATTCCCAAGCCGTTCGATCCGCGCCTGATCGTCAAGATCGCGCCGGCGGTGGCCGAGGCCGCCATGAAGTCCGGCGTGGCCGCGCGCCCCATCAAGGACATGGACGCGTACCGCCTGCAGCTGCAGCAGTTCGTGTACCACTCCGGCACCCTGATGAAGCCGATCTACGCGGCTGCCCGCCAGGTCGACATGGAGAAGAAGCGCATCGTCTTCGCCGAGGGCGAGGAAGAGCGTGTGCTGCGCGCGGTGCAGGTGATCGTCGACGAAAAGCTGGCCAACCCGATCCTGGTCGGCCGCCCGGCCGTCATCGCCCACCGCATCGAGCGCTTTGGCCTGCGCCTGCGCGGCGGCATCGACTTCACCGTGGTCAACCCGGAACACGATGCACGTTTCCGCGACTACTCCGAGGCGTACTTCAAGATGATGGCCCGCCAGGGCATCACCCAGCAGTACGCCAAGCTGGAAATGCGCCGCCGCACCACGCTGATCGGCGCGATGCTGGTCAAGCAGGGCGAGGCCGATGGCATGATCTGCGGCACGGTCAGCACGACTGCCGCGCACCTGCGCTACATCGACCAGATCCTGGGTGGCACCAACGAGGTGTATGCGGCGATGAACGGGCTGGTCCTGCCGGGCCGGCAGATCTTCCTGGTCGACACCCACGTCAACATCGACCCGACCGCTGGCCAGCTGGCCGAGATCACCCTGATGGCCGCCGAAGAGCTCAAGCGCTTCGGCATCGTCCCCAAGGTGGCGCTGGTGTCGCACTCCAACTTCGGCACATCCGAAGCGCCTTCGGCGCAGAAAATGCGCGAAACCCTGGCGATCCTGCGCGAGCGCGCCCCGGATCTCGAGGTGGATGGCGAGATGCATGGCGATTGCGCGCTGGACCCGAAGCTGCGTGACACGCTGGTGCCGGACGGCACCCTCAAGGGCGAGGCTAACCTGCTGGTGTGCCCGAATATCGACGCTGCCAACATCGCCTACAACCTGCTCAAGGTCGCGGCGGGCAACAATGTGGCGATCGGGCCGATCCTGCTTGGCGTCAAGGCGCCTGTCCACATCCTGACGCCTTCGGCCACGGTGCGGCGTATCGTCAATATGACGTCGCTGGTGGTGGTGGACGCGGCAGCCAAGCGCTAAACCCCTGTCAGTCTTGAAAAGCCGGGCTTGCCCGGCTTTTTTATTGTCTTTTTACTGCCGCCGGCACCCCGTCAGTGTGTGCACACATTTTCTTAACATGTTGAAACAATTGAGGTTTTCCACTCCGTCCGGGGGCGGGGATTGATTATTTATTAGCATGGGCGTAACCTTATGCCTTTGAAGTACGCGCTCGTTACACGCGCGACGACGCTGTCGATTTACGCGCAGGCCGTCCGGGGCGCAGGCAAAATGGGCAGTTTAGGTGGCGCGGCAACCGCGCAGCGGCGCCGGGATCGTTTGGTTGGTGTCCTCAAATCAAGACAAGCAACGTGGGTTCCCAGATTCCTTTGACGCAGCGCGCATCACAATGGATTTCAGTCGCCGGTCTGGCGCGAGTGGCAAGCCGGGTGCTGGCAGGCGTGGCGTTGTCGTGCGCGCTGGCGCAGCCGGTGCTGGCACGCCAGGCGGCCGATGACGGCACGGGAACCATCGCAGTACAACAGTTGCCCAACGAGGCACAGTCCACGTTGGAGCGGATCGAAGCGGGTGGCCCGTTTCCCTACGCCAAGGATGGCTCGAGGTTCGGCAACTACGAGCGCGCCCTGCCGCAAAGGTCGCGCAATTACTACCGCGAATACACGGTGAAGACAAATAGCCGAAATCGAGGAGCACGACGGATCGTATGTGGCGGTGATCAACGCGCCACCAACGACTGTTACTACACGGACGACCACTACAACAGTTTCAAACGGATAGCCAAATGATGACTGACATTTTCGGACTGGGCGACGCCCTTGCCGCCCGCGAAGAGCGCGGCGCCGGAGATGGCTGGCAGCGGGCCCAGACCCAGGCCCAGAATCTTTACGACAACGTGTTGACGATGCCCCGCAACGAGCTCTCGCAACAAACGCCGCTCGCACCCGTTCCCGCAGCCGGCACTGACGGCAGCCAAGAGGGAGCCATGACCCTGTTCAAGACGGTGCGTCCAAACATCGTCCAGTCGATCCGCGCGTTTCGCGTGCCCGAACTCGCGCAGGCCGCGGTGGAGCTGGGCCAGCATTTCCTGTATGCGAACTGCGCACACTGCCAGAGCAAGGCGGAAGTGCTGGAAACCATCGCCACCAACTTCCTCTTTCCCAAGCATTTCGGCAAGAATTTCGATGCGTTGGCCGATTGCCTGACCGACCTGATCTACAAGGCGGGCCCGCAGCCCGGCTTCGTGATCGTGCTCGAAGGCCTGCCGATTGCGCAGAAGTTCGACAAGGAAGGGCGCGAGGTTTTGCTCGATGTGTTCCGTGATGCGGCCGAGTTCTGGGCCGAGCGCAAGGTGCAGTTCCGCGTGTTCTACTCCTTCGCCTGAGCGCCAGCCGCCTGTAGCGAAGACAGCATGATAAAAAAAGGCCCGCTAGCAGCGGGCCTTTTGCTTTGCCGGCAGGGCGCGGGGTTACGCCGCCGGCGGTACCTGGCCTTGCGGCGTCAGCTTGTCGATCAGCTCCGGCAGCCCTTCGCTGAGATGGGCTGCGACATCGTCCTGGGACAGGCCCGTCTTTTCGGCCAGGCTCTCCAGCGCGCCGGTACCACCCAGTGCGCTGGCCAGCGCGGACGGCGAGACCGCCTGGTTGGCGCCGGTGCCGATCCACGAGTTGACCTGTTCGCCCAGGCCCGCCTGGGCCAGGACCTGCTGCAAGGCGCCGATGCCGCCGGCCGCCGCGCCCAGCGCGGGCGCGCCGCCGGCCTGGCCGCCCAGCAGCCCGCCGAGCAATCCGCCCAGATCGAGGCCGCCTGGTGCGCCACCGGCCGCGCCGCCGCCCATCAGGCCGCCGAGCAGTCCGCCAAGGCCGCCGAGGCCTCCCGCGCCTGCCGAGGCCGGATCCTGCGCGCCGCCGCCGCTGCTGTCCCCGCCCTTATGGCGCATGGCCAGCATGGCCAGCAGCCCCAGCGCCATCATCATCTTGGGGTTCAGGCCGCCAGCGCCCGCGTCGCCGCTGCCGCGCTGCCCGAGCACTCCGCCCAGCACGCTATCGAGTAGTCCCATGATCGACTCCTTCCGGTGAGTGTGGCGCCGGGCCGGGATGGCCCGGGTGCCGTCAAAATCCGCCCAGTACCGCGTTGAGCGTGGCCAGGCAGGCAAGCCCGGCTGTTTCTGTACGCAAGATGCGCGGCCCGAGTGACACGCCCGTGAAACCGGCGCGCAGCGCCGCCGCCTCCTCGTCCGGCGCCAGCCCGCCTTCGGGCCCGATCAGCAGTGTCACGCCGCGGTCCAGCAATGCATTGCGCTGCTCGGTGGCAAACGATACCAGCGACTGCGAGGCCCGCGGCGATACCAGCAGCCGTGCCCCATCCTGGGCCGCGGCAGGCTTTGCCTGCAGGCCCAGCCAGGATTCCACGTTAGCGACCGGTGCGACCTCCGGCAAGCGATTGCGCCCACATTGCTCGCATGCGGCCTCGACCAGCGCCTGCCAGTGCGCCTGGCGTTTCTGCGCCCGCTCTCCCGAGAGCCGGACCACGGAGCGGGCCGCCTGCAGCGGCTGGATGGCGGCAACGCCAAGCTCGACGGATTTCTCGATCAGCCAGTCCATCTTGTCGCCGCCCGCCAGCCCCTGCGCCAGCGTGACGCGGAACGGCGGCTCGGCCTCGAACGGATCGTGGCTGCCGATCCGCGCCAGCGCATGGCGCTTGCCGATTTCGACCAGGGTAGCCGCATGGCTGCCGCCGCGCCCGTCGAACAGGGTGATGTCGTCGCCTGGGTTGAGCCGCAGCACCTGGACATGGCGCACCACGGCTTCAGGCAACGGCATGTCGGTCTCGGCGGCCAACGTGGCATCAATGAAAAAGCGAGGCGGCATCAGGCGGATCCGTCCTCGTTCTTGCCGGCGGCTTTGTCCACCGGCTTGCCGAAGCCCCAGCGGTAGCCATCGGGATCCTCGACCATGCAGTAGCGGTCGCCCCAGAACTGGTCGGCGGGCGCCATCAGGCTGACCGCGCCGGCGGCGACTGCGCGCGCGTGCATGGCATCGACGTCGTCGCAGTAGACGTAGAACGTCTGCGGGCATTCGACGCCGAGCGAGTGGGGCGCGCGCGCGGTGCTGCCCCAGGCGCCTTCGGGCGCGAACATCACGACGAGCTCGCCCTGGTAGTGCATCTCGGCGTGGGTCGGCACACCGTTTTCGTCGACCACGTTCCCCGCGCTGAAACCGAAGGCGCGGTGATAGAAGTCGAGCGCGCTGCGCCCGTTGCCCACCGTCAGGTAGGGGGTGAGCCAGGGGGTGTTGGCCGGTCTTGTCATGATCGTCTCCTGGTTACGGGAAGCCGCGCGGGGCTTGCCTGGGCGGCAAGACTCGCGGTGCGAGCGAGCATCTTACGCGGGTGCGCAGGCGCTGTCGAAAAGCGCCTGCAGGTGCAGGGGCAGGGCGAACAAGGCCGGATGGAGCGCGGCGTGGTAGCAGCGCAGCTTGCGGTCGAGCTTCCAGGCGCGCAGCCGCTCATCGAGCTGCGCGGCATCGGCGCCGCGCACGTCGAGGGTGTCGCTGGCCAGCGCGATGGCCCATTGCGCGCCGTAGACGGGGATGAAGGTGGTGATGGGGTGGACTTGCGCAAAGCACTGCCGCAAGCGCGCGGCGAGCACGCGGACCGAATCGGGGCGGTGTTCCGGCGGGCCAAGGTGCAGGGACAGCGCGCCGCCGGGCGCCAGGCAGCGCCGGGCGGTTTGCAGGCCGTGGTTGGAAAAGAGCGCAGCCGCCGGGCTGCCGTCGTCGGCCTCGGTCAGATCGAATACGATCAGGTCGAACTGCCGCCCCGCACGGCCAAAGGCTTCCATCAAGCCCAGCGCGTCGCCAATGGCGAGGTGCACGCGCGGATCCTCGAAGGCGCCCTGGTGGATGCCGTCCAGCCAGGCCCGGGCCAGCGTCACGACATCGGGGTCGAGTTCGGCCACCACCACCTCGCGCATGAAGGGCAGGCGCAGCAATTCATGCGCCGAGCCGCCGTCGCCGCCACCCACCACCAGCGCGGAGCGTGCCGCGCCATGGGCCACGGCCATGGGGTGCACCATCAGCTCATGCTGGATGAAGGCGTCCGCTTCCGCGCTCATGATGCGGCCATCGAGGCGGAAGATCCGGCCAAAGCGGGGATGCTCGCCAATCTCGATTTGCTGGTACGGCGAGCGCATTGCCGCGAGCAGCCGAATCTGGCCCAAGGTGGTGCCAACGCCTGGGGAAAGCCATTCGGTCCATTGCAGATGGCCGCCAGGCGGGGCCGCCGGGTGGCCTAACTCCCCCCTTTGATCTGGTAAAATTGCGCTTTTCCCGCCGCCAGGTTCCCGCCGCATGTCTCACCTCGCTCATCCCGCCGCCAGTCCGCACGCTTCGCAGCCCGTCCAACTCATGGCCAACGCCATCCGCGTCCTGGCCATGGACGCCGTCCAGCAGGCCAATTCAGGCCACCCCGGCATGCCGATGGGCATGGCGGATATCGCGGTTGCGCTGTGGGGCCGTCATCTGAAGCATAACCCGAGCAACCCCAAGTGGGCTGACCGCGACCGCTTCGTGCTGTCCAACGGCCACGGCTCGATGCTGCTTTATGCGCTGCTGCACCTGACCGGCTACGACCTGCCCTTGGCCGAACTGAAGAACTTCCGCCAGATGCACAGCAAGACGGCAGGCCACCCGGAATACGGCATCACCCCGGGCGTGGAAACCACCACCGGCCCGCTGGGCCAAGGCCTGACCAATGCGGTCGGCATGGCGCTGGCTGAACGCCTGCTGGGCGAGGAATTCAACCGCCCGGGCTTCGACATCGTCAACCACCACACCTATGTGTTCCTGGGAGACGGCTGCCTGATGGAAGGCATCAGCCACGAGGCCTGCTCGCTGGCCGGCACGCTCAAGCTGAACAAGCTGGTCGCGCTCTGGGACGACAACGGCATCTCGATCGACGGCGACGTGGTGCACTGGTTCGCCGACGACACCCCGAAGCGTTTCGAAGCCTACGGCTGGAATGTGATTCGCGCGGTGGACGGCCATGACGCCGCCGCCGTGGATGCCGCCATCGCCGAAGCCAAGCACAGCGACCGTCCGACCCTGATCTGCTGCCGTACCCTGATCGGCAAGGGCGCGCCCAACAAGGAAGGCGGCCACGATGTGCATGGCGCGCCGCTTGGTGGCGCCGAAATCCTGGCCACGCGCGAGGCGCTGGGCTGGGCCCACGCCCCGTTCGAACTCCCGGCCGAAGTCTATACGGCATGGGATGCGAAGGCCCGCGGCGGTTCGCTGGAAAAGGCCTGGAACGCGCTGTTCGAGGCTTATGCGGAGCGCTTCCCGTACGAAGCCGGCGAATTCCAGCGCCGCATGCGCGGCGAGCTGCCCGGCGCGTTTGACGCTGCCGTGGACGCTTTCCTGGCCAAGTGCGAGGAAAAGGCGGAAACCATCGCTACCCGCAAGGCCAGCCAGAACACCATCGAGGCGCTCGCGCCGGTGCTGCCGGAATTCCTGGGTGGCTCGGCCGACCTGACCGGCTCCAACCTGACCAACTGGTCCGGCAGCAAGGCCGTGCGCGGCGATGCCTGGGGCAACCACATCAACTACGGCGTGCGCGAGTTCGGCATGAGCGCCATCATGAACGGCATCACGCTGCATGGTGGCTACATCCCCTACGGCGGCACCTTCCTGACCTTCTCCGACTACAGCCGCAATGCCCTGCGTATGGCGGCGCTGATGAAGATCCGCACGCTGTTCGTGTTCACCCACGACTCCATCGGCCTGGGCGAAGACGGCCCGACCCACCAGTCGATCGAACACGTCGCCAGCCTGCGCCTGATCCCCAATATGGATGTGTGGCGTACCGCCGACACTACCGAAACCGCGGTGGCTTGGGCCCAGGCCGTGCGCCGCGAGAACGGCCCGAGCTGCCTGATTTTCAGCCGCCAGAACCTGCCGTTCCAGACGCGCGACGACGCCACCCGCGCCAATATCGCGCGGGGCGGCTACGTGCTGCGCGCCGGCAACAATCCCAAGACCGGCCGTCCGGATGCCGTGATCATCGCCACCGGCTCGGAAGTCGGCCTGGCCGTGGGTGCCGCAGAGCAACTGGCTGCTGACGGCGTGCACGTGCGCGTGGTCTCGGTGCCGGCAACCACGGTATTCGACAAGCAGGACGCCGCCTACAAGGCATCGGTGCTGCCGGCCGGCGTGCCGCGCGTGGCGGTCGAGGCAGGCGTGACGGACTTCTGGTGGAAGTACCAGGTCCAGGCCGTGGTGGGCATCGACACCTTCGGCGAATCGGCTCCCGCTGGCGTATTGTTCAAGCACTTCGGCTTCACGGTCGAGAACGTCGTGCGCACCGTGCGCGACACCCTCGGTCAGTAACAGGTATTCCCGGGCCCGCGCAGCGGTCGACTCGGCCGCGCGGGCCGGCAGACGCTTTCCCGCATCCATCGATCGTTAGCCTACTCAGGAGATAAACATGACCATCAAGATCGGCATCAACGGCTTCGGCCGCATCGGGCGCATGGTGTTCCGCGCCGCCGCCGCCAACTTCAAGGAAATCGAAGTCGTCGGCATCAACGACCTGCTCGAGCCCGACTACCTGGCTTACATGCTGAAGTACGACTCGGTGCACGGCCGCTTTGACGGCGAAGTGTCGGTCGACGGCAACACCCTGATCGTCAATGGCAAGAAAATCCGCCTGACCGCAGTCAAGGACCCGTCCGAACTGAAGTGGGGCGAGATCGGCGCCGACGTGGTGATCGAATCCACCGGCATCTTCCTGACCAAGGAAGGCGCGCAGAAGCACATCGACGCGGGCGCCAAGAAGGTGATCATGTCGGCACCGTCCAAGGATGACACCCCGATGTTCGTGTACGGCGTGAACCACGGCACGTACAAGGGCGAAGCGATCATCTCCAACGCCAGCTGCACCACCAACTGCCTGGCACCGGTCGCCAAGGTGCTGAACGACAAGTGGGGCATCAAGCGCGGCCTGATGACCACCGTGCACGCCACCACCGCCACGCAAAAGACCGTCGACGGCCCCTCCAACAAGGACTGGCGCGGTGGCCGCGGCATCCTGGAAAACATCATCCCGTCGAGCACTGGCGCTGCCAAGGCCGTGGGCGTGGTGATTCCCGAGCTGAACAAGAAGCTGACCGGCATGTCGTTCCGCGTGCCGACCTCCGACGTGTCGGTGGTCGACCTGACCGTCGAACTGGAAAAGGGTGCCACCTACGCCGAGATCTGCGCCGAAATGAAGGCACAGAGCCAGGGCGCGCTCAAGGGCGTGCTGGGCTACACCGAAGACAAGGTGGTTGCCACGGATTTCCGCGGCGATGCACGCACCTCGATCTTCGACGCGGAAGCCGGCATCGCGCTGGACTCGACCTTCGTCAAGATCGTGAGCTGGTACGACAACGAGTGGGGCTATTCCAACAAGGTGCTGGAAATGGCTCGCGTGGTCGCCAAGTAAGTTTGCCGGGATAGGTTGGTTTGCGCACGGAACAAGGCGGCATTCCCTGGGATACCGCCTTGTCGTCTGCTTGCAACTCCAGCTATCGGAAGCCTAGGCGGGTCCTTTTGCCAGGATCCTGGCAAAAGGACGAAGGCCGGCACGGTGCAAGGGGCTGGCGCGGAATTCCTGTTCCGTTCCCCGCTTTGCTCTTACACTGTGAAAGTGCTGGAAACACCAATGTGCAGCCAATGCAAGTGACGATACGGTCATTCCCAATTCCCAATCCAACCTGGGTGAGATCATGGTGAATGTGGATACCAAGCTGCTCGTGATTTTTACCGAGCTGCTCAGCAAGCGAAACGCGACCTATGTCGCGGAAAAAATGCATATGACCGCACCTGCGGTTTCGCATTCGCTGGGCCGCCTTCGCGAGATTTTCGACGATCCCCTCTTCATCCGCGTGCCTCACGGCCTGACGCCGACACCGCGAGCCCTGGAACTGGGGCCGAAGATTCGCGACATGCTGGACCTGTGGTCCTCGATCAACGAGGGCGACGCCGATAATTTCGACCCCGCCACCGCCACCGGCACCCTTAACATCGGCTTTGCCGCCGAGCTGGGCGATACGGTCTTCAACCGCTTTATCCTGCGCATCAAGCAACTGGCGCCGGAGTTGCATATCAAGCTGGTCGAATCCCATTCCTGGGAGTCGGATGTGGCCGCCATGCGCGGCAACGAGCTGGACCTGGCGTTCTCGCCATTCCCGACCCGGCACCCCGAAATCGTGGAAGAGATGGTGACGTCGCTCAACCTCTGGGTTTGCGCGCGTAAAAACCATCCGGTGCTCAAGGGCACCTGCACGCTCGAGCAGTATCTCGACTGCGGCCACATCTTCATGGCGCATTCGGGCGGCAATGGCCGTCCGGCACCGTCGCTGATCCCGCTGGACTACGCGTTGCAGCAGCGCGGGCTAAAGCGCAATGCCACGCTGACGGTGCATTCCTGGCGCGCACAGTCGGAGCTGGCCGCGCAGACCGACATGATCTTCACGGTCAATGCGCTGACCAAGGACATGGCTTGCGAGACCTACGGCCTCAAGGCCTTCCCCTTGCCAGCAGAACTCAACACCACGCTGGGCCTGAACATGTTCTGGCACCGCAGCCGCAACACCCACCCGATGCTGGTGTGGGCACGCGGGCTGTTCCGCCAGGTCGTGGGCGAATTCGTCGGCGTGCCGGCGGTTGCGCGCGGCCTGCACATCGTTGCCGAGCAGGATCATACGGAATCGTGAAGCAGGCTTGAAATAAAAAAAACCGGCGCTGGCGCCGGTTTTTTTATGTTCGCGGGGCAGGCCGCGGCTGGCTTAGCGCTTGGGCCGGTGGGGGCACTCGTGCTTGGTGCAGCTGCCATAGAGCGACAATGCGTGTTCTTGCAGCGCGAAGCCGCGCTCGGTTGCGATGCTTTGCTGGCGACGCTCGATCTCGGAGTCGTAGAATTCCTCCACGCGGCCGCAATCGATGCAGACCAGGTGGTCGTGATGCTTGCCTTCATTCAGCTCGAAAATGGCTTTGCCGGATTCGAAGTTGTTGCGCGACAGCAGTCCAGCCTGCTCGAACTGGGTCAGCACGCGATAGACGGTCGCAAGGCCGATATCCATTTGTTCGTTGAGCAGGATGCGGTAAACGTCTTCAGCGCTGAGGTGGCGCTGCTCGCTGGTCTGGAAGATCTCGAGGATCTTCAGACGCGGTACGGTCGCTTTAAGACCGATATTTTTGAGGTCCGCCGGACTCGGCATGGGCGTGACTCCCTAGAGTACAATGTCTGGATAGTTGAATCATAAGGGTTTTGGCGGCAAAAGTCGCCCCGGCGGTTGCCCGGGGCTCGGTCACCTGCCCTAGGCTGCGCTCGCGATGATCCATCGCCGCTGCCGCCTCATGGTAAGCGCCGTGAGGGCCTGAATCGGCACTTTTCTCTCCCTTCTAGAAGCGAGATACATGCGTTCATTTCGTTCGTCCGCCATGCGTCCGACGCTGGTTACTACTGTGCTGGCTGCAGCTACCCTGCTAACGGCTGCGTGCTCCACCTATGACAATACGTCGCGCAAGGTCGCCAACGCGATCACGCCGTACCGTATCAATATCGTGCAAGGCAACTTTGTCTCGCGTGAAGCTGCCGCGCAGTTGCGTGAAGGCATGACGCGCGAGCAGGTCAAGTTCCTGCTCGGCACACCGCTGCTGGCCGATGTGTTCCACGGCAATCGCTGGGACTACGTGTTCTCGTTCCGCCGCGGCAATACGCCGGTGGTGCAGCAGCGCCGCTATACCGTGTTCTTCGATGGCGACAAGCTGGTCAAGTTCGGTGGCGACGAGCTGCCGTCCGAATACGAGCTGATTGCCGAAATCGACGGCATGAAGGCCATGCAGGCGGGCAAGGTACCGACGCCCAAGGCACCGGCCGAGACCGTTGCCGCGGCTTCGGAAGCGGCTGCCGCCCCGGCCGCAGCCACGGATGCCGCTCCCGCCGCAGCGCCTGCGCCGGCAGCGCCGGCTGCCGCAGCCTCATCCGCCGAGGCCGGTGGCCCCGCCAGCCCGACCAACTGAGCCTTCAGGCCCGAATGCCGGCCGCGTCACGCGGCCGGCTTGTATTTTGACTGCTGACACGCCATGAATATCGCCATCGCAGGTGCCTCCGGCCGCATGGGCCGTATGCTGATCGAACACGTACTCGCCACCGAAGGCGTCACCCTGTCGGGCGCGCTGGATGTGCCGGGCGCCCCGGCGCTGGGCCAGGATGCCGGGCTGCTGCTGGGCCGCACCACGGGCGTGGTGATCACCTCGGATATCGAGACTGCCCTCGCTGGCGCCGACTGCCTGATCGACTTCACCCGGCCCGAGGGCACGCTCGTGCACCTGGCAGCGGCCAAGCGCCTGGGCGTCAAGGTGGTCACCGGCACCACCGGGTTTGACGACGCCGGCCGTGCCGCCATCGCCGAGGCTGCCAAGCACATCGGCGTAGTGTTCTCCGCCAATATGAGCGTGGGCGTCAATGCCACGTTCAAGCTGCTGGAAGTTGCCGCCAAGCTGCTGTCTTCCGGCTACGACATCGAAGTCATCGAGGCGCACCACCGCCATAAGGTAGATGCCCCGTCGGGCACCGCGCTGGCGATGGGCGAGGTGGTGGCCAAGGCATTGGGCCGCGATCTGAAGACCTGCGGCGTGTTTGCCCGCGAAGGCCACACCGGCCCGCGCGACCCCAATTCCATCGGCTTTGCCACCGTGCGCGGCGGCGATATCGTGGGCGACCACACCGTGATGTTCGCCGGCACCGGCGAGCGCATCGAGATCACGCACAAGTCGTCCAGCCGTCAGTCGTATGCCGAGGGCGCGCTACGCGCGGCGCGCTTTCTCGCCGACAAGCCCACCGGGCTGTTCGACATGCAGGACGTGCTTGGCCTGAAGTAAGGCCCCCGGCACGCCCTGCGCCGCAAGTGCCGACGGTTATAATCGGCACTTTCGCCGTTCCAGCGCAGGCGGGCGCCGCAAGGCTTGCCCGCCGCTTATCTTTTCCACGCTTTTCGCACGCCGACGCACCGCGCCGTTGTCCTGAACATGCAAGACAAATACCTTCCCTCAGCCGTTGAACAAGCCGCCCAGCAACACTGGCAAGCCATCGATGCCTACCGCGTATCGGAAGAGGCGAAGCTGGCCGACGGCAGCGAGAAGCCGAAGTTCTATGCCTGCTCGATGCTGCCTTACCCGTCGGGCAAGCTGCATATGGGCCACGTGCGCAATTACACCATCAACGACATGATGGCGCGCCATCTGCGCATGAACGGGCACAACGTGCTGATGCCGATGGGCTGGGACGCGTTCGGCATGCCGGCGGAAAACGCCGCGCTCAACAATGGCGTGGCGCCGGCGGCCTGGACCTACAACAACATCGCTGAAATGAAGCGGCAGATGCAGTCGATGGGCCTGGCCATCGACTGGTCGCGCGAAGTCGCCACCTGCAGCCCGGACTACTACCGCTGGAACCAGTGGCTGTTCCTCAAGATGCTGGAAAAGGGCATCGCCTACCGCAAGACTGGCACGGTGAACTGGGATCCGGTCGACCAGACCGTGCTGGCCAACGAGCAGGTCATCGATGGGCGCGGCTGGCGCTCGGGCGCGCTGGTTGAAAAGCGCGAGATCCCGATGTACTACCTGCGCATCACCGACTACGCCGAGGAACTGCTCGGCGACCTGGACGACCTGGGCTGGCCCGAGCGCGTCAAGATCATGCAGCAGAACTGGATCGGCAAGAGCGTGGGCGTGCGCTTCGCGTTCCCGCATGCCATCGCCGGTGACGACGGCAAGCTGATCGGCGACGGCAAGCTCTATGTGTTCACCACGCGCGCCGACACCATCATGGGCGTGACCTTCTGCGCGGTCGCCGCCGAGCACCCGCTGGCCACCCATGCCGCCGCGACCAATCCTGAACTGGCCGCCTTCATCAACGAGTGCAAGCACGGCTCGGTGATGGAAGCCGATATGGCGACCATGGAAAAGAAGGGCATGCCCACCGGCCTGAAGGTGACGCACCCCCTGACCGGCGAGCAGGTCGAGGTGTGGGTTGGCAACTACGTGCTGATGAGCTACGGCGACGGCGCTGTGATGGGCGTGCCCGCGCACGACGAACGCGACTTTGCCTTTGCCAACAAATACGGCCTGCCGATCAAGCAAGTGGTCGATATGGTTGACGCCAAAAAGGGCCAGCCGTTCTCCACCGAAGCCTGGCAGGAGTGGTATGGCGACAAGGAGCACGGCACCTGCATCCATAGCGGCAAATACGACGGCCTGGACTACAAGGCTGCGGTGCAAGCCATCGCAGCCGATCTCGGTGCCAAGGGCCTGGGCGAGAAGAAGGTCACCTGGCGCCTGCGCGACTGGGGCATCTCGCGCCAGCGCTACTGGGGCACGCCGATCCCGCTGATCCATTGCGACGACTGCGGCGTGGTGCCGGTGCCGGAGCAGGACCTGCCGGTGGTGCTGCCGGAAGACCTGGTGCCGGACGGCACCGGCAACCCGCTGGCCAAGGATCCGCGTTTCCTCGCGTGCACCTGCCCGTCGTGCGGCAAGCCGGCGCGCCGCGAGACCGACACCATGGATACCTTCATCGATTCGTGCTGGTATTACATGCGCTATACCTGCCCGGACGCGGCCACCATGGTCGATGCGCGCAACGACTACTGGATGCCGATGGACCAGTACATCGGCGGCATCGAGCACGCGATCCTGCACCTGCTGTACGCCCGCTTCTGGACCAAGGTCATGCGCGACATGGGCCTGGTCACGTTCAACGAGCCGTTCTCCAACCTGCTCACGCAGGGCATGGTGCTCAACGATACCTACTACCGCGAAGACGCGGCGGGCAAGAAGACCTGGTTCAACCCGGCCGAAGTCGACGTCAGCACCGATGAGCGCGGCCGCCCGCTGGGCGCCGTGCTCAAGGCGGATGGCCAGCCGGTGGTGATCGGCGGCGTGGAGAAGATGTCGAAGTCCAAGAACAACGGCATTGACCCGCAGGCCCTGATCGACCAATACGGCGCCGACACCGCGCGCCTGTTCGTCATGTTCGCCGCGCCGCCCGAGCAGCAGCTCGAGTGGAGCGGCTCGGGCGTGGAGGGCGCTTCGCGCTTCCTGCGCCGGGTGTGGAACTACGGCTATGCCAACGCCGAGGCGATTGCGGCGGCGGGCAATGCCGTGCCATCCGGCGACGCCGACGCAGCGCTGCGCCGTGAGATCCACAGCGTGCTCAAGCAGGCCAACTACGACTATCAGCGCATCCAGTACAACACCGTGGTGTCGGCGACCATGAAGATGCTCAACGCGCTGGAAGACGCCAAGCAGGCCACGCCCGCCGCGCGCCGCGAGGGCCTGGGCATCCTGCTGCGCGTGCTGTATCCGGTGGTGCCGCACGTCACCCACGGGCTGTGGCAAGAGCTTGGCTACGCCACGCAGTACGGCGATTTGCTCGACGCAGCCTGGCCGCAGGTGGACGAATCCGCGCTGGTGCAAAGCGAGCTGGACCTCGTGCTGCAGATCAACGGCAAGGTGCGCGGCAGCCTGAAGGTGCCGGCCGACGCCGACCGCGCCGCCATCGAGGCCATGGCTGCCGCCAGCGAGATCGTTGCCAAGTTCGCTGACGGCGCCGCGCCGAAGAAGATCGTGGTGGTCCCGGGCCGCCTCGTTAATGTGGTTCTTTAACGTGACGCTGTAACTAGCGTCAGAGAAGCCAACAAGGGAGCTGCCCACATGGATGGACAGAAGCTGGATCGACCGCTGCAGGGCCGCCGCAAGGTCCTGGCCACGCTGCTGCTGGCCGGCCTGCTGGGCGGCTGCGGGTTTCACATGCGCGGCAACGCGGACTTTGCATTCAAGCGGCTGTATGTGAGCATTCCGCCCAATACGCTGATGGGCTCCGATTTGCGCCGCGCCATCCGCAACGGATCGGACACGCAGATCGTGACCGACCCGAAAGAAGCGGACGCCCTGCTCGATGTGCTGCAGGATACGCGTACCAAGACGGTGCTGTCGATCACCACCACTGGCGTGGTGCGCGAGTACCGCCTGACGCAGCGCTTCACCTTCCGCCTGCGTGACGCCGGCGGCCAGGAGCTGATCGCGCCGTCGCAGCTGGTGCTCACGCGCGACCTGACCTACAACGAAGCCAACACGCTGGCCAAGGATTACGAAGAGCAGCAGCTCTATCGCGACATGCAGCGTGACATCGTGCAGCAGCTGATTCGCCGGCTGAGCGCGGTCAAGGCCATCTGAGCGGCGCGAGAAGCGCCGGCCAGACAAGCTCAATAGGCAAGGACAGAGGAAAGAAGCGCACGGCATGCAGCTCAAGCTCGACGGACTCGAAGCGCACCTGCGCCAGGCCAAGGGACGCGGCCTGGCACCGCTCTACGTGGTGCATGGCGACGAGCACCTGCTGGTGCTAGAGGCGGTCGACCGCCTGCGCCAGGCTGCGCGCGAGGCCGGCTTCACGGAGCGCGAGGTGCTGTCCTCCGAGCGCGGCTTCAACTGGGGCCACGTGGTCCAGGCGCAGCAATCGATGTCGCTGTTCGGCGATCGCAAGATCGTCGAGCTGCGGATTCCCTCCGGCAAGCCCGGCAAGGACGGCGGCGAGGCGCTGCGCGCGGTGGCTGCCCAGCCTTCGCCGGACGTGGTCATGTTCATCACGCTGCCGCGGCTGGACTTCGCCACGGCCAAGTCGGCCTGGTTCCAGGCGCTGGACGCCGCCGGCGTGTCGATCAAGGTCGATTCCGTCGACCGCACGCGGCTGCCGGCCTGGGCCGGCGAGCGGCTGGCGCTGCAGCAGCAGCGGGTCGAGCCCGGTGAACCGGGGCGGCGCGCGCTGCAGTTCATCGCCGACAAGGTCGAAGGCAACCTGCTGGCCGCTCACCAGGAAATCCAGAAGCTCGGACTGCTGTATCCGGCTGGTCCGCTGACCTTCGAGCAGGTGCACGATGCGGTGCTCAACGTGGCCCGCTACGACGTCTTCAAGCTCTCCGAAGCCATGCTCAGCGGCGACGTGCCGCGCCTGGTGCGCATGCTCGAAGGGCTGCGCGGGGAGGGCGAGGCCACGGTGCTGGTGCTGTGGGCGCTGACCGAGGAAATTCGCGTATTATCCAAGGTCCGGCAAGGGCTGGCGGCAGGCAAGCAGATTGGTGTCCTGACGCGTGAACTGCGTATCTGGGGCCCGCGCGAAAAGCTGGTGCCGCAGGCCGCGCAGCGCCTCTCGCTGGCGCAGCTGGAAGCCGCGCTGGGCATGGCCGCCAAGCTGGACCGGCAGGTCAAGGGCCTGCGCGCCGAAGGCATGCCGGCCGAGCCCTGGGATGGCCTGCTGCAGCTGGCGCTGACCATCGCCCGGTAAGCCCGCAGGCCGGTAGCCGGTAGCGCGGTCATTGGAGATCACTGCCAGCGACCCGCATAGCCAGCCGTAGCCGACAAAAAAAAGCTAAACCAAGCATTGAGGGCCGGGTCCCCTGGCCAGGAATATGAACGAGCTCGATCTCAAGCAGTACATGGACCGCGTCGGCCAGCAGGCCCGCGCCGCCTCCCGCGCCATGGCGCGCGCCTCCACCGCGGACAAGAACCGCGCGCTGTTGACCATCGCCGCCGCCATCCGCCGCGACGCCGCGCACCTCAAAGCCGTGAACGCCGGCGACGTGGAGCGTGCCCGCGCCAACGGCCAGGACGCCGCTTTCATCGACCGCCTGACGCTCTCGGACAAGGCGATCGACACCATGGCCGCCGGCCTGGAGCAGATCGCCGCGCTGGCGGACCCGATCGGCGAGATCAGCAACATGAAATTCCGTCCCACCGGCATCCAGGTGGGCCAGATGCGGGTGCCGCTGGGCGTCATCGGCATCATCTACGAGTCGCGTCCCAACGTGACCATCGACGCAGCCGCGCTGTGCCTGAAGTCGGGCAACGCCACCATCCTGCGCGGCGGCTCCGAGGCGATCGATTCCAATACCGCGCTCGCCGCCCTGGTGGCCGAGGGCCTGGCCGCCGCCGGCCTGCCGCCCGAAGCGGTGCAGGTGATCTCGACCACCGACCGCGCCGCGGTTGGCCGCCTCATCACCATGACCGAATACGTCGACGTGATCGTGCCGCGCGGCGGCAAGAGCCTGATCGCGCGCCTGATGGCAGAAGCGCGGGTGCCCATGATCAAGCACCTGGACGGCATCTGCCACGTCTATATCGATGTCGACGCGGACCTGGACAAGGCGGTGCGCGTTGCCGACAACGCCAAGACCCAGCGCTACGCGCCCTGCAACACCATGGAAACGCTGCTGGTCGCGCGCGATGTCGCCGCCGCGGCGCTGCCGCCGCTGTGCCGCATCTACCAGGAAAAGGGCGTGGAGCTGCGCGTGTGCGCCGCCACCCGCGCCACGCTGGAAGCCGCCGGTTTCACCGGCCTGGTCGACGCCACCGAAGAAGACTGGCGGCTCGAGTACCTGGCGCCGGTGCTGGCGATCCGCACCGTGGCCGGGCTGGACGAGGCCATCGAGCACATCAATACCTATGGCTCGGCGCATACCGATTCCATCATCACCGAGAACTACACCACTGGCATGCGCTTCCTGCGCGAGGTGGACTCGGCCAGCGTGATGATCAATGCGTCGACGCGCTTTGCCGATGGCTTCGAGTACGGCCTGGGCGCCGAGATCGGCATCTCCAACGACAAGCTGCACGCGCGCGGCCCGGTCGGTCTGGAAGGCCTGACCTCGTTGAAGTACGTGGTGTTCGGCCACGGCGAGATCCGTACCTGAGCGGGCTGGCGGCACGCGTCCCGTGCCGCCTCCCGTCGCGCAGCCCCACCGTTTCACCGTTCCCATGCGTTCCCATGGGAACCTAACCAGAAAAAAGGCCAGATGCTCTGGGTTAAAGCGCTGCACATCGTTTTCGTTGTCTCCTGGTTCGCTGGCCTGTTCTACCTGCCTCGCATCTTCGTCAACCTCGCCATGGAGCGCGAGCCGGCCAGCGTGCAGCGCCTGCTGCTGATGGCGCGCAAGCTCTACCGCTTCATGACCATGCTGGCGGTGCCGGCGCTGGTGTTCGGGCTGTGGCTGTATATCGGCTACGGGATCGGGCGCGGTCCGGGGCAGGGCTGGATGCATGCCAAGCTGGCGCTGGTGCTGGTGCTGATCGGCTATCACCATGGCTGCGGCGTGCTGCTCAAGAAGTTCGAGGGCGGGCGCAATACGCGCTCGCACACCTTCTATCGCTGGTTCAACGAGTTGCCGGTGCTGGTGCTGCTGGCGGTGGTGATCCTGGTGGTGGTCAAGCCGTTCTGACGCGCATTGGCCGGCGGCCGCGCGCATCGCCTGTGCGGGCCGCCGGGTTTGGGTTTTTTCTCGTATCGTATTTCATTCGTTTCACGCAGCATTGCCGCGTTCACCGCGCGGTTGTCTCGCCCCACTCCGTCCAGAGGACATGATGAGCAAGCAGGTCGACTACTATCTCACCCCGCAATCGCCTTTCGTCTACCTTGGCCACGAACGCTTCACCGCGATTGCAGCCAAGCATGGCGTGCAAGTCAATCTCAAGCCCTGCGACCTGGGCCGCGTGTTCTCTGTTTCGGGTGGCTTGCCGCTGGCGCAGCGTCCGCCGCAGCGCCAGGCCTACCGCCTGGTCGAGCTGGCCCGCTGGAGCGAGTTTCTCGGCCTGCCGCTGAACCCGCAGCCGACCTTTTTCCCGGTCTCCGGCGACGCCGCCAGCAAGCTGGTCATCGCCGTGCAGCTGGCCCATGGCACCGCCCGCGCGATGGAGCTGATCGGCGCCATTGGCCGCGCCCTGTGGGCCGAGCAACGCAATATCGCTGACGCCGCCACGCTGGCGCAGCTGGCCGACAGCATCGGCCTGGAAGGCGCGGCGTTGCTCAAGGCGAGCGACGCGCAGGCTGTCCAGGCCGCTTATACGCAGCACACCCAGGACGCGGTTTCCGTCGGCGCGTTCGGCGCGCCGTGGTACGTCTATGACGGCCAGCCTTTCTGGGGCCAGGACCGCCTGGACTTCCTCGATCGCGCCCTCGCGGCGGGCTGAAGCCCCGGAGCGCGGTACACTGCGCGCTATCCGACCCCGTCCGCTACGGCGGACGTTTTTGTTTGCAGGAATTCCCAAGCCATGTCCCAAGCCTTTTTTGCCTCCTGCCCGCGCGGCCTCGAGAGCGCACTTGCCGAAGAGTTGCACGAGATCGCAGCCCGGCCCGGCCTGGCCAGGCTCGCCCCCATCCAGGTCCATCGCGAAATGCCCGGTGGCGTCACTTTCTCGGGCGAGATGGCCGCGGCCTACGCAGTCAACCTGCATTCGCGCATCGCTAGCCGGGTGCTGATGCGGGTCGCCAACCGCGGCTACCGGCGCGAAGACGACGTCTATGACCTGGTGCGCGCCCAGCGCTGGGATCATTGGTTCACGCCGGATGAGACGCTCCGGGTGGACGTCACGTCCCATCGCTCGCCGCTGCAGAGCCTGAACTTCATCGCCCTGCGTATCAAGGACGGCGTTTGCGACGCCATGCGCGAGCGCTCGGGCGAGCGGCCCAGCGTCGATACCGTGAATCCGGATGTGCGGATTTATGCCCATCTGACCGAGCACGATTGCACGCTCTACCTCGACACCTCGGGTGATCCGCTGTTCAAGCGGGGCTGGCGCCTGGAGAAGGGCGAGGCGCCGCTGAAGGAAAACCTGGCTGCCGGCATCCTGCGCCTGGCCGGATGGGTGCCAGGCCAGACCGAACGCCCGTTCTACGATCCGATGTGCGGCAGCGGCACCTTCCTGGTGGAAGCGGCCCAGGTGGCCCTTGGCCTGGCCCCTGGCGCGAACCGCAGCTTTGGCTTCGAGCGCCTGAAGGGCGCCGACAACAAGACATGGAATGCGCTGAAGGCGGCTGCGCGGGATGACGAGGAGGCCGCGCGCAAGCGCGTCGCGTCCGAGCCTCTGGAACTCGCCGGCAGCGATATTTCCACGGACCTGCTGTCGATGTCGCAAGCCAACTGGGAACGCGCGGGCTTGCCCGGCGAAGTGCGGTTGAAGCAGGTGGATGCGCGCTTTGCGCAGCCGCCGTTCGCGGCACCCGGCCTGATGTTGATGAACCCGCCGTATGGCGAGCGGATTGCCGTGCGGGGAGAACGCCGGCGGCCGATGGACGAAGCACCGGTCGACGAGATCGATGACGAGGCCGCCAATCAGTTCGCCAGCGCCTTTGCCACCACGCTCAAGCAGCATTTCGCGGGCTGGCAGGCATGGGTGTTCACTGGCGACCTGACGCTGCCGCGCCGCTTGCGGCTCAAGGAGTCGCGCCGCACGCCGCTGTACAACGGCAATATCGAATGCCGGCTGTTCCGTTTCGACATGGTGCGAGGCGGCAACCGCAACGCCCCGGCGCAGCCTTCGGCCTGATGCGGCAAGCGCAGGAGAGCGAGCCTGTCCTGCGCTGCCTGGCTTAGCGCGTTGCGCGCCCGGTGACCCGCTCGGGGTGACGGGCAAAATCGTCCAGGAAGCCCTGGAAGCTGACCACCGGCTCCTGCAGCAGATGGCGCGGCAGGTCGAACAGCGCGTAGAAATAATCCTCACGCCCTTCGCAGCGCTCGGCCGGCAGGCAATATTGCTCCCAGTCGATGCAGGCCGGCGTGTACATGCCATTGCCTGGCCAGAAGAAAGGCACGATGCGGCCCTCGCGCAGTCCCTCGATCAGGGCCGCCGGCGCATCGTAAGCTTCCGCGGATTCCACCTGGTTGATCAGGCCGGCGCGTGTCTCGATCACCATCAGCGTGGCCTGGCCCTGCGCCGTCAGCATCAGGATGCCGGCCGGGTTGGGGTAGAGGTAGTACTCGACAAAGCCGTAGCGCGCGGTGACCTGGCGCACCCGCTCGCAGATCGCGGGGTCCGACAGGAAGGAAAACGAGTGGCGCGTCAGCAGGTCGCGCAGCGTGCGCGACAGGGTGGCGAAATACTGCTGCTGGAGCGCGTCGATCTCCTGGTCCAGCCGCTCGACCATGTTGCTGTCGTGCTTCTTCACGTAGCGGTCGATCAGCCCATGGTTGAAGCCCTGCACGGCAATGCCTTCGTCGGCGGTGCCGGTCAGCAGGATGGTCTTGCACGGCAGGTCCTGCAGGGCCTGGCAGAACTCCAGTCCGTTCATCTGCGGCATCGAATAATCAACCACGATCACGCCCGGCTGCACAAAGCGGTTGTAGTCGTGGATTTGCCGGTAGATGCGGTCGATATCGAGCTGCACGGTGCGCCGCTCGGTCAGGAAGGTCAGGTCGTCATGCGTGACCCGCACGGGCAGGAAGCCGGTCGAGCGTGTGGTGTAGGTCTCGCGGATCCATTGCAGGGCTTCGCGGGGGTCGGTGAAGGTCACCACCGGCCGCGACGGATCCATCTGGAACGCCAGGCTGTCGATGAACGATTTACTGTCGTCGACGAGCACCGTGAGGATCGGGTGATGGAAGACCGACAGATTCCTGTCCTGGGGGTTGAATGTCATGTTGCGTTCGGCTCCGCTGTCGGCAGATACTTCGGGCGGGTGGTTTGGCGCGGCTGGAGATCCGGCGCGGCAAGGCCAGCGGACGGATCGGTTCGGAGCGGCCCACCGCGCTGGACTACACCTGGCCCTTTTTGGGTGACCGGCGCGTGCCATGGCCGGTGACCGGAAACCAGTATAGCGCGCTCGCGCTCGCGCGCAACCGGACCTCGGCGAGATGGAAAAAAGCGCGACAGTGTCGCGCTCTTCGTGGCGGCAGATACGGGCGGATGCCCGTATCTGGTGCTTCCGGCGTGCTTACTCGACCGCCTTGCCCATGTCTTCCACCACCTTCTTGGCGTCGCCGAACACCATCATGGTCTTGTCCATGTAGAACAGCTCGTTGTCCAGGCCCGCGTAGCCAGCGGCCATCGAGCGCTTGTTCACGATGATGGTCTTGGCCTTGTAGGCTTCCAGGATCGGCATGCCGGCAATCGGCGAGTTGGGATCGGTCTTGGCGGCCGGGTTGACCACGTCGTTGGCGCCCAGCACCAGCACCACATCCGCCTGGCCGAACTCGCTGTTGATGTCCTCCATTTCGAAGACCTGGTCGTAAGGCACCTCGGCCTCGGCCAGCAGCACGTTCATGTGGCCCGGCATGCGGCCCGCCACCGGGTGGATGGCATACTTCACCGTCACGCCTTTCTCGACCAGCTTCTCGGTCAGTTCCTTGAGCGCATGCTGCGCGCGTGCCACCGCCAGGCCGTAGCCCGGGACGATGATCACGGTCTCGGCATTGCCCATCAGGAAGGCCGCGTCGTCGGCCGAGCCGGACTTCACGTTGCGCTGCGCCTGGCCGCCGGCAGCGGCCGCCGCGGGCGCGCCGCCAAAGCCGCCGAGCAGCACGTTGAAGAACGAACGGTTCATGGCCTTGCACATGATGTACGAGAGGATGGCGCCGGAGGACCCCACCAGCGAGCCGGCGATGATCAGCATCGGGTTGTTCAGCGAGAAGCCGATGCCCGCCGCGGCCCAGCCCGAGTACGAGTTCAGCATCGACACCACCACCGGCATGTCGGCGCCGCCGATCGGGATGATGATCAGCACGCCCAGCACGAAGGCGATCGCCAGCATCAGCAGGAAGGGCAGCCAGTCCTGCGACAGGCAGAAGATGATGCCGAAGCCGATCATGGCCACGGCCAGCAGCAGGTTCAGCAGATGCTGCCCGGCAAAGGACACCGGCGCGCCCTGAAACAGGCGGAACTTGTACTTGCCCGACAGCTTGCCGAAGGCGATCACCGAACCGGAGAAGGTGATGGCACCGACGAAGCAGCCGATGAACAGCTCGATGCGGTTGCCAAACGGGATATCGTGCGAGCCCGGCGGCGTGATGCTGAATGCAGACGGCTCGGCCACCACGGCCACCGCGATGCAGACCGCGGCCATACCGATCAGCGAGTGCATGGCGGCCACCAGCTCGGGCATCTTGGTCATCTCGACCTTTCTTGCCACGTAGGCACCGATGCCGCCGCCAACCACCAGCGCACCGAAGATCAGCGCCATGCCTTCGGCGACCGACGACTGGCCCGCGCCGATGGCCAGGAACTCGTTCTTGAGCTTGGCGATCAGCACCAGCGTGGTCACCGCGGCGATGGCCATGCCGATCATGCCGAAGGCGTTGCCGCGCCGCGCGGAGCTGGGATGCGAGAGGCCCTTGAGCGCCTGGATGAAACACACCGAGGCGAGCAGGTAGAGCAGGGTGACGAGGTTCATGCTCACTTGGCGCCCTCCTCATGACCCTTGCCAGCCTTGGCCTTGGGTTCCTTCTTCTTGAACATCTCCAGCATGCGCTGCGTCACCAGGAAGCCACCGAACACGTTGACCGCGGCGAGCGCGACCGCCAGCGTGCCCATGGTGCGGCCCACGGGGCCCTCGGTCAGGCCGGCAGCCAGCATGGCGCCGACGATGATGATGGCCGAGATCGCATTGGTCACGGCCATCAGCGGGGTGTGCAGGGCGGGCGTCACCGTCCAGACCACGTGGTAGCCCACGTAGATCGCCAGCACGAAGATGATCAGGTTGATCACCGTGTGGTTCACCATTTCCATCGACTTCTCCTCCGTTGCTTGAATGCCTTGCTGCGCGGTTGTCCCGTGTTCTTTTGCCTGGCCAGGCGCCTGTGAGCGCCTACTGCATCGATGCCCCACCTGGTGCCGCGTTGTCGTCTGTCGCGTAGGTACCCTCACCCCAGGGGGGACGGTACGGCTGAATCCGAAAATCGCATGCCGGATGCGGGCATCGCACCGGCGTTGGCTCCCGGCGCGATGTCCTCATCCGCTTACACCTTCTTGATTTCCTTGATGGCGTTGTTGTCGTCCACCAGGATGATCTTCGGCTTGTAGGTGGCGATCTCCTCATCGCTCATCGGCGCGTAGGTGCAGATGATGAGATGGTCGCCCAGGTGCGCGCGCCGTGCGGCCGCGCCGTTGAGCGAGATCTCGCCGCTGCCGCGCACGCCCTTGATGATGTAGGTGGAGAAGCGCTCGCCATTGTTGACGTTGTATAGCTCGATTTTCTCGAACTCCTTCATGTCGGCCGCTTCGAGCAGATTCTCGTCGATGCCGCATGATCCCTCATAGTTGAGGTCCGCCTGTGTCACGGTGACACGATGGAGCTTGGCGCGGAGCATGATGCGTTGCATGGGTGATACGTCCTTGGTTGATGCTGGATGAGCTTGTAGGGTAGCCCCTGGGGTTGAGTCCTGACGGGCCACTTGGAATGGTTCCGGAGCCTGGGTATCGGCCAGCCCGGCCAGCCGCACCGGCAGTACAGCCCGATAGCGGCAGGCGCGCTACCGTGCACCTGGCCGGAACCGCCTGGCCCCATTCTAAAGCGACCGGGCCGCGGCGGGCCCGCTGCCGCTTCAGGAAGCGCCGCGGACCACCTGGCCGTCCTTGCACATCAGGCAGGCGGCGACGATATCGTCCTCCAGGTTCAGCGTGAACTGGCCTTCCTTGTCGATGACGAGCTTGAGGAAGTCGAGCACGTTGCGCGCATATAGCGCCGACGCGTCGGCCGCCACCATGCTGGCCAGGTTGGTGTGCCCGATCAGCGTGACGCCGTGGCGTTCCACCACTTCGTCAGCCACAGTCAGCGGGCAGTTGCCGCCCTGCGCCGCGGCGAGGTCGACCACCACCGAGCCCGGCTTCATCGCCTGCACCGTTTCTTCCTTGAGCAGCACCGGCGCCTGGCGGCCCGGGATCAGCGCGGTAGTGATGACGATGTCGGCTGCCTTGGCGCGCTCGTGCACCAGTTCGGCCTGGCGCCGCATCCAGTCGGGTGGCATGGGGCGGGCATAGCCGCCCACGCCCTGCGCGATCTCGCGCTCTTCGTCGGTGACGAAGGGCACATCGAGGAATTTGGCGCCCAGCGATTCGATCTGCTCCTTGACGGCGGGACGCACGTCGGAGGCTTCGATGACCGCGCCCAGCCGCTTGGCGGTAGCGATGGCCTGCAGGCCCGCCACGCCAGCGCCGAGGATCAGCACGCGGGCCGCCTTGACGGTGCCGGCGGCGGTCATCAGCATGGGCATGAAACGCTGGTAATGATGCGCGGCGACCAGCACGGCCTTGTAGCCGGCGATATTGGCCTGGGAAGAGAGCACGTCCATGCTCTGCGCGCGCGTGGTGCGCGGCGCGGCTTCCAGCGCGAAGGCGGTCAGCGTGGCGCCCGCCATGCGCGCGTTGTTCTCTGCGTCGAAGGGATTGAGCATGCCGACCAGCACGGCGCCCGGCTTCATCAGCGCGAGCTCGGCATCGACGGGGGCGCGGACCTTGAGCACCAACTGCGCGCCGAAGGCTTGCGCCGCGGTGCCAATGGTGGCACCGACGGCCTCATACGCCGAGTCCGGCACGCTGGCGCGTACGCCGGCTCCCGACTGGACGATGACCTGATGGCCCTGGGTCACGTACTTCTTGACCGTCTCCGGGGTGGCGGCGACACGAGTCTCACCTGCCCGCGTCTCCTGCGGGATGCCGATGTGCATCGTCAATTTCTCCTTTTGCTGGCGTCTTTGAGGCGCTGTCAAAATGATTCTGGCGTTGGCGCGCGAGCTTGTCGTACGACCGCTACGACATGGCAACGCGCCTGACCAGAACCGCTTCGGCTCATTCTGACAATGCCACTGATCTGCTAGGCGGGCGGACGTCTTTGGCTCTTTTGTGTCTGCCCTTTGTGTCTGCCATGCGCCCGGCCAGGCCGAACGCAGCGCACAATTTTTTCGCAGCTTACAGGAATCTGACGATATGTGGTGACCGGCCGGTCGGCTTTTGCGCAACCGCATCACCCCCTCTCTGGACCTGTTGGTTCATCCCAGGGCATGCCGGGACGTTCCCTTTACGATTTTTACGCCATCCCTTGGCGGGCCGGTATTTTCTTGACACCGATTTTAGGCGCGTGCCCGTACTGTTCCGGTCGCGCCGCGGCCACTGTCATCCTGACGTTCGCCGTGGCTTCAGCCATCGCCTCATGCGTGGCTGTCCACCGATCGAAGTTCTTCCAATTGCCAAGTTATCCATGACTGCTCTTCGCTTCAACGTTTCGCATGCCTGCCTCGCTACCCTGTCTTGCGCCACGCTTCTCGCCGCGCCGGCCGCCTTCGCGCAGGGCGCACCCGATGCAGCCGCAGCAGCCGACGCGTCGCCGCACACCTTCACGGCCAACGTCACGCTGGCCAGCGAATATCGCTACCGGGGCCTGATGCAGTCCAACCGTCGCCCGGCGATCCAGGGCGGGTTCGACTACACGCATTCGAGCGGCCTCTACGTGGGCAACTGGAACTCCAGCATCAGCTGGCTCGGCGACAGCAACGCCAAGGTGTCGGCGCCGATCGAGATGGATTTCTACGGCGGCTTCAAGAACACCATCATGCTGGGCGGGCTCGAGTGGAACTACGACGTGGGCGTGCTGGAGTACTACTATCCCGGCGACTATCCGGCCGGCTACACACGCCCGTACACGACGGAGCTGTACGGCGGCATCGGCTACGGCCCGGTGTTCCTGAAATACTCGCACGCAGTGACCAACCTGTTCGGCTTCAACGACAGCAAGAACAGCTACTACGTGGACCTGTCGGCCAATGTGCCGCTGAACGTCTGGGACCTGACGCTCAATGCGCACGTCGGCTATCAGAAGGTGAGGAATGTCACGGACGCCTCGTACACGGACTGGAAGCTGGGGCTGACCAAGGACCTGGGCAAGGGCTTTGCGCTGGCGATCGCTTATATCGACACCAACGCCAACAAGTCGGTCTACACCAATGTGCCTGGCCGCTATATCGGCAAGGCAGCCGCCTTCGCGTCGCTCACCAAGACATTCTGAGCATGCCGCGCCATCTTGATGACATTTTGATGGCGGCGGCGGCGATTACTGCATCAACTTGAGGCGGCCATGCATAGCATGGTTGCATCTTCAACAGACGACCCGCCCAGCGCGGGTCCCGCTCAAATGCGACAGTCGAGCCTTGCCGTGGCCTTTGCTTGCGTGCCACGCCGCCGTCTTACCCGCACCGGATCCCGCACCGCGCGCCTTGACGCATCTGGCATCGAAGCCGCGAAGGCCGCCGCGCCCGCGCTTGGCTTGGACACCGCGCACAGCTGGATCCGCCTGCGCCTGGCGGTGGCGTCGAGCCAGGTCTTCGCGCTGCGCCAGTCGCTGCACCGCGCGATCGGGCAACTGGCGCGCATCTATGTGGTGGAAGTGGACCACCGCCATGGCGAGACCACGCTGCATGTGGAGGTCGAGCGCGGCGGCCGCGACGCTGCCATGCACGCCATCATGATGGCCCTGCCGGCCGCCGAGTTCGGCGTCACCACGGTGCTAGGACAAGACCATGCCGCGCACTGAGATGATGGCGGGCTTGCGCGAAGACAGCCGCGCGACGTTGTGGCTGCCGCTGGTGACACCGATGCAGGGCGGCGAGCTGGACCTGGCCTGCGCGCAGCGGCTGGCCGCGCACTATGTGGCCAGCGGCGTGGATGGGCTGGTCATCCTGGGCACGACCGGGGAGGGTGGCTTGCTCACGCGGGATGAGCGGCTGATGTTTACCGCCGCGGTGCTGGAGGCGGTGGACGGTGCGCTGCCGGTGCTGGCTGGCGTTGGCGGCGTGGATACCCGCGTGGTTTGCGAGCAGGTGCGCCAGCTCGACCGCTTCGACCTGGCGGGCTACCTGGTGCCGCCGCCGTACTACCTGCGGCCCGGCGATGAGGGCATTGCCTGGCATGTCGAGCGCGTGGCGGATGCCACCTGGCGCCCGCTGATGCTCTACAACGTGCCCAAGCGCACCGGCTGCAACATGTCACCGGCATTGGTGCAGCGGCTGGCCGCGCATCCGCGCGTCGTCGCGGTCAAGGAGTGTGACGCGGCCGGGCTGCGCGCCCTGGCCGGCAACGATCGGCTCGCGGTCTTCTGCGGCGAGGACGCGGCCATGCTGGACCACCTGCTAGCGGGTGGCGACGGCGTGGTTCCGGCTTGCGCGCACATCCGCCCGGATCTGTTCGTGCGGTTGTTGCAACTGGTGGCGCAGGGCCGCGTTGCCGAAGCGCGTGCGCTGTTCGCGAGCCTGGCGCCGTTGATCTCGCTGCTGTTCTCCGAGCCCAATCCGGCCCCGGTCAAGACCGCGCTGGCATTGTGCGGGCTGGCAGGTTCCGAGGTCAGGCGGCCACTGGCGCCTGCCAGCCGCGCGCTGCGCGAACGGCTGGACCAGGTGATCGCTTCGCTGCCGGCGGTGGGGGACGTGGAGCGCACTTTGCTGCTGGCCTAGTGTTGGCGCGGGCGCGGCGCCGGATGCGTCGGATGCGCAGGATGCGTGAAAGGGCGGCAACCGGTAGAATGCCGGATTGCCTAAAATTTGTGCATCATGTCACACGACTGGAAGGCCAGCGTCACGGTTGCCGCGGTAATTGAGCGCGGCGGCCGCTTCCTGCTGGTGGAAGAAGAAACCCCCGACGGCCTGCGGCTGAACCAGCCTGCCGGCCATCTCGACCCGGGCGAGAGCCTGATTCACGCCGTCATCCGCGAAACGCTGGAAGAAACCGCGCACACGTTCGAGCCGCGCGCGCTGCTGGGCTGCTATATGGCCCGCCCGCACTCGGCCGGCACGGCGGCGCGGCCGGGCGGCGACATCACCTATGTGCGCTTCGCCTTTACCGGCGAGCTGGGCGCGCTCGATGCCGGGCGCCAGCTCGATGTGGGCATCGTGCGCACCGTGTGGATGAGCGCCGACGAAATCCGCGCCTGCCCCGAGCGCCATCGCACGCCGCTGCTGCTGGCCTGCATCGAGGACTACCTGGCGGGCAAGCGCTTCGCGCTCGACGCGCTCTACACCCATCCTTCCGTGGTGGGCAGCGGAGTGCTGTCATGAGCCAGGGCAAGCGCGTCGTGGTGGGCATGTCGGGTGGCGTGGATTCGTCGGTGACAGCCTGGCTGCTCAAGCAGCAAGGCTACGAGGTGATCGGCCTGTTCATGAAGAACTGGGAAGACGACGACGACAGCGAGTACTGCTCGACCCGGCAGGACTGGCTGGACGTGGTCTCGGTGGCCGACCTCATCGGCGTCGACGTGGAAGCGGTCAATTTTGCCGCCGAGTACAAGGACCGCGTCTTTGCAGACTTCCTGCGCGAATATTCGGCCGGGCGCACGCCCAACCCGGACGTGCTGTGCAATGCCGAGATCAAGTTCAAGGCCTTCCTGGACCACGCCATGTCGCTGGGCGCGGACACCATCGCCACCGGCCACTACGCGCGCGTGCGCGAAGCGGGGGTGGATGTGGGTGCCGGCACGGGCCGCTTTGAGCTGCTCAAGGCCTTTGACCACACCAAGGACCAGAGCTACTTTCTGCACCGGCTGAACCAGGCGCAGCTGTCGCGCACGCTGTTTCCGCTGGGCGAGATGCCCAAGACGCGCGTGCGCGAGATCGCTGCCGAGATCGGCCTGCCCAATGCCAAGAAAAAGGATTCCACCGGCATCTGCTTTATCGGCGAGCGGCCGTTCCGCGATTTTCTCAACCGCTACCTGCCGACCAAGCCGGGACCGATGAAGACGCCGGACGGCAAGGAAGTCGGCCAGCACATCGGTCTGGCGTTCTACACGCTGGGGCAACGCAAGGGCATCGGCCTGGGCGGCAGCCGCGCGGGCAACGGCGACGCCTGGTATGTGGCGCGCAAGGACATGGCCAGCAACACGCTGTATGTGGTGCAGGGCCATGAGCATCCGTGGCTGCTGACGCCTACGCTCGACGCTGCCGACCTGTCGTGGGTGGCGGGCACCGGCCCGGCGGTGGGCACCACGCTGTCGGCCAAGACGCGGTATCGGCAGAGCGATGCGCCCTGCACGGTGACGGGGGCGGGCGACGATGCCCTGCAACTGACGTTCGCGCAGGCGCAATGGGCGGTTACGCCTGGCCAGTCCGCGGTGCTGTACGACGGCGATGTCTGCCTGGGCGGCGGCATCATCCGGTGAGGCGCGCAGAGTGCGATGCCATGAAAAAACCGGCTCGATGGCCGGTTTTTTCATCGTTGCGCGGCAGGAGGCGCAGGCAAGGCTCAGGCGCGCGGCGGTTCCGTGTCGATGAACGACTGGCGCTTGGCAAGCTTGTCCTGGTATACGGCGAGGCGCGGGTGGCGCTCACGCCAGGCGATGTCCGGGAAGCGGAAGTCCAGGTACGACAACGCGCAGCCCACGGCCACGTCGGCCAGCGAGTAATGGTTGCCCGAGCACCAGGGCCGGTCGGCCAGGCCGTCGGCGATGGCGGCCACCGCCGCATCGATCTTGCCGAGCTGGCGCTGGACCCAGCGCTCGCTGCGCTGCCCGGGCTCGCGCTGCGTGTGTTCCAGGCGCGCCAGCAGGGCGGCATCGAGCAGGCCGTCGGCCAGCGCTTCCCAGCAACGTACCTCGACGCGTTCGCGGGCGCCTTGCGGGATCATGCGGCTGACGGGCGTCAGGGTGTCGACGTATTCGACGATCACGCGCGAGTCGAAAATCGCGCCGCCGTCTTCCATGACCAGGCACGGTACCTTGCCCAGCGGGTTGAACTGGGAGATGGTGGTGTCCGGCGACCACACGTCAACCTCGACCATCTGGTAATCGATCTTCTTTTCCGCCATCACGACGCGCACTTTGCGCGCGTAAGGGCTGGTTTGCGATGCATACAGCTTCATGGACTCCCCTCGAGCTTGTTATGAAGTGCATCGGCCGCGTCTCGCGCGCCCCGGCATGCCCGATGCACTTCATAACAGGCTAGCGGATCGGCGAGCGCGAGTATACCCGTGCCCCGTCCGGGATGTGCCGGGCGTGCGCGGCGCCTGCCTGCCGTGTCGTCATGCCGAGACGCGCGAGCTGCCCGGCCCCGCGAACGCGTCCACAGAACGCGGGCCGCGATGGTAAAATGCCCGCTTTCCGTCGTGCCGTCAGTCGGTATTTGCGCCGAATTGTTCTCTTTTTGAGGTGGATTGGACCTGTTTTTGTGTCTTTTCCCCTCTTTAGGCCGGTTCGGCCTTGTCACCGGCCACTTCGGCCCGCGAGGGCCTCGCCCGGCCATTTTGCCTGCGCAATCTGCCCGCCCGGCCACGCTTGCGTAACCACTTCCCTCTTCCCTCCGGTCTCCCAGCATGTCTTCTTCCTCGCTCTCTCCGCTCACCGCCCTGTCTCCCATCGATGGCCGCTACGCCTCCAAGGCCGATGCGCTGCGCGAGTGGCTCTCGGAAGCGGCCTTCATGCGCAACCGCGTCAAGGTGGAAGTGCACTGGCTGATCGCGCTGTCGCAAGCCGGCCTGCCCGACATGCCGAAGTTCTCGCCGGCCTCGGAAGCGGCCCTGCTGGCCCTGGTGGACAACTTCACCGAGGCCCACGCATCGCGCATCAAGGAGATCGAGGCGGTCACCAACCATGACGTGAAGGCCGTGGAGTACTGGCTTAAGGAACAGGTCAAGGGCAACGCCGAACTGGAAGCCGCGAGCGAGTTCATCCATTTCGCCTGCACCTCGGAAGACATCAACAACACCTCGCACGGCATGATGCTCAAGGGCGCCCGCGAAGGCGTGATCCTGCCCACGCTGCAACGCGTGCACGCGCGCCTGGTGGAACTGGCGCATGCCAATGCCCGCCAGCCGATGCTGTCGCGCACCCACGGCCAGCCGGCCAGCCCGACCACGCTGGGCAAGGAAATGGCCAACGTGGCGGCACGCCTGGCGCGCGCCATCGAGCGCATCCAGCGCGTGGAGCTGCTGGGCAAGATGAACGGCGCGGTCGGCAACTACAACGCCCACCTGTCGGCGTACCCCAGCTTCGACTGGGAAGCCTTCTCCAAGCAGGTGATCGAAACGCGTCTGGGCCTGACCTTCAATCCCTACACCATCCAGATCGAGCCGCACGACTACATGGCCGAGCTGTTCGACGCCATCGCCCGCGCCAACACTATCCTGCTCGACCTGAACCGCGACATCTGGGGCTATATCTCGCTGGGCTACTTCAAGCAGCGCACCAAGGCCGGCGAAATCGGCTCTTCGACCATGCCGCACAAGGTCAACCCGATCGACTTCGAGAACTCGGAAGGCAACCTGGGCCTGGCCAATGCGGTGCTGCGCCACCTGTCGGAAAAGCTGCCGCTGTCGCGCTGGCAGCGCGACCTGACCGATTCCACCGTGCTGCGCAACATGGGCGTGGCCTTCGGCTACAGCCTGCTGGCCTATGAGGCCTGCCTGCGCGGCCTGGGCAAGCTGGAAACCAACCCCGAGCGCCTGGACGAAGACCTCGACAACTGCTGGGAAGTGCTGGCCGAGCCGGTGCAGACCGTCATGCGCCGCTTTGGCGTGCCCAATCCCTATGAGCAGCTCAAGGAACTGACGCGCGGCAAGGGCATCTCGCGCGAGGCGCTGCAGACCTTCATCAGCGGCCTGGCGATCCCAGACGATGCCAAGAAGCTGCTGCTGGAAATGACCCCGGCCACCTATATCGGCCGTGCCGTCAGCCTCGCCGAACGCGTGTGATGTTCCCGGCCTGCTGGCCGGCGCGGTGCAAAAAAGCCATCCCCGGGGATGGCTTTTTTTGTTGATGGGCGGCCGGCGCAGGCACGCCTTGCCGGCTGCGGCGAAATGTCACTTCAAATGGTTTGAATGATTCCATGAATTTCAGACCGTTCCGCAACCTGCCCGCCGCACAATAATGCGAGAATTCAAGGAGCAGCAGTAATTGCCGTTCAGTAAAAGATAGTGAAACGCCCGCAAGGGCAGGGGTCCTTATCCATGCATTCCCAAGCCAAAGCCGGCGCCCACGCCGGCGCTGCCGCAGCGCCGCAGCCGACGTCCGCCTATGGGGCCACGGCGATCGGCCTGCACTGGATCATCGCGCTGCTGATCTTCGCCGCCTTCGGGCTGGGCCTGTACATGACCAGCATCCCGGGCTTGTCGATGCTCAAGCTCAAGCTGTTTTCCTGGCACAAGTGGATCGGCGTGACCGTCTTTGCCATCGCCGTGCTGCGCGTGTTGTGGCGCGCCACCCACCGCGCGCCGGCACCGGCCGCGGGCACTCCGGCCTGGCAGGCCAAGGCCGCGCACGCGGCGCACCTGCTGCTCTACGCGCTGATCGTGGTGGTGCCCATCACGGGCTACCTGTACAGCTCGGCGTCAGGGGTTCCCGTGGTCTACCTCGGCATCTGGCAGCTGCCCGCGCTGATCGAGAAGAATGATGAGATCAAGGAAATCCTCAAGCTGGTCCACATCTGGCTGAACTACCTGATGGCCGTGATCGTCGTAGTGCATGCGGCCGCTGCCGTCAAGCATCAGTTCATCGAGCGCGATGGCACGCTGGCGCGCATGCTGCCGTTCCTCAAGTAAGCCGACATATCGGCAAACCGACAAATGACCGAGGGCCGCAAGGCCCTCTTAGCGACAGGAGTTTTTAATGAAACGCATTCCCCGCCCGAGCGCGCTCCTGATGGCAGCCACGCTGGCCACTGCCGGCATCGCAGCCAACTACGCCTGGGCCCAGGTCGACGCAGCCAAGAGCTCGGTCACCGCGACGGCCCGCCAGATCGGCGTGCCGATGGAGGGCAAGTTCAAGAAGTTCGACGCCACGGTCGCGTTCGATCCCGCCAAGCTGGCAACATCCTCGGCCAAGGTCGAGATCGACGTGTCCAGCTTCGAGATCGGCGACGCCGAGACCACCAAGGAGGTCAAGGGACGCGACTGGTTCGACGCGGCCAAGTACCCCAAGGCGGTGTTCCAGTCGACCAGCATCAAGGCCGGCGCCGCCGGCAAGTATGAGGTGGCGGGCAAGCTCACCATCAAGGGCAAGACCCAGGACGTCGTGATTCCGGCAAGCTATCGCCAGGATGCCGGTGGCCAGGTGTTTGAAGGCGTGCTGCCGATCAAGCGCACCGTGTACAACATCGGCGACGGCGAATGGAAGGACACTTCCGTCGTGGCCGACGATGTCCAGATCAAATTCCGTATCGTGACCTTGGCTAAGAAGTAAGCGCGCGGCGCTCATCTTCCCTGCCATTCCTTTGCTGTTCATCCCCAACTTTTTGCCGGGAGCTCTCATGAAATTGCGCACCATCCTCGCCGCTGTCGCGGCCCTGTCCGCCGTCGGCGTCGCATCCGCCAACACGGTGACCTACAACCTCGACCCCACCCACACGTACCCGAGCTTCGAAACCGACCACCTGGGTGGCCTGTCGACCTGGCGCGGCAAGTTCGAAAAGTCGAGCGGCGTGGTGACGCTGGATCGTGCCGCGAAGACCGGCTCGGTGGACATCAAGATCGATCCCGCCTCGGTCGACTTCGGCAACAGCAAGCTGAACCAGCACGTGAAGGGCCCTGACATGTTCAACGTCGAAGCCTTCCCCGAAGCCACCTACAAGGGCAAGTTCTCCAAGTTCAACGGCGATGTGCCGACCGAAGTCGATGGCGTGCTGACCCTGCACGGCGTGTCCAAGCCGGTCAAGCTGGAGATCCGCGAGTTCAAGTGCATCCAGCATCCGATGCTCAAGCGCGAAGCCTGTGGTGCTGACGCGGTGGGCACTTTCAACCGTGCCGATTTCGGTATCGACTACGGCGTGAAGATGGGCTTCAAGCCCGAGGTCAAGCTGGCGATCCAGGTCGAAGGCGTAAAGGCGGACTAAAGGCCGACCAAGCGCCGACCAAGCGTCGACTAAAAAGGCCGGGAGCATTCCCGGCCTTTTGCATTATTTTCGGTGGTTTCCGGTTGTTCCCGGCCCGGCGGGTGGGCTTGCGCAGGTTGTGTTGTCTGCACTTGACGCCCACAGTACAATGATCCGCTAAGAATCAGTTACAGTCCTACTCAGTACAGTCTCACTCAGTTTCAGTCTCAGTCACAGTTACCAGGGTGTAGTCGCGCGCGTGCCATCATCAGGACGCCCATGCCCGCAACCGATTACCGACATGTATCCCAGCAGTACCCCCTGATACTGGCCTAGCGTAGCGATCCATCGCCCTACGAGCTGTACCCGGCCAGTCAATGATGCATTGTTGAACTGGGCGGCCGGCAGCGTTTTTCGGATTTCTCTGGCGCAATACCGTGTACTCCCAAACGCAAATCGATCCGGTGGTTAGTTTCCGCAACTCGCAGGGCGAGCAGGTGCGGGGCACAATTATCAATCTCCAGAGAAAAGCTCTGGTGATGGAAATCTACAATCCATACTCGATCGTCCAGGTCAGCGAGGTGCTGAGCGAGCTGAGTGTGCGCATGGGCAGCAAGAACGCCTACCTGGGTAAGGCGGTGGTGATGAGCCTGGTGAACACCGGCCTCACCGCGGTGGTATCGCTGACGCTGATCGATGAATGGCGCGAGCTGAGCGACCTGCCCAATGAGCCTAAATCGGTTGGGCGCGAGGCCGAACTGTTCATCAACGACTGGGATGCGCGCTTCAATATCCGGCGCGATTACCAGATCGTGGTCAACGAAATGCGCGCGTTTCTCTCGGAAGTCTCGCGCTGGGTCGAGCAGGTCGACCTGACCGAGAACCTGCCCAAGAACGACGGACGGCTGCGCGAGGACGTGTTCTACGAGCTCGCCACGCCAATCATGCTCAAGGTCAAGACCTACCTCGACCGGCTCGAAGGCGAGGCCGAGCAGGTGGACGCGGAGATCGCGCCGGTGCACCGCACATACGCGCAATCGGCCCTGCATCCACTGCTGCTGCGCGCCCCCTTTGTCTACCGCACCTTCACCAAGCCGCTGGGCTATGCGGGCGACTATGAGATGGTCAACCAGATCCTGAACGATCCGCAGCAGGGCCCGACCACCTACTTCCAGATCGTCAATACGGCCTTCCTCAAGGCGGCCGTGGCGACCGCCCACCGCAACCGGATCGACCTGCTGGTCGATTTCCTGTCGCGCCAGGCCGATGCCGCCCGCGCGGCCGGCAGGCCGTTTCGCATCCTCAATGTCGGCTGCGGCCCGGCCTTCGAGATCCAGCGCTTCGTGCGCGAGTATCCGCAGCCGGAGCTATTGTCGTTCCAGCTGGTCGACTTCAGCGAGGAGACCCTGGCTTACACCAAGTCCTCCATCGAGAGCTCGGCCGCCTCGGCGGGGCACAAGGTGTCGGTGGAGATGGTGCATCAATCGGTACATGAACTGCTCAAGCGCAAGATCGCGCCGGACGACGCCGGGCTGCGCGAGTTCGATGCGGTGTACTGCGCCGGGTTGTTCGACTACCTGTCCGATAAGGTGTGTTCCCGCCTGCTGAGCTATTTTGCCGCGCGTACGCGGCCTGGCGGCCAGTTGCTGGTAACCAACGTCCATTCGGACAATCCGGAGAAATTCGGCATGGAACACCTGCTGGAGTGGTACCTGATCTATCGCGACGAGGCCAGGATGAGTATGCTGCTGCCCGAACAATCCCGTGATCACAAGCTCTATGTCGACCAGACCGGGGTTAATGTGTTCGCGGAAGCGATCATCCTCTGAAACGCCAGTAGCCGGCCCAGCCATGAGCACCAATCAACTTTACGCGGGTTACCAGACCGAGCTGGCGGATTTCCGCCTGGCCTTCAGCCGCGGCGGCGCCTATACCGCCATCGTGCTGGTGCTGCTCGGCGTGGGGTTGGACTACGGCCAGTATCCGCAGTTGCAGGCGCCCTTCGCCGTGGCGCGCGTGCTGGTGTCGCTGCTGATCGCCGGCATCGTGATGCTGTTGTACAGCACGGCAGGGCGCCGTTTTGCGCCGTGGCTGACGTTGTCCTGGCTGCTGCTGCCGCAGATCATGATCTCGTGGATGATCTGGCATACCGATGGCGTGGAGTCGCCGTATTACGTCGGGCTGAATCTCGCCATCTTCGCGTCGGGCATCGCGCTGCCGTTCGGCTTGTGGCAGAACCTGGTCTTCGGGATCCTGTCCTACCTGTTCTACCTGCTTGCCTGCGTGCTGCATCCCGGCGGCATCGAGCCGGCCGGCACCTTTATCGTCAATTCGCTGTTCCTGCTGTTTGCCGCGGCGGCCAGCGCGGTCTATACCTTCTTCAATGAGCGGGCGCGCTTCATGCTGTTCCGGCTGAAAGCCGAAGTGGCGGAGAAGAACGGCGAGCTCGAAGTGATCAACCGCAAGCTGGTCGACATCAAGGGCCAGATGCTGCAGCAGGAAAAGATGGCCGCCATCGGTACGCTGGCCGCGGGCCTGCTGCACGAGGTCAACAACCCGGTCAACTTCTGCCTGATGGCGATCGAGGTCGCGCTGGAAGAGCCGGTGGCCAAGAACGAACCGATGCTGCAGGAGTGCCTGGTCGACGCCAAGCAGGGAATGCAACGCATCCAGCATATCGTGTCGGACCTGAAGACCTTCGCCTATCGCAAGCCCGGTGCTGAAGCGGAGGGCACGCCGTTCCTGTTCGAGAAGGCGCTCGACTCCTCGATTCGGCTGACCGCCCATGAGCTGCGCGGGGTGGCCGTCACGCGCGAGTTGCCGACCGATACGCTGGTCCTGGGCGACGAAGCCGCGGTGATCGGCGTGCTGATCAACCTGTTCTCCAACGCCGCGCTGGCCATGCGCAAGGCCGGCACGCAGGCCCCGGCCATCCATACCACCGTGAAGTGGGTGGAGCGCCGGCTGCATGTGACCGTGAAGGACAACGGACCGGGCATTGCGCAAGAGCACCTGGCGCGCGTGTTCGAGCCGTTCTTCACCACGCGCGAAGTCGGCCAGGGCCTGGGCCTTGGCCTGTCGATCAGCTACGCGGTGATCGAGCGTCACGGCGGCGTGCTGTTTGCCGAGAGCGAGCTGGGCAAGTGGGCCTCGTTCAGCTTCGACCTGCCCCGAGCCGACTGAGAATGCCATGAGCGACGCCCGTCAACCACGGCTTACCGTGCTCTACGTCGATGACGAGGAAATGGCATGCAAGTACTTCGCTCGCGCGGTCGGCACGGAGTACGAGGTGCTGGTCGCCAGCGGCGCCGACGAAGCGGTACGCATCCTGCGCCGGGAGAGTGCGCGCATCGCCGTGCTGGTGACGGATTTCCGCATGCCGGGGCGCGATGGCGGCGACCTGCTGCGCCAGGTTGCGCTCGAGTACCCGCAGATCGTGCGCATCCTGGTGACCGCCTACGCGGACAAGGACATGCTGTTGCAGACGGTCAACACTGGCGAAGTGTTCCGCATCCTGGAAAAGCCCATCGAGCTGGGCCAGGTGCGCGAAGCGCTGCGGCTGGCCGCCGAGCGCTATCGCGAACGCTCGATCCGCCATCAGCGCCTGATGGCGATCGACGAGACGCTGGCCTTCCTGGCGCATGAACTGAACACGCCGCTGGCGGCGATTGCAAATTTTGCGCGGGGTATCGAAAGCCGTATCGCGGCGGAATACAATCCGCTGCGCCAGAGCGAGATTGGCCAGGCGGCCACGTCGATGCACGACAACGCGCAGTATTGCCTGGCCGTGATTTCGTCGTTCCTGCAGTCGGTGCGCAGCAGCGGCAGCCGGCCGAGCACGCAAGCAGGCGCCAGCCGGGAAGTGACCGCCGGCGGCCTGATCGCAGCGCTGCTCGACACCTACCCCTTTGCCGGGCCGCAGCGCGAGTGGGTAAAGATCGAAATGCATGACGACTTTGCCGTGCGCACGCTGCCCAATTGCGTGGCGCTGGTGCTGTCGTCGCTGTTGTCCAATGCGCTGCGGGCGCTCGACGGCGTCGACTCGCCTTCACTGCGCTTCGTGGTGGCGGCCGAGCCCGATGCCGCGATCCGCATCTGCGATAACGGCCCGGGCATACCACCTGAGGTGATGGGGCGCCTTCTGGTGGATCCGGTCACCACCCATGCGAGTACCGGCGGCAACGGACTGGGCATGATTTTTTGCAACCGTGTCATGCAGTCTTTCGGTGGCGGCATCCGGATCGAGTCTACGTCCGGTGCGGGTACCACGGTGACGCTGGATTTCCCCAATACCAAGAGTCGAATGCATAGGAGTGATCGATGAACGAACCGAATGCCACGCAGGCACCATCACCGGCGATTCTGTTCGTCGATGACGAGGCGACGGCCGTCAAGTATTTCCAGCGTGCCATCGGAGCCCTGGCGCCGGTCGTGACCGGTGGCTCGGTCGAAGAGGGCAAGGCGCTGCTGGATGCGCACGCGGACAGCCTTGCGGTCCTGGTCTCCGACCAGCGCATGCCGGGCGAGTACGGCAACGAGCTGCTGCGCTACGCGCGCGAGCGCTATCCGCATATCGTGCGGATCCTGACCACCGCTTACTCGGAGATCGAGCATACGGTCGCGGCCGTCAACGAGGGGCAGATCCATCGCTATATCAAGAAGCCGTGGGACATCACCTCGCTGCGCATGGAGCTCAAGCAGGCGCTTGAGATGGCCGGCCTGCGCAAGGAGCGCGACCAGTTGCTGCGCGAGAAGCTGAGCGTGCTGCAGCGGCAGACCATTGCCGCGCGCATCGGCCTGATCCGCACGCTGTCGGCCAGCCTGATCGGCCCGGAGCGCTTCCAGCCGGTGGACACCTACCTGGCCTCGGCCGCGCTGGTCGGCGTGCAGAATCCCGAGCCGGACTGGCTGTTGATGGACTACGCCGACCTGGTGGCGGCGGAAAGCCGCCGCAGCGGCACCTTCGGCCACGCCGTGGCGGCCAAGCTCGCCGCGCTGCGCACGCAGCTCGCCGGCCGTGGAGCGGGCGATGCGGTGGCGGCACTGGCCGAGACGCTGGCCGCGACGCAAGGCGCAGCCAACGTGCGCCGCGATGGGGATGCCCTGGTGTGGATCCAGGGTGCCGCGCTTGCCGAGTACCTGGGCGAGCCGGTGGATAAGGAGGTGTCCGCGCAGCATGCCACCTGGCTGGCCGGGCTGCTGTGGCTGGATGAAACCGGCGGCGCACTCAAGGCAGTGCGGGAGGGCGACTCCATCGTTTACCGCCCCACCGATCGCACTGCGGAGTTCGCCGCGGATCGCCTGGCGGTGTGGATCGAGCAGTTCTGAGCAAGTTCCAAGCGCGTTCCGAGTAGCAACGGCATAACAAGAAAGGGCACCCGAAGGTGCCCTTTTTTGCTGCCTTTGAAACTATCCGCGGCAGGCCCGTCAGGCCTGGGCGCCGAAGTTCGGGTCGTCGCGGTCGACGTCGCCCGGCTTCTTCTCGCCCTTGACCAGGTCCTCGCGCTTGACGCCCAGCCACATGGCCAGCGCCGCGGCGACGAACACCGAGGAGTAGATGCCGAACAAGATACCGACGGTCAGCGCCAGCGCGAAGTAGTGCAGGGTGGGGCCGCCGAAGAAGAACATCGACAGCACCATCATTTCGGTCGAGCCGTGGGTGATGATGGTCCGCGAGATGGTGCTGGTGATCGCGTTATCGATGATCTCGTGCGTGGTCATCTTGCGGTACTTGCGGAAGTTTTCGCGAATCCGGTCGAAAATCACCACCGATTCGTTCACCGAGTAACCCAGCACCGCCAGGATTGCCGCCAGCACCGACAGCGAGAATTCCCACTGGAAGAAGGCGAAGAAGCCCAGGATGATCACCACGTCGTGCAGGTTGGCGATGATGCCGGCCACTGCGAACTTCCACTCGAAGCGGAACGACAGGTAGATCACGATGCCGGCCACCACGCACAGCAGCGCCAGCAGACCGTCGGTGGCTAGTTCCTTGCCCACCTGCGGGCCGACGAACTCGACACGCTGGAGCTTGACGTCAGGCGCGGCAGTCTGCAGCGCCGTCATGACCTGCTCGCTCTGCTGGGCCGAGGTGGCGGGCTTGCCGTCCGGACCCTTTTGCAGCGGCAGGCGGATCATCACGTCGCGCGAGGTGCCGAAATTCTGCACCTGCACGTCGGTGTAGCCAAGCTTGCTGACCTGGCCGCGGATGCGCTCCAGGTCGGCCGTCTGCTGGTAGTTGACCTCCATCACCGTGCCGCCGGTGAACTCGATCGACAGGTGCAGGCCCTTGTGTGCCAGGAAGAATACGGCGGCGGCAAACGTCAGGAAGGAAATCACGTTGAAGATCAACGCGTGCTTCATGAACGGAATATCGCGCCGGATGCGGAAGAATTCCATGTTGAATCCTGTTTTGTACGGCAGCGCCTGCTGCCGTTCTATGCTGGTTGGATGTCCATGCGCGTTCTGTGCGCGCGGACATCCATGATGCTTACTTGGCGACGGTGCCCTGGCTGTCCGAGCCCGGCTTCCAGATCTGGCCGATCGCTACGCTTTGCAGCTTCTTCTTGCGGCCGTACCAGAGGTTCACCAGGCCGCGGTTGAAGAACACCGCCGAGAACATCGAGGTCATGATGCCCAGGCAGTGCACCACGGCAAAGCCGCGCACCGGGCCGGAGCCGAAGGCCAGCAGCGCCAGGCCCGCGATCAGGGTGGTCACGTTGGAGTCCAGGATGGTGGCCCAGGCGCGGTCGAAGCCGACGGCGATCGCCATCTGCGGCGAAGCGCCGGCGCGCAGTTCCTCGCGGATCCGCTCGTTGATCAGCACGTTGGCGTCAATGGCCATGCCGAGCACCAGCGCGATAGCGGCGATGCCGGGCAGCGTCAGCGTAGCCTGCAGCATCGACAGCACCGCCACCAGCAGCAGCAGGTTGATGGCCAGCGCGGCCACCGAGAACACGCCGAACAGCATGTAGTACAGCATCATGAAGACGGCGATGGCGCCAAAGCCGTAGGCCACCGAGTCAAAGCCCTTCTTGATGTTGTCCGCGCCCAGCGACGGGCCGATGGTGCGTTCTTCGATGATTTCCATCGGCGCGGCCAGCGAGCCGGCGCGCAGCAGCAGGGCCAGGTCGTTGGCGGCTTCGGTGGAGTACGAACCGGTGATCTGGAAGCTGGAGCCCAGTTCGGACTGGATCGTTGCCACCGTCAGCACTTCGCCCTTGCCCTTCTCGAACAGCACGATGCCCATCGGCTTGCCGATGTTCTCGCGCGAGACGTCGCGCAGCACGCGGCCACCCTGAGCGTCGAGCTTGATGTTGACCGAGGCGCGCTGGTTCTGGTCGAAGCCGGCCGAAGCGCTTTCAATGCGGTCGCCGGTGAAGATCACCTGCTTCTTGAGCACCACCGGGGCGCCGTTGCCTTGCGTGAACAGCTCGCTGCCGAAGGGGATCGGGTCGCCCGGGCGCGGGTTGCGCGGCGCGTCGGGGTCGGCCAGGCGGGCTTCCAGCGTGGCGGTGCGGCCGATGATGTCCTTGGCCTTTGCGGTGTCCTGCACGCCAGGCAACTGCACCACGATGCGGTCGGCGCCTTGTTGCTGGATCACCGGCTCGGCCACGCCGAGCTCGTTGACCCGGTTGTGCAGGGTGGTGATGTTCTGCTTGACCGCCGCATCCTGCACCGCCTTGCGGGCCGCATCGGTGAACACGCCGGAGATGTTGTTGCCATCCGGGGTGAACGCCAGCTCGCGCAGGTTGTCGGCCAGGATGCCGCGCGCCTTGGCGGCGTCGTCGGCATTGTTGAAGCGCACCGTCAGGCGGTCGCCGTCACGGTCGATGCCGCCATGGCGGATGCCCTTGTCGCGCAGCAGGGTGCGCGCGTCGCCGGCCAGGCTGTCGAGCTTCTTGTCGACCGCGCCCTTCATGTCCACTTGCAGCAGGAAGTGCACGCCGCCGCGCAAGTCCAGCCCCAGGTACATCGGCAGCGCGTGCATGGCGGTGAGCCAGCGCGGCGAGCCCGACAGCAGGTTCAGCGCGACCACGTAGGTGGCGTCATTGGGGTCGGGGTTGAGCGCGCGGGTCAGCACGTCCTTGGCCTTGAGCTGCTCGTCGGGCGTCTTGAAGCGCGCCTTGACCGAGCCGGACTGGCCGTTCAGGTCAAAGAACATGCCGTCGGGCTGCAGGTTGTTCTGCGCCAGCACCTGCTCGATCTGCTTTTGCATGGCCAGGTCGACCTTGACCGTGGCCTTGGCGGAGGAGACCTGCACGGCAGGCGCCTCGCCGAAGAAGTTCGGCAGCGTATAGGTGATGCCGATGGCCAGAGCCACCAGGATCACGAGGTATTTCCAAAGCGGATAACGATTCATCTTTGGCCAGTCGTTCTTCGGTTGGTGGCGCCGACGAGACCGTCAGCGGGCAGTTGGCACCACCGCACCGGTTGGCAAACAGCCGCCTGGCATCCACGGATAACCCGTGCTGGATCAGGCGGCTGCAGGGGCACGCGCGCTAAAGGCGTGCCGGGAAGGGCGAAAAAGCAGGCAGGCGGTGCGGGAGAAGCTGGGCGGCGCCTGAGTCAAGCAACGCCACGCCCGCGGCCGCGGTGCTCAGAGCGACTTCAGCGAGCCCTTGGGCAGCACCGTGGTAACCGCGCTCTTTTGCACCGTGATTTCGGTGCCCGCGGCGATTTCGATGGTCACGTATTGTTCGTTGACCTTGGTGACACGGCCGAGAATGCCGCCGGCGGTCACGACTTCATCGTTCTTGGCCAGGGCTTCCAGCATTGCCTTCGATTCTTTCTGGCGCTTCATCTGCGGGCGGATCATGATGAACCACAGCACCGCGAACATCAGGATAATAGGCAGGAAACTCATCAGGCCACCCGCCGCGCCGCCGGTGGCACCGGCAGTCTGGGCAAATGCGTTAGAAATCAGCACGTTGCTTCTCCGTCACAAAGTCAATCAGTTAGTCGATCATTCTACCACCCGCTTGCAACCGCATTCCATGCCCGATCCGGGCATTTACGGTGCAGTACGGGTTTGTTCGGGGCGCCTTGCGAGCCGCTTGGCAGCTGCAGGCACCGCTATTCGACCGGAGCTGTGCAGAAAGTTCACGCCGGGGCGGGCGTGGCCGACTGCGCCCCGCGCGCGCGATCGGCGGCGAACTGAAGGCGGAAGGCCTCGAAGCGGTGTTCCTCGATGGCTTCGCGCATCTCGCTCATCAGTTCCAGGTAGTAATGCAGGTTATGGATGGTGTTAAGGCGCGCACCCAGAATCTCGCCAACCCGGTGCAGGTGGTGCAGGTAGGAGCGCGAGAAGTTGCGGCAGGTATAGCAGCCGCAGGACTCGTCCAGCGGGCGGGTGTCGTTGCGGTGGACGGCATTCTTGATCTTGACGTCGCCAAAGCGCGTGAACAGCCAGCCGTTGCGGGCATTGCGGGTCGGCATCACGCAGTCGAACATGTCCACACCCGACGCCACGCCGGCCACCAGGTCTTCGGGCGTGCCCACGCCCATCAGGTAGTGCGGCTTGTGCGCGGGCAGGCGCGGGCCCACGTGCTCCAGCACGCGCATCATGTCTTCCTTGGGCTCGCCGACCGACAGGCCGCCGATGGCGTAGCCGTGGAAGTCCAGCTCCGACAGGCCGGCCAGCGACTCGTCGCGCAGGTCCTCGAACATGCCGCCCTGGACAATGCCGAACAGCGCGTTGGGGTTGCCCAGGCTGTTGAACTCGTCGATCGAGCGCTTGGCCCAGCGCAGGCTCATGCGCATGGAGGCGGCCGCTTCCGCGTGGGTGGCGGGGCGGCCGTCGATTTCGTACGGCGTGCATTCGTCGAACTGCATCACGATGTCGGAGTTCAGCGTGCGCTGGATCTGCATCGAGATCTCGGGCGACAGGAACAGCTTGTCGCCGTTGACCGGCGAGGCAAAGGTCACGCCATCCTCGGTGATCTTGCGCAGCGCGCCCAGCGAAAACACCTGGAAACCGCCCGAATCGGTCAGGATCGGCTTGTCCCAGCCCATGAAGCGGTGCAGGCCACCGTGCTTTTCCACCACGTCCAGCCCGGGGCGCAGCCACAGGTGGAAGGTATTGCCCAGGATGATCTGGGCGTTGATCTCACCGAGCTCGAGTGGCGACATCGCCTTGACCGAGCCGTAGGTGCCGACCGGCATGAAGATCGGGGTCTCGACCACGCCGTGGTTGAGGGTGACGCGGCCGCGGCGGGCGTTGCCGTCGGTGGTGAGCAGTTCGAAGTTGAGCATGGCGGGATTCGGGATTCAGGTTCGGGCTGGCGCGGCGCGCTCAGGGCTGGCGCGTCAGCAGCATGGCGTCGCCGTAGCTGAAGAAGCGGTAGCGCTCGGCCACCGCATGGCGGTAGGCGGCGCGGATGGGCTCCACCCCGGCCAGCGCCGACACCAGCATCAGCAAGGTCGACTTGGGCAGGTGGAAATTGGTGATCAGCGCATCGACCACGCGGAAACGGTAGCCAGGCGTGATGAAGATCTCGGTGTCGCCACGGCCGGCGGCCAGCGTGCCATCGGTGGCGCCGGCGGACTCCAGCGCACGCAGGGACGTGGTGCCGACCGCGATCACCCGGCCCCCGGCGGCGCGCGTGTCGAGCACGGCCTGGGCCAGCGCATCCGACACCTCGTACCACTCGGCGTGCATCTTGTGCTCGGCCAGGTTCTCGGTGCGCACCGGCTGGAAGGTGCCGGCGCCCACGTGCAGGGTCAGGAAGCCGCGGCGCACGCCCAGTGCGTCGAGCCGGGCGAACAGGGCCTCGTCGAAATGCAGTCCGGCGGTGGGTGCGGCCACCGCGCCGGGGGCGCGGGCGTAGACCGTCTGGTACCGGGTTTCGTCGAAGGCGTCGGGATCGTGGGTGATGTATGGCGGCAACGGCAGGCGGCCGTGGCGCTCGATCAGGTCCAGCGCCGGCTCGGGGAAGGTGAGCGTGAAGAACTGGTCCACGCGCGGGCCCACAGTGACGTCGAAGGCATCCGCCAGGCGCAGCAGGCTGCCCACGGGCGGCGTCTTTGAGGCACGCACCTGGGCCAGCACGGTGTGGCTGTCCAATACCCGCTCGACCAGCACCTCGACCTTGCCGCCGCTGCCCTTTTGCCCGAAGAAGCGCGCCTTGATGACGCGGGTGTCATTGAACACCAGCAAATCGTTGGGTCGCAGGTAGTCGACGATGTCGGTAAACGCGCGGTCTGTGAGGCGGGTGGTGCCCACCCGGGCGTCCGTATCCACCACCAGCAGACGGCTCGCGCCGCGCTCCGGCAAGGCGGTCTGGGCGATCAGTTCGGGCGGGAGGGCAAAGTCAAAATCGGACAGCGTCAGCATCATGGGGGCAAAAACGGCCGCAGACCGCGCGGTGGCGCGGCCGGCATAGGTACAATCGGTGAATCCGATATTGTAAGGCTTGGGGCGGCTGCGCCGCCCGGGCGTGCGTGATATCGCCTATTTGCGCCAACCAGCGCGTGCCACCTGGCGCGCGCCCCGACCCGAATCGCCAGCCACGCCCCAGATGCCAGGAACCGCTCCCGACCGAACCCCGGAAACCAACGACAGCCCGCCCGCGGCGCGCGCCGGGGACAAGCCGGGCCGTGCGGGCAAGGCGGCGGCCAAGGGCGCTGCCGCCGGCAAGCCGTCCTCGGCCATGGCCCGGCTGCACAAGCTCGGGCTCAAGCGCGACGTCGACCTGGTGCTGCACCTGCCCATGCGCTACGAGGACGAGACCACGCTGCTGCCGATCGCCGATGCCATCGGGCGCGCGGGCATGGGGCTGACGGTGCAGGTCGAGGGCGTGGTCACCTCCAACGAGGTCAGCCTGCGCCCGCGCCGCCAGATGGTGGTCAAGATCGCCGACGATACCGGCGAGCTGACGCTGCGGTTCATTAATTTCTACGGCAGCCAGACCCAGTTGATGGCCGAAGGCGCCTGCCTGCGGGTGCGCGGCGAGCTGCGCGGCGGCTTCTTCGGCGCGGAGATGGTCCATCCCACGGTGCGCGCGGTGACGCCCGGCGAGGCGCTGCCCGAGCGGCTGACCCCGGTCTACCCGAGCACCGCCGGCATCCCGCAGAGCTACTTGCGCAAGGCCATCGGCGGCGCGCTGTCACGCACGCCGCTGCCCGAGACCCTGCCAGCGCCCGTGCTGCAAGGCCCGCTGGCCCAGCTCAAGCTGCAAGCCTTGCCGGAGTGCCTGCGCCTGCTGCACACACCGCCCCAGGATGTGGACGAGCATGCGCTGGTTGAGCGCTCGCACCCGGCCTGGCAACGTATCAAGCTCGATGAGCTGCTGGCGCAGCAGCTCTCCCTCAAGCGCTCCCAGGCGGCGCGGCGCGACAAGAGCGCGCCACCCATGCCACGCCGCGCGGGCGGCCTGCTGACCGCCTTCCTGGCCGCGCTGCCGTTCAAGCTGACCGGCGCGCAGCAGCGCGTGGTGGAAGAGATCGCCAAGGACATGGGCGCGCCCCACCCGATGCACCGCCTGCTGCAGGGCGACGTCGGCAGCGGCAAGACCATCGTGGCGGCGCTGGCCGCCTGCCAGGCCATTGATGCCGGCTACCAGGCCGCGCTGATGGCACCCACCGAAATCCTGGCCGAGCAGCATTACCGCAAGCTCTCCGCCTGGCTGGAGCCGCTGGGCGTGCCGGTGGTGTGGTTGGCCGGCAGCCTGAAGACGCGCGCCAAGCGCGAGGCCGCGGCCAAGGTCGAGTCCGGCGAGGCCAAGCTGGCCATCGGCACCCACGCGCTGATCCAGGACAGCGTCAAGTTTGCCCGCCTGGGCTTGTCCGTGGTCGATGAGCAGCATCGCTTCGGCGTGGCCCAGCGGCTGGCGCTGCGCGGCAAGGCGGACCCCGATGCCGCCGCCGCGCCGGGCAAGGCTGGCAAGGCCGCGGAAACCGTACCGCACCAGCTGATGATGTCGGCCACGCCGATCCCGCGCACGCTGGCCATGACCTACTACGCCGACCTCGACGTCTCGGTGATCGACGAATTGCCGCCTGGACGCACTCCGGTGGTGACCCGGCTGGTCAACGACGCGCGCCGCGACGAGGTGATCGAGCGTGTGCACCACGCCGCCGCCGATGGCCGCCAGGTCTACTGGGTCTGCCCGCTGATCGAAGAGAGCGAGGCGCTGCAACTGCAGACCGCGGTGGAAACCTATGAAACCCTGGTCGCCGCCTTGCCCGAGCTCAAGGTTGGACTGGTGCACGGGCGCCTGCCGCCGGCGGAGAAGGCTGCGGTGATGGAAGACTTCACTGCCAACCGGCTGCAGGTGCTGGTAGCCACCACCGTGATCGAGGTGGGAGTGGACGTGCCCAACGCCTCGTTGATGGTGATCGAGCATGCCGAGCGCTTTGGCCTGGCGCAGTTGCACCAGTTGCGCGGCCGGGTAGGGCGGGGCAGCGCGGAATCGGTCTGCCTGCTGATGTACCAGGCACCGCTGTCGCCCACCGGGCGCGAGCGCCTGGCGACCATGCGCGAGACCACCGACGGCTTCGAGATTGCCCGGCGCGATCTGCAGATACGCGGTCCCGGCGAGTTCCTCGGCGCGCGCCAGTCCGGCGAGGCAATGCTGCGTTTCGCCGATCTGAACACCGACGCCTGGCTGGTCGATTATGCCCAGGAGGCCGCCGAGCTGATGCTGGCGCGCTTTCCGGAGGCGGTTGAAGCGCACCTGCTGCGCTGGCTGGGTGGCAGGGAGCATTACCTGAAGGCCTGATGTGACGAAGGGGACTCACCTGGCGCAAGCGGTCAGGTATCGCCTGCGCCGCTTTGCTTGTCATGTCTGACAGAACGTCGAATCGAAGGTAAAATCTATCGCTTAACGGAAATTGATAAGTCATGACGCTCACCGAACTCAAGTACATCGTCGCCGTAGCGCGCGAGCGCCATTTCGGCCGGGCGGCCGAAGCTTGCTTCGTGTCGCAGCCGACGCTGTCGGTGGCGATCAAGAAGCTGGAAGACGAACTCAATGTGCAGATCTTCGAGCGCGGCACGTCCGAAGTCTCGGTGACGCCGATCGGCGAGCAGATCGTGGCGCAGGCCCAGCGCGTGCTGGAGCAGACCATGGCCATCCGCGAGATCGCCAAGCAGGGCAAGGACCCGCTGGCCGGGCCGCTGCGGCTTGGCGTGATCTACACCATCGGGCCCTACCTGCTGCCCACGCTGGTCAAGGAAATGATCCAGACCGTGCCGCAGATGCCGCTGATGCTGCAGGAGAACTACACGGTCAAGCTGATCGAGCTGCTCAAGCAGGGCGAGATCGATTGCGCCATCATGGCCGAGCCCTTTGCCGATTCCGGGCTGACCGTGCAGCCGCTGTATGACGAGCCTTTCGTCGTGGCGGTGCCGCGTGGCCACCATCTGGAACATGCCGGGAAGGTGGATCCCGACGAACTCAAGCAGCAAACCATGCTGCTGCTGGGCAGTGGGCATTGCTTCCGCGACCAGGTGCTGGGCGTATGCCCGGAGCTGTCGCGCTTCTCGCAGGCGGCCGACGGCATCCAGAAGACCTTCGAAGGCTCCTCGCTCGAAACCATCCGCCATATGGTCGCAAGTGGCGTTGGCATCACGGTGCTGCCGCGGACTTCGGTGCCGGACCTGAAGCCCAACAAGAACGACCTGCTGGCCTACGTGCCCTTTACCGATCCCGTGCCCGACCGGCGCGTGGTGCTGGCCTGGCGCAAGAGCTTTACCCGCCTGCCGGCCATGGAAGCGTTGCGCCGCGCGGTGGCTGCCTGCGACTTGCCCGGCGTCAGCATGCTGGCCGCCAAGGAACTGGCTGAAGCCGCCTGAGCGCGCCCTGCCTGCCGGCGCTTTGCGCCGGCAGCACGCTTTGCCCTGCCTTGTTTTTTCTCCTCCCTCGATTTTTCTAAATTCACTGTGTCTTTGCCCTATGCCATGCTGGCGCGCGGGCAGGAATAGGCATGTTCTATTTCATAGTTAGAAATAATTGAATTTGAAATTCAATAGCCTTTCCGTAGACTTCCTCCATCGACGCATTGCGCGCTGTCATCCACAAGGAGTCGCACATGAAAGGCGAAAAACCCAGCTTGACCGCCGCCGGCGAGCTTCTGAGCGCACTGGCCGGCCGCATGGCCGACTGCCTGGCCTGTTACGCCACGGTGTACTGACATTTTGCCGCGGCTTTGCCGCAACCCGCCCTAGCCAGACTCCCCGTTCCACCCCCACGAAAAATGAGGCCAAGATGAGCAAGAACAAGGACACTCTCACCACCGCCGCTGGCGCGCCGGTAGCCGACAACCAGAATTCGCAGACCGCCGGCCCGCGCGGCCCGATGCTGCTGCAAGACGTGTGGTTCCTGGAGAAGCTCGCTCACTTCGACCGTGAAGTCATCCCCGAGCGGCGCGTGCACGCCAAGGGCTCGGGCGCGCACGGCAAGTTCACGGTGACCCACGACATCACGCGCTTTTCCAAGGCCTCGATCTTTGCCAGCGTTGGCAAGGAGACGCCGATGTTCATGCGCTTCTCCACGGTGGCGGGCGAGCGCGGCGCGGCGGATGCCGAGCGCGATGTGCGCGGGTTCTCGGTCAAGTTCTATACCGATGAAGGCAACTGGGACGTGGTGGGCAACAACACGCCGGTGTTCTTCGTGCGCGACCCGCTGAAATTCCCGGATTTCATCCACACGCAAAAACGCAATCCGCGCACCAACCTGCGCGACCCGATTGCCGTCTGGGATTTCTGGTCGCGCCATCCGGAATCGCTGCACCAGGTCACCATCCTGATGAGCGACCGTGGCCTGCCGCAGAACTATCGCCGGATCCATGGTTTCGGCTCGCATACCTTCTCGTTCATCAATGCGGCCAACGAGCGTTTCTGGGTGAAGTTCCACTTCAAGTCGCAGCAGGGCATCGCCAACTGGACCAACGAGGAAGCGGCCAAGGTGGTGGCGGGCGACCGCGAGAGCGCGCAGCGCGACCTGTTCGAGAACATCGAGCGCGGCAACTTCCCGCGCTGGAACGTGCGCGTGCAGGTCATGCCCGAAGCCGATGCGGCCAAGTACCACATCAACCCGTTCGACCTCACCAAGGTGTGGCCGCACAAGGACTATCCGCTGATCGACGTCGGCGTGATGGAGCTCAACCGCAACCCGGACAACTACTTTGCCGAGGTGGAGCAGGTGGCGATGAACCCTTCCAACATCGTGCCGGGTATTGGCTTCTCGCCCGACAAGATGCTGCAGGGCCGGCTGTTCTCGTACGGCGACACGCAGCGCTACCGCCTGGGCGTGAACCACAACCAGATCCCGGTGAACGCGCCCAAGTGCCCCTTCCACAATACCTTCCACCGCGATGGCGCGATGCGCGTGGACGGCAACCAGGGCGGCAAGCTCAACTACGAGCCGAACCGCGAGGGCGCCTACGCCGCCAGCGAGCGCGCCATCGAGCCGCCCCTGGCCCTGGATGGCGCGGCCGACCGCTTCGACCACCGTGTCGACAGCGATTACTACAGCCAGCCCGGCGCGCTGTTCCGCCTGTTCGACGAGGCCCAGCGCCAGCGTCTTTACGCGAACATTGCGGCAGCCATGCAGGGCGTGCCGGAAAACATCGTGCGGATGCAGCTGGAGCACTTCACCAAGGCCGATCCGGCTTATGGCGAGGGCGTCAAGCGCGCACTCAACCTGAAGTAATGCGCAAGCAATGAAGCAGGGCAGTGCGGGTGGCCCCTAGCCGGGGGCCACCTTGAATGCCCGGCACGGAGAACCATCATGGCCATGTTCAGACTGTTCGTCAGCGAATTTCAGCAGTTGCAGCAAGTTGCCCACGACCGCCCCCGCCGCGCAGACGCGGCGCGCCTGCAGCGCAAGCTGTGGCGCACGGAGATCGGGCTGGCGGCGGTCGCGCTGGGCGCGGTCGCGATGTTCCTGGACGCGGCCAAGGGTTTGTCTGCCTTTACCGGGTGATGCCATAATGTGCGGGTTGTGCCGCGTCCCGTGGCGCGGCAGTTGTCAGAGCCACCCCAGACTGGAGCGTACCTATCATGGCAAAGAAGAATGAGATGAGCGTGAACATCGGCATTTCCGACAAAGAACGCAAGAAGATCGCGGAAGGCCTGTCCAAGTTGCTGGCGGATACCTACACGCTCTATCTCAAGACCCATAACTTCCACTGGAACGTCACGGGTCCGATGTTCAACACCTTGCACCTGATGTTCGAGACGCAATACACCGAGCTGGCGCTCGCCGTGGATTCGATCGCCGAGCGTATCCGCGCGCTGGGCTACCCGGCGCCGGGCACCTACAAGGAATACGCCCGCTTGTCGTCGATCCCGGAGGAAGAGGGCGTGCCCGAAGCCACCGAGATGATCCGCAAGCTGGTCGAAGGCCAGGAAGCCGTGGTGCGCACCGCGCGCTCGCTGTTCCCGGTCATCGACGCCGCGGGCGACGAACCCTCCGCCGACCTGCTGACCCAGCGCATGCAGACGCACGAAAAAACCGCGTGGATGCTGCGCTCGATGCTGGCCTGATGCCCTGAGTCGACACCACCGGCGGCCTTGGTGTGCTGCCGGCCATGCGCGCCGCGCCCTGACCGGGTCGCGGCGCGTTTTTCGTTGAATGCCATTGCCTTGCCCGACCCCGTGCCGCGGCCCCTTGCCATGCTTGAACGCTTAGCCCTGTACGCGCGCCTGGTGCGCATCGACAAGCCCATCGGCACGCTGCTGCTGTTGTGGCCCACGCTGTGGGCACTGTGGATGGCCTCGGGCGGCCAGCCGGTGTGGAGCCTGTTCTGGATCTTCGTCATCGGCACCTTCCTGATGCGCTCTGCCGGCTGCGCCATGAACGACTGGGCCGACCGCGATTTCGACAAACACGTCAAGCGCACCAAGGAGCGGCCGCTGACCGCGGGCAAGATTGCCGCGTGGGAGGCCGTGGCGGTGGCGGTGGTGCTGGCGCTGGCAGCCTTCGCGCTGATCACGCCGCTCAATGGGTTTACCAAGTGGCTGGCGGTGGTCGGCGCCGTGCTTGCCGCCACCTATCCCTTCTTCAAGCGGTTCTTTGCCATCCCGCAGGCCTACCTTGGCATTGCTTTCGGCTTTGGCATCCCGATGACGTTCGCCGCGGTGCAGGACCATGTGCCGGTGGTGGCGTGGGTGATGCTGCTGGCCAATGTGTTCTGGGCGGTGGCCTACGATACCGCCTACGCCATGGTGGACCGCGACGATGACTTGCTGCTCGGCATGAAGACTTCGGCCATTACGTTCGGGCGGTTCGATGTCGCCGCCATCATGATCTGCTATGCGGTGTTCCTGGGGCTGATGGCCTGGGCCGGTACGCAGTTCGGGCTGGGCTGGCCGTACTGGATCGGGCTGGCGGCGGCGGCGGGATGCGCGGTGTATCACTACACGTTGATCCGCGAGCGGGATCGCATGAAGTGCTTTGCCGCGTTCCGGCACAACAACTGGCTGGGCGCTTGTGTGTTTGCCGGGGTGGCTGCGGCCTACGCGTTGCGCTGAGGCTGCGCTCGAGCGTCCTGACGGTTTGCGTCCTTTCCCGTGAGGCGGGAAAGGACGTACCTAACTCAGTCCTTGCCAAACTCCGCGCCCATTTCCGTCGCGCGTTCAGCGGCGGCGTGCATGGCCTTGACGAAGGCTTCGCCGATATCGGCGGCTTGCATGGCGGTGAGCGCGGCGTAGGTGGTGCCGCCCTTTGAGGTCACGCGCTCGCGCAGCAGGCTGACCGGCTCTTCCGACTGGGCAGCCAGGGCCGCGGCGCCGCGGAAGGTTTCCACTGCCAGCGCGCGCCCTTGCTGGGCGTTCAGGCCGAGCTCCACGGCCGCTTTCTCCATGGCTTCGATGAAGTAGAAGACGTAGGCCGGGCCGCTGCCGGAGATGGCCGTGACTGCGTCGATCTGCGCGTCGCCTTCCACCCACTCGCACTTGCCCACGGCTTGGGCCAGCGCGCTGGCGATGTCACGGTCTTGCTGCGCCAGTCCGGCTACCGCTGCCAGGCCGGTCATGCCCATGCCGGCCAGCGCCGGGGTGTTGGGCATGGCGCGCACCAGGCGGGTGCGCCCGCCAAACCAGCGCCGCATGTCGGCCAGGCGGATGCCGGCGGCCACGCTCACGATCAGGCTGTCGCCCAGGTGCGGCAGCAGCGCTGCCGCCGCTTCGCGGAACTGCTGCGGCTTGACCGCCAGCACAAGCACATCGCTCTTGCCAAAGGCGGCGTCGGGCGCGCCTGCCGCATGCACCCCGAGGTCGCGCCGCAGGCGCGCCTGCGCTTCATCGAACGGATCGACCACGCGGATCGAGGTGGCTGGCACGCCCCGGGCGATCAGGCCGCCGATCAGGGCGGTGGCCATATTGCCGCCGCCGAGGAAACCAAAGGTGAGAGTCTTGAGCATATCGGTCTCTTGCTGGGAATCGTCTGGGAAGAAGGGAGCCGGCGTTCAGGCCGGCTTGGCCTGTGTCGCCTCGGGTGCCGTGGCATGGTCGCGCGCGCCGAAAATGGCGGTGCCGATGCGCACCACGGTAGCGCCCTCGGCAATGGCGGCCTCCATGTCGGCGGACATGCCCATCGAGAGCGTGTCCACATCCAGCCCGGCGGCGCGCAAGGTGTCGACCAGGGTGCGCAGCGCGGCAAACGGCCTGCGCTGGGCCGCCATATCGCTCTGCGGCTCCGGAATGGCCATCAGGCCGCGCAGCCGCAGCCCGGGCAGCGCCGCCACGGCGCGTGCCAGCGCGGGCACTTCGTCTGGCGCGACGCCGCTCTTGCTGGCTTCGCCGCTGATATTGACCTGCAGGCAGACCTGCAACGGCGCCATGCCGGCGGGCCGCTGCGCCGACAGCCGCTCGGCGATGCGCAGGCGGTCGATGGCATGGACCCAGTCGAACTGCTCGGCCACGGCACGCGTCTTGTTGCTTTGCAGGGGGCCGATAAAGTGCCAGCTTATCTGGCCGCGCAAATCGCCAAGTTGCGTAATCTTGTCCACGCCTTCCTGCACGTAGTTCTCGCCAAAGGCGCGCTGGCCGGCGTCGAACGCAGCCTGCACCGCGGCGGCGGGGAAGGTCTTCGAAACCGCCAGAAGCGTGACTTCACCGGCCGGTCGCCCGGCCTGTTGTGCGGCTGCCGCGACACGCCGGTTGACGGCTTGCAAGTTGGCGGCGATTACAGACATAATCCGGCGAACATATCAAGAAGTACAACAATAAGTACGACAAAAAGGGTGGGGTCATTATAGATGGACATCGCGCAGCTATTAGCTTTCGCCGTCAAGAACAAGGCGTCCGATCTCCATCTCTCGGCAGACATGCCGCCGATGGTGCGTATCCACGGCGATATGCGCCGCATCAATGTGGCCGCGATGGGCCACAAGGATGTCCACGCCATGGTGTACGACATCATGAGCGACACCCAGCGCAAGCAATATGAGGAACGGCTGGAAATCGACTTTTCTTTCGAGATCGCCAGCCTCTCGCGTTTCCGGGTCAACGCTTACAACACGCAGCGCGGCGCCGCCGCCGTGTTCCGGACCATTCCTTCCAAGGTACTGACGCTGGAAGACCTGCGCGCGCCGGCGGTATTCGCTGACCTGTGCATGAAGCCGCGCGGCCTGGTGCTGGTGACCGGCCCGACCGGCTCGGGCAAGTCCACCACGCTGGCGGCGATGGTGGACCACCGCAACGATCACGACATGGGCCACATCCTCACGGTGGAGGACCCGATCGAGTTCGTGCACACGTCCAAGAAGAGCCTGATCAACCAGCGCGAGCTGGGGCCGCACACGCATTCTTTCGCCAACGCGCTGCGCTCCGCGCTGCGCGAGGATCCCGACGTGGTGCTGGTGGGTGAGCTGCGCGACCTGGAAACCATCCGCCTGGCGCTGACCGCGGCCGAAACCGGCCACCTGGTGTTCGCCACGCTGCACACGAGCTCGGCGGCCAAGACCATCGACCGGGTTGTCGACGTGTTTCCGCCCGAAGAAAAAGACATGGTGCGCACCATGTTGTCGGAGTCGCTGGAAGCGGTGATTTCGCAAACGCTGCTCAAGACGCGCGACGGCAACGGCCGTACGGCGGCGCACGAGATCATGATCGCCACGCCGGCGATCCGCCACCTGATCCGCGAGAACAAGATCGCGCAGATGTACTCGATGATGCAGACCAGCAGCGGCCTTGGCATGCAGACGCTGGATCAGTGCCTGTCGGACCTGATCAAGCGCGGCATCATCAACTACAACGATGCCCGCGCCATTGCCAAGAACCCCGACTCATTCACGGGCTGAGGCGAGTCCGCCGCATCCGAACCAGGACACCGCCATGCTCGATCGCGAATCCGCCGCCAAGTACATCAACGACCTGCTCGAGCTGATGGTGGGCAACCGCGGCTCGGACCTGTTCATCACCGCGGATTTTCCGCCGGCCATCAAGGTCGACGGCAAGATCACGCCAGTCTCGCAGCAGCCGCTCAACCCCACCCAGGCGCTCGGCCTGGTGCGCTCCATCATGAATGAGCGGCAGGCGGGCGAGTTCGACGGCAGCCGCGAGTGCAACTTCGCCATCTCCGTGCCCAACGCCGGGCGCTTTCGCGTCTCCGCGTTCATCCAGCAGGGCAAGGCGGGCATGGTGGTGCGTACCATCAATACGCGCATTCCTTCGGTGGAAGACCTCGACCTGCCGCCAGCACTGCATGACATCGTGATGTCAAAGCGCGGACTGGTGATCGTTACCGGCGCCACCGGCTCGGGCAAGTCGACCTCGCTTGCGGCCATGCTCGATCATCGCAATGCGCATTCGTATGGGCACATCATCACCATCGAGGACCCGATCGAATACGTGCACGCGCACCAGAACTGCATCGTCACGCAGCGCGAGGTCGGCATCGATACCGACTCCTGGCACGTGGCGTTGAAGAACACGTTGCGCCAGGCGCCCGACGTGATCCTGATCGGCGAAATCCGCGATCGGGAAACCATGGAATACGCGATGCAGTACGCGGAGACGGGCCACCTGTGCCTGGCCACGCTGCACGCCAACAATGCCAACCAGGCCATCGACCGCGTGGTCAACTTCTTCCCCGAGGAAAAGCGCCAGCAGTTGCTGATCGACCTGTCGCTCAACCTGAAGGCGATGGTGTCGCAGCGCCTGTTGCCGCGCAAAGGGCAGAAGGGCCGGGTGCCGGCAGTGGAGATCATGCTCGGCACGCCGCTGGTGGCCGACCTGATCTTCAAGGGCGAGATCCATGCGCTCAAGGAAGTCATCAAGAAATCGCGCGAGCAGGGCATGGTGTCGTTCGACCAGGCGCTCTTCGATCTCTACGAGGCCGGCAAGATCACCTACGAAGACGCGCTGCGCAATGCCGACTCGCTCAACGACCTGCGGCTGATGATCAAGCTGCACGGCACCCTGGACCGCGAGCCCGACCTGGGCGCCGGCACCGAACACCTGAACGTGATCTGAGCACGCACCGCATCGCCTAGTACACTGACCGGTACAGGACGCGCATCGCCGTGCGCCGCCGTGCCACCCGAGGATTCCGTCATGAGCAATGTCTACCAGTTCGAAGCCAGCTCCCTGGCTGGCCAGCCGGTGCCGCTGTCGCAATTCAGCGGCAAGGTGCTGCTGATCGTGAACACCGCCAGCGAGTGCGGCTTCACGCCCCAATACGCCGGCCTGCAGGCGCTGCAGGACCAGTACACCGCCAGTGGCCTTGCCGTGCTGGGTTTTCCCTGCAACCAGTTCGGCAAGCAGGAGCCGGGCGACGCCGCGCAGATCGGCCAGTTCTGCGAGTCGCGCTTCCACGTCACTTTCCCGATGTTCGGCAAGATCGACGTCAAGGGCGATAACGCGCATCCGCTGTATCGCTGGCTGACCTCGGAGAAGCCGGGCGTGCTTGGCCTGGAAGCGATCAAGTGGAACTTCACCAAGTTTCTGCTGCGCCGCAACGGGACGGTGTTCAAGCGCTACGCGCCCACCACCAAGCCCGAGGATATCAAGCGCGACATCGAGACGCTGCTGGCCGAGCCGGCGTAGGATGCGTCCCGAATCAGCCGATCACCCGAGCGGCCGGCTAGCCGCTGGTGTGCTGCACCGCACGCAGGAAGCCGTTGAGCGAGCGGTCGGGCGTTTCGTGGAAGCGGTCTTCCAGCATGACGATGCCGCGGCAGCGGTCCAGGCGGAAGCTGCGATAGTCGGTGCGCGTGGTGCACCAGGCGGCCAGCAGCCAGCTATTGCCCCAGAAGAACAGGCCCAGCGGCTGCACGATGCGGTCGGTGGCGCGCTGCTGCGCGTCGGTGTAGTCCAGGCGCAGCAGGCGTTGCGCGTTCATGGCGCCATGCACCACGTCAAAGGCGTCGCGCACCTGCGGCAGGTTGACGAATTCGGGGGCGAACACGCGGCTTTGCTGCGCCGCATGACGCCGCGCGGGCGGTAGCGCCGCCACCAGCTTCTCCAACGCGGGATCGGCCGCGGCGGCCAGCGCCCCGCCGCCCCAGGCCTTGAGCAGCCGCAGCCCGGCCACCAGCGCTTCGACTTCGATCGCGGTGAACATCAGCGGAGGGACGTCATAGTCGGCCCGCAACCGGTAGCCGATGCCCGCTTCGCCCTCCACCGGCACGCCCGACAGCGACAGCGCCTGGATATCCCGGTACACCGTGCGTTCGGACACCCCGAGCCGCTGCGCCAGCAGCGCCGCCGTGGTGAGGCGGCGCCCGCGCAGTACCTGGACGATCTGGAAAAGGCGGTCGGCGCGGCGGCTCATCGAGGCTTCATCTTGGTGCTATGCGGATGTTGGTAAAACGGTCGCGGTGGCTGACTATCCTACCAGTGGCTGGTGCAGGCCGACGCGATTGCCTTCGCTGTCGATGATATGCGCGATATGGCCGATATCGCCAGGCAACTGCAGCGGGCCGAACACGGTCTTGCCGCCGGCCGCGGTGACACGCGCCAGCAGCGCCGTGAGCTGCGGCGTGTGCAGGTAAGGCAGGCAGCCGTCGGCCGAGGGGCGGAAGCCCTCGCCGGCTACCAGTGCGCCGCCAGGCTCACGGTTGGCAAAGACAGCCATGTCGATCTGCGCCATGGTTTCGCGCTTGAGGGTGGTCTCGAAGGCCTGCTCGTAGAACCGGATGGCACGGGTCATGTCCACGACAGGAATTTCAAGCCAGTTGATCAGTCCGCTCATGATGGTCTCTCTCAGGGGTGATGGAGAGACGGATCATGCGCGGGGGCTCCTGACAACGTCCTGTCAGCAGGGATCAGGGATCAGCGTGGCATCCATGCCGCCAGCATCGGCACCATCACGGCGGTCAGCACGCCGTTCAGGCCCATGCCGAGCGCGGCGAAGGCGCCGGCCTCCTGGTTGACCTGGAAGGCGCGCGCCGTGCCGATGCCGTGCGCTGCCACGCCGGTGGCGAAGCCGCGCACGGTGTAGTCGGAAATGCGCAGCAGGTTCAGCAGCTTGGTGGCGCTGACCGCGCCGATGATGCCGGTGGCCATCACCAGCACGGCGGTCAGCGAGGGCAGGCCGCCGATCTTCTCGGCCACGCCCATGGCGATCGGGATGGTGACCGACTTGGGCGCGAGCGAGCGCATGGTCTCGGGCGAAGCGCCCAGCAGCCAGGCGATGCCAACGGCCGATACCACCGCCACCAGCGATCCCGCCAGCAGCCCGCCCAGCAGCGGGAACACATGCTTGCGCAACTTGGGCAGCTGCATGTAGAGCGGCACCGCCAGCGCGACGGTAGCGGGCCCGAGCAGGAAGTGGACGAACTGCGCGCCATCGAAATAGGTCTTGTACGGCGTGCCGGTCACCGTCAGCAGCGTGACCAGGATCGCGACCGCAATCATCACGGGATTGGCTAGCGGCGAGAAGCGCGCGCGCTCATAGACGCGGAACGCGAAGACATAGGCCAGCAAGGTAGCGGTCAGGCCGAGCAGCGGGCTGGCCGCCAGATAGACCCAGATCTCGTTCAGGCGCGGCGTCATGCTTGATCTCCCGAACCGGCTTGCGCGCCGGCATCCTCAGGCGGCCGGGGCTTGCCCATCAGCGCGCGCGCCACCAGCGCGGTGGTGGCGATCGCCAGCCAGGTGGACACCACCAGCGCCACCACGATCGGCAGCCATTCCCCGCCGATGCGGTGCGCGTGCACCATGATGCCGACGCCCGCCGGCACGAACAGCAGCGACAAGTGCTTGAGCAGCTCGGACGTGGTCCCCTGGATCACCGGCAGCAGCCGGTCGTCGAAGGTGAGCCAGCCGAACAGCAGGATCATGCCGATCACCGGCCCGGGCACGGGCAGGCTCAGGGAATAACTGAGCGCTTCCCCGACGGATTGGAAAACCAGCAGGATGGCAAAGGTCTGGAGCATGCGCGGGCGGGGCGAAAGGAGCGAAAGGCGGCAAGGGTGAATGCCATCGCATGGTAACCCGGCACCACGCGTCCAGCCTACCCCAGCATGCGATCCACCAGCTCGATCCAGTGCATCACCGGCGTGCCGGTGCCGCTTTGCAGGTGCGTGATGCAGCCGATATTCGCCGAGACGATGGCCTCGGGCTTCGAGGCCTGCAGATTGGCGAGCTTCTCGTCGCGCAACCGATAGGACAATTCGGGCTGCAGCACCGAGTACGTGCCTGCGGAGCCACAGCACAGGTGGCTGTCGGCACAGAGCTTGACGTCCACGCCCAGGCCTGCCAGCAGGGCTTCCACCTTGCCGCGGATCTGCTGGCCGTGCTGCAGCGTGCAGGGCGGATGATAGGCCACGCGCTGGCCATTGGTGCCGTTGGAGCCTTTGCTGCTTCTTGCCTCGGCGGCCGCGTCTTGCAGGGCGTCGGCGAAGTTCGGCAGCAGCTCCGACAGATCCTTGGTCAGCGCCGAGATCTGGCGCGCGCGATCCGCATAGCGGGCATCGTTGCGCAGCAGGTGGCCGTATTCCTTGACCATCACGCCGCAGCCCGACGCCGTCATCACGATGGCCTCCGCGCCGGCTTGCACCGCCGGCCACCAGGCGTCGATATTGCGCCGCATATTGTCGAGGCCGCCATCGTGGTCGCCGGTGTGATAGCGCACGGCGCCGCAACAACCGGCCTCGCGCGCCACCACCAGCTGCACGCCAAGACGGTCGAATACGCGTGCCGTGGCGGCATTGATGTTGGGCGACATCGAGGGCTGCACGCAGCCGTCGAGCAACAACATCTTGCGCGCGTGCGTGGTGCGCGGCCATGCGCCGGCGTTGACCGCCTGCGGCACCTTGTTGCGCAGCGCCTGCGGCAACAGCGCTCGCACGCGCTGCCCCAGGCGCATGGCCGTGCCGAACAGCGCCGGGCGCGTCATGCTTTCGCGCAGCGCCCACCGCGCGAAACGCTCGCGCGCCGGGCGCTGGATGCCTTCGGCCGCAAGGCGGTCGTCCACCACCTTGCGGCCGATGTCGACCAGACGGCCGTACTTCACGCCCGAGGGGCAGGTGGATTCGCAGTTGCGGCAGGTCAGGCAGCGGTCCAGGTGCAGGCGTGTGCTTTCCGTGACGGGCTGGCCCTCCAGCACCTGCTTCATCAGGTAGATGCGGCCACGCGGGCCGTCCAGCTCGTCGCCGAGCAACTGGTAGGTGGGGCAGGTCGCGGTACAGAAGCCGCAATGCACGCATTTGCCGACGATGGACTTGGCTTCTTCGCCGTCGGGCGTGTCGCGCAGGAATTCGGCCAGTGTGGTTTGCATGGTTCGGGGACTCTCCGGTGCCTTGGCTGGGGATCGATGCGGTGTGGTGCGGTGCCGCCCGTGGCTCAGAGGCCGGCGTACATGCGCTGCGGGTTGAAGATGCCGGCGGGGTCGAACGTCGCCTTGAGCCGCTGATGGATGGCAGCCACCGGTGCGGACAGCGGCGTGAACACGCCCACGGCTTTGTCGCCGTTGCGGAACAGCGTGGCGTGGCCGCCGGCCGCCTTGGCCGCGGCGCGCACGATGGCGCTGTCGGCCGCGCTGTCGCTGCCGCCCAGCCACCAGCGCTGGCCGCCGCCCCATTCGATCAGCTGCCCGCCGGGCAGCGCCAGCGGCGCGGCGGTGGTTGGCACGGCAATGCGCCACAGTGCCCGGCCAGCTTGCACCGGGGCAAAGAAGGCGTGGCTCTGCTCGCGCAGCGCGCGCCACAATGCATCGGCTTGCGCGGCGTCCACGGCTTCGCCGCCAAGCCGCTCGCGCGCGGCGCGCAGCGCGGCCGCCGCGCCCGACAGGCGCAGGTGCAGCACGCCGTCGTGCCAGGCCGAAGCGGCAATCGGCAGGGGCTGGCCGCCCCAGTCGTTGAGGCGATCGAGCGCCGCGGCCTCGTCCAGCGCAAAACGCAGCGTGGCGTCGTCGAAGGGCACCGGCAGCACCTTGAGCGAGACTTCCAGGATCAGCCCCAGCGTGCCGAGCGACCCGGACATCAGCCGCGAGACGTCATAGCCGGCTACGTTCTTCATGACCTGGCCGCCAAAGCTCAGGACGTCGCCACGGCCATCCATCACGCGTGTGCCCAGCACAAAGTCACGCAACGCGCCCACCGCCTGCCGGCGCGGGCCGGACAGGCCAGCGGCCACGGCGCCGCCGATCGTGGCCACGTCGCTGGCATTGGCGCCGGTGCTGAAGTGCGGCGGCTCGAACGCCAGCATCTGGCGCCGCTCGGCCAGCGCCGCCTCGATCTGCGCCAGCGGCGTGCCGCAGCGCGCGGTGATCACCAGCTCGGGCGGGTCGTAGTCGACGATGCCGCTGTAGGCGCGCGTGTCGAGCAGTGCCCCTTGCGCATGCTGGCCGTAGAAATCCTTGCTGCCGCCGCCGCGCAGGCGCAGCGGCGCGCGCGTGTCGGTGGCATGCCGGATGGCATCGCGAAAGGCGGTGAGGGTGGCTTGCGGATCTGCTGGCATGGTGGCGGGCGGGTGTCGGCGTGAGCTAGGTCAGGCGGAAGAAGTGGGACGGTGAGGTGGCGTCTCGGCGCTTGCGCGGGAGCCTGCCGGCTCGCGTTCGCTCTCGCCCTGGTAAGGCGGCAGCTCGCTGCCGCAGTGCTTGCAGTAGCCGGCGTCGGGATCGTGGCCTTCCGTCAGGCAATGGTTGCAGGTGCGCGTGGTCAGCGGCCGCTTCATGATGCTGGCGGCCAGCTCCGCGCCCACGATGCCGGTGGGGAAGGCGATGATGCCGTAGCCCAGCAGGATGGTCAGCGAGGTGATGAACTGGCCCAGCGGCGTCTTGGGCACCATGTCGCCGAAGCCGGTGGTGGTGAGCGTCACCACCGCCCAGTACATGCTCACGGGGATGCTGGTAAAGCCGTGCTGCGGGCCTTCCACCACATACATCACGGTGCCGAGGATCACGGTGATGATGAACACCGTGCCAAGGAAGACGAAGATCTTGCGCCGGCTGTTGGCCAGCGCGTGGTACAGGATCTGCGCTTCCTCGAAATACACCGTCAGCTTGAGGATCCGGAACACGCGCAGCAGCCGCAGCAGGCGCACGTCGATCAGGAAGGCCAGCTCGGGCACGAAGAAGGCGAGCCACGTGGGGATGATCGACAGGAAATCGACCACGCCGAAGAAGCTGAACACATAGCGCAAGGGGCGGCGCACCACCACGATGCGCATCAGGTATTCGGCGGTGAACAGCAGCGTGAACAGCCACTCCAGCACCGTGAACACGCGGCCCAGCCGCAGGTTTACCGCCGGCAGGCTGTCAAACATCACAATCAGCACGCTGGCCACGATGGCCAGCAGCAGAGTGATGTCGAACAGCTGTCCGTTGCGCGTGTCGGCCTCGAAGATGATGGTGTACCAGCGCTCGCGCCAGCCGGATTCGGGCTTGCCCAGGCGCTGGCGGGTTTGCGCGCTGCTGCGGTTGCGTTGCGTGGCGTTTTGAGCGGCCATGTTCAGAATCGCGGCAGGTCAGGGTGTGGCAGCAGGCCGCGCTTCACATGCATGCGGCCGTACTCGGCGCAGCGCGCCAGCGTGGGGATGGCCTTGTCGGGGTTGAGCAGGCGCGCCGGGTCGAAGGCCGCCTTGACGCCAAAAAACAGCTCGCGCTCTTGCGCGGAGAACTGCACGCACATGGAATTGAGCTTCTCCACGCCCACGCCGTGCTCGCCGGTCACCGTGCCGCCCAGCTCCACGCAGCTTTCCAGGATGTCGGATCCGAACAGCTCGGCGCGGTGCCATTCGTCCTGGTCCGCACCATCGAACAGGATCAGCGGGTGCATATTGCCGTCACCCGCATGGAACACGTTCATGCAGCGCAGGCCGTACTTGCCTTCCATCTCCTCGATGCGCTTGAGCAGCGTGCCGATATGCTTGCGCGGGATGGTGCCGTCCATGCAGTAGTAGTCCGGCGAGATGCGCCCGGCGGCGGGGAAAGCGTTCTTGCGCCCGCTCCAGAAGCGCAGCCGTTCGGCCTCGCTTTGCGACACCTGGATGCGGCTGGCGCCGGAAGCGCGCAGCACCTCGCTCATGCGCTCCACTTCCTCGGCCACTTCTTCCGGCGTGCCGTCGGACTCGCACAGCAGGATGGCGGCGGCGTCCAGGTCGTAGCCGGCGCGCACGAATTCCTCGACCGCGGCGGTGGCGGGCTTGTCCATCATCTCCAGCCCGGCCGGGATGATGCCGGCGCCGATCACATCGGCCACCGCGTTGCCGCCCTTGGCCACGTCATCGAAGCTGGCCATGATCACCTGCGCCAGCTGCGGCTTGGGGATCAGCTTGACGGTCACCTCGGTGACCACCGCCAGCATGCCTTCGGAGCCGATCACGGCGGCCAGCAGGTCCAGCCCCGGCGCGTCAGGCGCTTCCGAGCCGAACTCCACCACTTCGCCCTCCATCGTCACGGCGCGCACGCGCAGCACGTTGTGTACCGTCAGGCCGTACTTCAGGCAATGCACGCCGCCCGAGTTCTCGCTGACGTTGCCGCCGATGGTGCAAGCGATTTGCGAGGAAGGATCGGGGGCGTAATAGAGGTTGTACTGCGCGGCGGCCTCGGAGATGGCGAGATTGCGCACGCCGGGCTGGACCACCGCGGTGCGCGAGCGCACGTCCACGCTGACGATGCGCTTGAACTTGGCCAGCGACAGCACCAGGCCGGTGGCGATCGGCATGGCCCCGCCGGACAGGCTGGTGCCGGCGCCGCGCGGCACCACGGGCACCTGCAGCGAGTGGCACAGGCGCAGGATGGCGCAGACCTGTTCCTCGTTGTCGGGCAGTGCCACGGCCATCGGCACCTGGCCGTAGGCTGCCAAGCCGTCGCACTCGTAGGGCACGGTGTCTTCGGGTTTCCACAACAACGCCGCATCGGGCAGGATTTTCGCCAGGCCGGCGAGCAACGCGCTGCGGCGTGCGTCGTCGGCGACCAGTGAGACTTCGTGCGGGGCGTTCATGGCAACTCCTGTTATGGCCGCCGGCGCCCGCCATGGCAGGGCGGACGCGGGTGGGGAGCAAGGACTATAGCGCAGCCAGGTGGCTGCGCAGCCTCGTGGCAACGTGAATTCCGCATGGCAGGCCGATCAAAATCGCTCATGACGGCGTGGGCGCGGAACGTGCCATGCGGGCGGTGGCGAGGAGGATCCTCGCAGGCTGGCCGGTACCAATCCAGCTTAGCACCGGCGCGGCGCAAGGCGGCAATAGGCCGCTTTATTGTCCGCGCGGCGCCAGCATGTGTACCATTTCCAGCTTGTCGTGATAGTCCGGTGCCACATAGAGCGCCTGCGGCTCCACGCCGTAGCGCACGAAGCCCATGGCCTCATAGAGCGCGATCGCTGGCGCATTGATGACGTTGACGCAGAGCGTGACCTGGCGCAGCCCGGGCATGTCGGTGGCCACCGCCAACGCCTGTTCCATCAGCTGTCGCCCGAGGCGCCGGTCGCGATAGCCCGGCGCCACATACATGCCCCAGATAAACGCCTTATGCCGCTGCTTGGCCTTGTCCTCGCGCATCAGCCCGACCACGCCGGCCAGCGCGGTGCCGCCCTCGGTGGCTTCAAAGGCGCCGATCACGGCCTTTTCGGGCGTTGCCTCAAGGCGGCCGGCGACGGTGGCCAGCGGCAGGTCACGCTCTTCCTCGAAGCTGGAACCGAAGGCGGCGGGCGCCTCCAGCAGGCCTTCGAGGCGCAGTGCCTGGAAGGCTCCAGCGTCGGTGGGGGTGAGCAGCCGGATCTGCATGGTGGGGGTGTCTCCGAAAGGGGCTGCCGGACAATTAGCCAGTCTTACCAGTCCAGGCTGAGCAGCCAGTCGACAAAATACCGGGCCTCCGGCTTGAGGGGCGCCTGTTCGCGCTCGACGATGTAGTAGCCGTGCGGCGACACCGATTCGATGTCCAGCAGCCGCACCATCTGGCCCAGCGACAGCCAGTGCCGGGCCATGCGCTGGCGCACCAGCGCGACGCCCTGGTTGGAGGCGATGGCTTCGAGCATCAGGCCGATGTCGTTGAACTGCGGGCCGATCTGGGGCTCGGGCCAGTCCAGGCCGGCGGTCTCGAACCAGGGCTTCCAGGGTTCCAGCGGGCTGCGCAGCAGCACCAGGTTGTGCAGGTGCTCGGGTTTGGTGATGGCGCGGCCGTCGATGCGCTCATAGTACTCGCGCCCGCAGGCCGGGAACACGGGCTCGACCAGCAGCTTGGTGGTCTTCAGGTCGGGGTAGCGCCCGGTGCCGTAGCGGATCTCCACATCGGTGTCTTCCGCCTTCACGTCCAGGAAGGGGATGGCCAGGTGCAGCTCGGTGTCGATGTGCGGGTACAGCGCCGTGAACTCGGGCAGGCGCGGCACCAGGTGCTGGCGGCCGAAGGTGGGTGGGATCGCCACGCGCAGGCGGGTGCGCAGCTTGTTGTACTCGGGCCGGGCCAGTTCGTTGAGCGCCTTGAGGGCATCCTGCACATTGCGCAGGTAGCGCGTGCCAGCGGCCGTCAGCCGCAGCGCGGCGTTGGCGCGCACGAAGAGGTCCTCGCCCCACAGCTCCTCCAGGTTCTTGATGCGGTGCGACACCGCGCTGGGCGTGACCGACAGCTCCTCGGCCGCGCGTGCGAAGCTGCCCAGCCGGGCGGCGGCTTCGAACGCGATCAGCAGGTGCAGCGGCGGGACGCGGTTGAACACGGATGCCATGCCGCGCGATCCCTTAGCGTACCGGGCGGAAGATCTTGCCCGGGTTGAGGATGTGGTTGGGATCGAGCGCGTTCTTGATGGCGCGCATCAGGTCGAGCGCGTCTTCGCCGTGCTCGCTGACCAGGAAATCCATCTTGTGCAGCCCCACGCCGTGCTCGCCGGTGCAGGTGCCGCCCATGGCCAGCGCGCGCTCCACGATGCGCCGGTTGATGGTCTCGGCCTCGGCGAGCTCTTCAGGCTTTTCAGGGTCGGTGAGGATCGCGACGTGGAAATTGCCGTCGCCCACATGGCCCACGATGGGGCAGGGCAGGCTGGACGCGTTGAGGTCACGCTCGGTCTCGGTCACGCAATCGGCCAGGCGGGAAATCGGCACGCACACGTCGGTGGTGACCGCCTTGCAGCCCGGCTTGAGCTGCAGCATGGCGAAGTAAGCGGTATGGCGCGCGTTCCACAGGCGGCTGCGGTCTTCCGGCCGCGTGGCCCACTCGAAGCCCTGGCCACCATTGTCGGCGGCGATCTGCTGCACGGTCTCGGCCTGCTCCTTGACGCCGGCCTCGGTGCCATGGAATTCGAAGAACAGGTGCGGCGCCTCCGGCATGGACAGGTTGTCGTGCCGGTTGATGGCGCGGATGGCCAGCGCGTCGACGAACTCCACGCGCGCGACGGGCACGCCCAGCTGGATGGTCTCGATGGTTGCCCGCACCGCGCTGCCCATGCTGGGGAAGCTGCAGATGGCCGCCGAGATGGCTTCGGGCTGCGGGTACAGCCGCACCGTCACCTCGGTGATGATGCCCAGCGTGCCTTCGCTGCCGATCATCAGGCGGGTCAGGTCGTAGCCGGCGGAGGACTTGCGAGCGTGGGTGCCGGTCTTGATGATGCGGCCGTCGGCGGTGACCACCGTCAGCGCCAGCACGTTCTCGCGCATGGTGCCGTAGCGCACCGCGTTGGTCCCGGAGGCGCGCGTGGCGCACATGCCGCCCAGCGAGGCATCGGCGCCGGGGTCGATCGGGAAGAACAGGCCGGAGTCCTTGATTTCCTGGTTCAGCTGCTTGCGGGTCACGCCCGGTTGCACCGTCACGTTCAGGTCTTCGGGTTGCACCGACAGCACCTTGTTCATCTGCGACAAGTCCAGGCTGATGCCGCCAGCCACCGCCAGCAGGTGGCCTTCGAGCGAGGAACCGGCGCCGTAGGCAATCAGCGGCACACGGTGCTCGTTGCACAGCCGGGCCACTTCGGCCACTTCCTCGGTGGTGTGGGCGAAGACCACGCCGTCCGGCGCTGCCGGCGGGAAGGGGGACTCGTCGCGGCCGTGGTGGTCGCAGACGCCGGGGGAGGTGGAGAAGCGCTCGCCGAAGCGGGCCTGCAAGGCGTCACGCACGGCGGCGGGCAGGGGTTGGCGCACCAGCGCGGCGTGGGCAAGGGGTTGGTTCATGGCGTCTCCGGCGGGTCTGTGGGGACCGGGGACGCGCAGCGTCGGCCATGGCAAAAGGCCGCGCTGAACGGCGCCGGCAATCGCACCCGGTAGCGTATCAAGCGAATCCCGTTATTCTACGCCGCGCCCGGGGCGGCTCGTTGGGCGGGCGCCGCAACCGACACCCGGCGCCGGGCAGCGCGCTAACGCGAAGGGGCGGATGCGCGCCATAATGCGGGATTCGCCAACGCAGGAGACCCGCATGGGCCATCGCCTCTCCAAGATCGCCACCCGCACCGGAGATGCCGGCACCACCGGGCTTGGCGATGGCAGCCGCACCAGCAAGGACAGCCTGCGCATTGCCGCCATCGGCGATGTGGACGAACTCAACTCGAACCTTGGCGTGCTGCTCACCGAGACGCTGCCCGACGACGTCCGCACGGCCTTGCTGCATATCCAGCACGACCTGTTCGACCTTGGCGGTGAGCTCTCCATCCCCGGCTACGTGCTGGTCAAGCCAGAGCAGGTGCTGCAGCTGGACGCATGGCTGGATCACTACAATGCCAACCTGCCGCGCCTGGCCGAGTTCATCCTGCCGGGCGGCAGCCGGGCCGCGGCGGTGGCGCATGTGTGCCGCACGGTGTGCCGGCGCGCCGAGCGCGCGCTGGTGGCGCTGGGCGCGCAGGAAGCCCTGAACGAGGCGCCCCGCCAGTACCTGAACCGCCTGTCCGACCTGCTGTTCGTGTTGTCGCGCGTGCTCAACCGGGCCGGCGGGGGCAGTGATGTCCTGTGGCAGCGAGGCCGTTAGCCGATCCAGTTTTAAATGATGTAAGCAGCACAAAAACCACGCTTGGCGCGCAACGTCTCCTAACACCCTGCAACTTGGCCAGCCAGCCTGCCGTTGATCAGAAGGAGAAGCCGAGAAATTTAGTCGGAATTGCACTTCCGGCCCTTGAAATGGCCCCGGACGGCCACATTTCGGCCTCAGGATGAATTGCAGTCCCCGCGGATAGCGGGGCTCAAGAGGAGAGAATAATGGGTAAGATCATCGGTATCGACCTCGGTACCACCAATAGCTGCGTCGCGATCATGGAAGGCAATACGCCCAAGGTGATCGAAAATGCCGAAGGCACGCGTACCACCCCTTCGATCATCGCCTACATGGAAGACGGCGAGATCCTGGTGGGCGCGCCTGCCAAGCGCCAGGCGGTGACCAATCCGCGCAACACCCTGTATGCGGTGAAGCGCCTGATCGGCCGCAAGTTCGAAGAAAAGGAAGTGCAGAAGGACATCGGCCTGATGCCGTACACCATCGTCAAGGCCGACAACGGCGACGCATGGGTGTCCGTGCGCGACCAGAAGCTGGCACCGCCGCAGGTGTCCGCCGAAGTGCTGCGCAAGATGAAGAAGACCGCCGAAGACTACCTCGGCGAGCCGGTGACCGAAGCCGTGATCACCGTGCCGGCTTACTTCAACGACTCGCAGCGCCAGGCCACCAAGGACGCTGGCCGCATCGCAGGCCTGGACGTCAAGCGCATCATCAACGAGCCGACCGCGGCCGCGCTGGCCTTCGGCCTGGACAAGAACGAAAAGGGCGACCGCAAGATCGCCGTGTATGACCTGGGTGGCGGCACGTTCGACATCTCGATCATCGAGATCGCCGACGTTGACGGCGAGAAGCAGTTCGAAGTGCTGTCGACCAATGGCGACACCTTCCTGGGCGGCGAAGACTTCGACCAGCGCATCATCGACTACATCATCGGTGAGTTCAAGAAGGACCAGGGCGTCGACCTGTCCAAGGACGTACTCGCGCTGCAACGCCTGAAGGAAGCCGCTGAAAAGGCCAAGATCGAACTGTCGAGCTCGCAGCAGACCGAAATCAACCTGCCGTACATCACGGCGGATGCCTCCGGTCCGAAGCACTTGAACCTGAAGATGACCCGCGCCAAGCTGGAATCGCTGGTCGAGGAACTGATCCTGCGCACCATCGAGCCGTGCCGCATCGCCATCAAGGACGCCGGCGTCAAGGTCAGCGAAATCGATGACGTGATCCTGGTCGGCGGCATGACCCGCATGCCCAAGGTGCAGGAACAGGTCAAGGAATTCTTCGGCAAGGAAGCGCGCAAGGACGTGAACCCGGACGAAGCCGTCGCCGTTGGCGCCGCGATCCAGGGCTCCGTGCTGTCGGGCGACCGCAAGGACCTGCTGCTGCTGGACGTGACGCCGCTGTCGCTGGGCATCGAAACGCTGGGTGGCGTGATGACCAAGATGATCACCAAGAACACCACCATCCCGACCAAGCATGCGCAGGTGTTCTCGACCGCTGACGACAACCAGCCGGCCGTGACCATCAAGGTGTTCCAGGGCGAGCGTGAAATGGCCACCGGCAACAAGCTGCTGGGTGAGTTCAACCTCGAAGGCATCGCGCCGGCCGCACGCGGCACGCCGCAGATCGAAGTCTCGTTCGACATCGACGCCAATGGCATCTTGCACGTGGGCGCCAAGGACAAGGCGACCGGCAAGGAAAACCGCATCACCATCAAGGCGAACTCGGGCCTGTCGGAAGACGAGATCCAGCGCATGGTGAAGGACGCCGAGGCCAACGCCGAGGAAGACAAGAAGGCCCGTGAGCTGGCGGATGCCCGCAACCAGGCCGACGCGCTGATTCACTCGACCAAGAAGGCTGTCACCGAATACGGCGACAAGCTGGAAGCGGGCGAGAAGGAAAAGATCGAAGCCGCGATCAAGGAACTGGAAGACGCCGCACGCGGCGGCGACAAGGCCGAGATCGATGCCAAGGTCAGCGCGCTGTCCGAAGCCAGCCAGAAGCTGGGCGAGCGTGTCTATGCGGACATGCAGGCCCAGGCCGGCGAAGCAGGTGCGGCGGGCGCCGCGGGCGCGGCCGGTGCCGGTGCTGCCGGCGCGGGCCATCAGCAAGCCCATCCGCAGGACGATAACGTCGTGGACGCCGAGTTCAAGGAAGTCAACGACAAGAAGTAATGGAAGAGCGGGGCGGGGGCGCGGTGCGCAACACCAGCGCCAGCCCCCATCCCGACGCCGGGCGACGGACATTGGACCAAGCGGGTTACCGCCGTCGAATGCCTCGCTCGGCTTTTTTGCTATTTCGCCCGGGCGGGCTTTGGACGCTTCCGGGCCCATCAGGTAAGCAGCCACCATGGCAAAACGTGACTTTTACGAAGTGCTCGGGGTGGGCAAGAACGCCGGCGACGACGAGATCAAGAAGGCCTATCGCAAGCTGGCGATGAAGCACCACCCGGACCGCAATCCGGACAGCAAGGATTCCGAAGAGAAGTTCAAGGAGGTCAAAGAGGCCTACGAGATGCTTTCGGACCCTGAGAAGAAGGCAGCCTACGACCAGTACGGCCACGCCGGTGTCGACCCCAACATGGCGGGCGGCTTCGGCGGCGGCGGCCAGGCCTACGGCGGTTTCGCCGAAGCCTTCGGCGACATCTTCGGCGATATTTTTGGCCAGCAAGGCGGCCAGGCTGGCGGCGGACGCCGTGGCGGCGGCCCGCAGGTGTACCGCGGTGCTGACCTGCGCTACAGCATGGAAATCACGCTGGAGCAGGCCGCCCACGGCCACGACGCGCAGATCCGGGTGCCCCACTGGGACGAGTGCGAGCATTGCCACGGCAATGGCGCCGAGCCCGGCACCAACGTCGAAACCTGCCCGACCTGCCATGGCGCGGGCCAGGTGCGCGTGTCGCAAGGCTTCTTCTCGATGCAGCAGACTTGCCCCAAGTGCCACGGCACCGGCAAGCACATCCCCAAGCCGTGCACCAAGTGCCACGGTCAGGGCAAGCTGAAGTCGCAGAAGACGCTGGAAGTGAAGATTCCCGCCGGCATCGACGAGGGCATGCGCATCCGCTCCTCGGGCAATGGCGAGCCGGGCATCAACGGTGGCCCCCCGGGCGACCTGTATGTGGAAGTCCACATCAAGCAGCACGCGGTGTTCGAGCGCGACGGCGACGACCTGCACTGCCAGATGCCGATTTCCTTCGCCACCGCGGCGCTGGGCGGCGACCTGGAAGTGCCCACGCTGGGCGGCAAGGCCAGCTTCCCGGTGCCGGAAGGCACCCAGCCCGGCAAGACCTTCCGCCTGCGCGGCAAGGGCATCAAGGGCGTGCGCTCGGGCTACCCCGGCGACCTCTACGTGCACGTGAACGTGGAAACGCCGGTCAAGCTGACCGAGGCGCAGAAGGACATCCTGCGCCAGTTCGACCGCTCGGTGCATGAAGGCGGCTCGCGCCACAGCCCGCAGGAGCAATCCTGGCTCGACAAGGTGAAGAGCTTCTTCAGTTGATCCGGCTTGGGGCATGCGGCCGGCCACGCGTTGATGCGTGGCCGGCTTTTTTGTTTTGAGGGCGCCGAAAAAACCGTGGGCTTCGCTTGAACTGGCTCCTAGCTAAGCCACCCCTCTCCCCAGCCCTCTCCCCCTGAGGGGAGAGGGAGCGAAAGCCGTCGTCAGGGCGGGCGGTTTTGGCCCGCTCCGCGACTTCGGCCGGTGCCTCAGGTTTGCTCCCCTCTCCCACTTGTGGGAGAGGGGCCGGGGGAGAGGGCGGGCGCGCGATAATGCAATGTCGCCCGCTTTATGGCGACCTCAATTTATGCTGGTGATTTCCCGTGGCAGTCTCCCTGACCCGCTCGTCTTCTTCCTCAATCTCACAAGCGCCCGAATCCGGCTCTGCCGGCGCCGCCGAGCCCTTCGTCCTGCTTGACGACGCCACCGCCGCCCCCGGCGAGGCATCTTCGCGCCTGTACACCGGCTTCGCCCGTGAAGATGCGCTGCCCGACGCCTCCGAGCTCGGCGCGCTCGACGCCATGCTGGCCGAAGGCTGGCGCCAGGGCTGGCATGCCACGCTGTTCGCCCCCTACGAATTCGGCGGCCCGCTGGTCGGCGTGCCGGTCCATGTCGACCACGCGCTGCCTTTCCATGACGGCGCGCTGCGCCTGCTGTGGTTCCGGCAGATGCGCCGGCTGGACACGCGGGAGGTCGCGCAGTGGCTGGCGCCGTCCTCGGGCGAACCGGCCGGCGTGATGGACGTCACGGCCGACACGCCGGAAGCCGCCTTCCACGCGGCCATTGCCCGGATCCACCAGTGGATCGAGGCTGGCGATACCTACCAGGTCAACTTCACGCAGCGGCTGCGCTTTGCCGCTTTCGGCGATCCGCTGGCGCTGTATGCCGCGCTGCGCGCCGCTCAGCCGGTGCCCTACGCCGCGCTGGCGCGGCTGCCGGGCGATGGCTGGGTGCTGTCGCTGTCGCCGGAATTGTTCGTCCGGCATGACGGCCAGGGCCAGTTGCTCACCCGCCCGATGAAGGGCACGGCGCCGCGCACGGGTGACGACGCGCGCGATGCCGAGGCCGCGCTGGCGCTGGCGGCCGACCCGAAGAACCGCGCCGAGAACGTGATGATCGTCGACCTGCTGCGCAACGACCTGGGCCGCGTCGCGGTGCCGGGTACGGTGGCCGTGCCCGATCGCTTCGTGGTGCAGCCCTTCGGCCAGGTGCTGCAGATGACCTCCACCGTGACTGCCAAGGCGCGCGCCGGCACCAGCCTGGCGGATCTGATGCGCGCGCTGTTTCCCTGCGGCTCCATCACCGGCGCGCCCAAGCGGCGCACCATGGAGATCATCAGCGAGCTGGAGCGCGCGCCGCGCGGCCTTTACACCGGCTCGCTCGGCTGGATCGATGCGCCCGGCGAAGGGCAAGCGCAGGCATGGCCGGGTGCCTTTGCGCTGTCGGTCGCCATCCGCACGCTGGTATTAGGCGCGCAGGGCGCCGACGGACTGCGCGCGGGCGAGATGGGCGTGGGCGGTGGCATCGTGCATGACAGCGACGCCGCGGGCGAATTTGCCGAGTGCGGCTGGAAGGCGCGCTTCCTGACCGCGCACGATCCGGGCTTTACCTTGTTCGAAACCATGCGGGTGGAAGACGGGGCGTGCCAGCGCCTGGATCAGCATCTGGCGCGGCTGGCGGCTTCCGCTGCGTGCTTCGGCTTCGGGTTTGAGCGCGCTCGCGCGTTGGCGTTGGTGCAGGCGGCCGTGGCGGATCTCGGGGCCGGCACCTGGCGCCTGCGGCTGGCGCTGGACAAGGCAGGCAGCTTCACCGTTGCCCACGGCCCGATGGCGCCGCTCTCCGCGGCCCCGGTGCGCGTGGTGCTGGCCGCGCAGGCGCTGCCGGTCGCGGACGCGTTGCGCCGCCACAAGACCAGCGCGCGCGCCATCTATGACGCCGGCTGGCAAGCGGCCGAGCGCGCCGGCGCCTTCGACAGCCTGTTCTTCAACGCCCGCGGCGAGCTGCTCGAAGGCGGCCGCAGCTCGGTATTCGTCAAGGTGCAAGGCGAGTGGCTGACGCCGCCGCTGGCCGCCGATATCCTGCCCGGCGTGATGCGCGCTGCGGTGCTGGGCGATGGTGCACACCACCTCGGCGGGACGGTGCGCGAGGCGGTTGTCACGCGGGCCATGCTGCTGAGCGCGGAGGCACTAGCGCTGGCGAACTCGCTGCGGGGCGTGCTATTGGCGGAGTTACCGGCAACTGCCTGATCCAGGCGTTCAGGGGTGGCGCGTATCCAGCCGCCCGTCGCCAAGCTTCCAGCGCACCACGCCCGGCAGGTTGATCAGCTCGCGATCGTGGCAGACCATCACCACGCTGCGGCCTTCGGCGGCCAGCTCCTTCACCAGGCCGATCACCTGTTCGCGAGCGTGGCCGTCCAGGCTGGAGGTGGGCTCGTCCAGCAGCAGCAAATCGGGCTCCAGCACCTTGGCGCGGGCCAGTGCCACGCGCTGCACCTCGCCGCCGGACAGGCATTCGGGGGCGGTGTCCTGCACGTGCGTGATGCCGGCCCAGCCCAGCGCGGCTCCCACGCGCCGCCTGACTTCGTCGTCGGGCATGCCACGCGCCTTCAGGCCATAGGCGATGTTCTCGCGCACCGAGGTGCGAAACAGGTAGGGATGCTGGTGCAGGTAGGCAATGCGCTGGCGCAGCGCGGCGGGCAGCGGATCGAGTGCGGCGTTGTGCGGCGTGCCGTCCGCGCTGGTCCAGGCCACGGTCGCGCCGGGTGCGCGCTCCAGCCCCGCCACCATGCGCAGCAGCGTGCTCTTGCCCGCGCCATTGACACCGGTCAGCACCACCACAGCGGCGCGCGGGAAGGCAAGCTCGGCAATATCGAACAGCCCCCGCGCGCCTACCTGGCGCTGCAAGCCGCGCACCGTCAGCAGCGGCGGCAGCTGGGAGGGCGGCAACGCCTGCCCGTCAGGCGTGCGGCGCGCGGGCAGGGTGCTCATCGGCGAAATCCTCCCGCGCCTTGCAGCCACGCCAGCATCACATTGACGAGCACTGCCAGTGCGATCAGCACAACGCCCAGCGCAATACCCTGGGCGAATTCTCCTTTGCTGGTTTCCAGCGCGATGGCGGTGGTGATGGTCCGGGTGGCGCCTTCGATATTGCCGCCGATCATCAATGCCGAGCCGACTTCGGCGATGACCCGCCCAAAGCCCGCCACCAGTGCGGCCATCAGGCCGAAGCGCATCTCGCGCAGGACGGTGAAAAAGGTTCGCCAGCGCCCGGCACCCAGTACCCAGGCGGTTTCACGCAGCCGCGCATCCGCCCCCTGCAAGGTGGACAGGGCAAACGCCAGCACCACCGGGAAGCCGATCACCGCCTGCCCTAGCACCATGCCGCTGCGGGTAAACAGCAAGGAGAAGTTGCCCAGCGGCCCGTGGCGGGTGAACAGCAGGTAGAGGACCAGCCCGACCAGCACGGTCGGGAAGGAGAGGAAGGCCTGCGCCATCACCACCACCACACGCCGCCCGGGAAAATCGTGGGTGGCGATCAGGTAGGCCGCGCCGATGGCCGGCACGGCGGCCATCGCCAGCCCGAGCACGGCCACCACCAGCGAGGTCCAGACGATGAACCAGATGGCGCCGTCACCGCTGGCCAGAAGCGCAAAGGCCGCGGCGGTGGCGGCACCGATCTCCATTGCCGGCGCGCGCTCAGGCCGAGAAGGTGTGCTCGACGGCCGGGAAGCTGCCGTCCTTCACGGCCGCCACGTAGGCGCGCACGGCGGCCTCGATCGAGCCGGCGCCTTCCATGAAGTTGCGCACGAACTTGGCCTTGCGGCCCGGGTAGACGTTGATCATGTCCTGCAGCACCAGTACCTGGCCGGAGCAATCCGCGCCAGCGCCGATGCCGATGGTCGGGATCGTCAGCAGGCCGGTGACCACGCCGGCCACAGCCGCCGGCACCGCTTCCATCACGATCAGCTGGGCGCCCGCGGCTTGCAGTGCAAGCGCGTCGCGCTTGAGCTGCGCCGCGCTTTCGTCGGTCTTGCCCTGCACCTTGAAGCCGCCCAGCGCGTGCACCGACTGCGGCGTCAGGCCAATGTGGCCGCACACCGGAATGCTGCGCTCGACCAGGAACTTGACGGTGGGCGCGAGCCAGTCGCCGCCCTCCAGCTTGACCATTTGCGCGCCGGCCCGCATCAACGCCACGGCGCTGGTGAAGGTGGCTTCCGGGGTGGGATAGGTGCCGAATGGCAGGTCCGCCACCAGCAGCGCGCTCTGGTTGCCGCGTGCCACGCATTCGGTGTGATAGACAACCTGTTCGAGCGTCACGGGCAGCGTGGTCTGCTGGCCTTGCATGACATTGCCAAGGGAGTCGCCGACCAGCAGCACCTCGACCCCGCAGTAGTCGAGCAGCGCGGCGAAGCTGGAGTCGTAGGCGGTCAGCATGGCGATTTTTTCGCCGGCGGCGCGCATGGCTTGCAGCTTGGGGATGGTGACGGTCTTGCGGGAGGGGTCGAGGAGGTAACTCATGACGTTGGGCCGGTAGAGAGACGGGAGACGGGCCGGCCGCAATGCGGCAGTGCATTCATGATCGGTGCATCAACGCATCTGCATCCGTGCGGCAAGGCCTTTGCCCCTTTCAGTTCGTACTGCGCGAGGCGCTCGGCCCCAGGATGGGGCCACGGGATTCGCGGCAGCGACTGCTGTCGTTATGGTGAAGGCTGGCAGGCGGGAGAGCCTGTCAGGGCGCAGCGAGATTGAGAAAGGCCTTGCGGCCACGCATGTTTTCGATGCGCGACAGTAGTGTACGGAAATCGGCGTCGTTGTCTACCGGGCTGAAGTGGGCGGTGTCGACGATCATGACCGGTGCTTCATCGTAGCGATGGAACAGCTCGCCGTAGGCATCCGACAATCGCTCCAGATAGGCATCGTCGATGCTGGACTCGCCAGGCGCGTTGCGCCGGGCGATGCGCTCGCGCAGCAGGGCGGGTGAGGCCTGCAGCACGATGACGAGGTCTACACGCTGGCCTTGGGCCGGCAGGCGCGCGGCGAGGGCGTCGTACAGCGCCAGTTCGTCCTCGGGCAGGGTCAGCCCGGCGTAGAGGCGGTCCCGGGTGTGCAAGAAATCGCCTACCACGCGCTGGCCCGCCAGCAGTGCCGCCTGCCAGGCCTTGAGCTGCTGCGCGCGCTGGTTCATCAGCGACAGCTGCAGCGGCAGCGCGTATCGCGCGGGCTCGCGATAGTAGCGTTCCAGGAAGGGGTTTTCACGTGCGGCATCAAGCAATTCGCCGGTGCGCAGGGTTTGCGCCAGGCGTTGCGCGAGCGCGGTCTTGCCGGCTCCGATGGGGCCTTCCACCACAATGCGGCGCAGGTGTTCGAGCATGGGCGGGTCCGGTCGGCTAGGGGGGACTACACGGTACAGGGCGGACAAAGCGGGGCCGGCTTGCCGCTGCCGGCCATGGCTTCAGGAATCGCTGCGCGCGTCCAGTTGCCGCGTGCACTTGCAAAAGGAGACCTTCTCGACGCGCTGCGTGCTGACCGCGGCCAGGTAATCCGCCGCGCGGCCAAGGCCGGGGACAACCAGTTCGGCATCCAGCTCAAGCAGCGGCACCAGCGTGAAGGCGCGTTCGGCCAGGCGTGGATGCGGCACCACCAGCTTTTCGTCCTGGTGGATTTCGTCGCCAAAGACCAGCAGGTCCAGGTCGAGGGTGCGTGGTGCGTTGCGGAAAGGCCGCTCGCGGCCAAACTGATCCTCGATGTGGTGACAGATGCGCAATAGCTGGGCGGCGGTGAACGAGGTCTCCACCTTGACCACCGCGTTGTAATAGTCGTTGCCCGTCGCATCGACCGGGGCCGTGCGATAGAGCGACGATCTCGCCAGCACCGTGATGCCGACCTGCTGGGCCAGGCACACGATGGCATCTTTCAGAGCCTGCCGGGCGTCACCCAGGTTGGCTCCGATGCCGATAAAGGCAAGTGTCATTACGATTCCTCCGGCTGGACGCGTACCTTGCCGGTTTTCCGGTCTGCAGTGGAGCCGGATTCCTGGCTCGCGTCCATATCACTCCGCGGAGAAACTTTATCCGATTTCCGCGGACTGCGCCGGCGGCGCTTCTTGCGTGCCGGGCCGCCACTGTCGCCGCTATCGCCATCTCCGGCGGGCTCAAAGCCTTCGGCATCGCCCGCGCCGCCGCTGCCGCCGCCGCCTTGCTTGCCGGCGCCGCGCACCGGGCGCACTGCCTCGATCAGGTCCTCGCGGCCGTGGCTATCGGCATCCTGGAAGTCCTGCCACCATTTCGCCAGCTCGGCCGGCTGCTCGCCAGATTCGCAGCGCAGGTAGAGGAAATCGAAGCCGGCACGGAAGCGCGGCGATTCGATCAGGCGGAACGGCATGCGGCCCACGCGCTTCTCGAAGCGCGGCTGCATGCCCCAGATGTCCCGCATGTCGGTGACAAAGCGGCGCTGGATGGCGAGCTGGCCGGTCTGGCGTTCCAGCACGTCGTCCATGGCGATATTGAGCGCGGCGATGGCGTGTTCGCCTTGCTCGCGCAGCGTGGTCCAACGCTGCAGCACGTGGTGCCAAAGCAGCGCGGCAAACAGGAAGCCCGGCGAGACCGGCTTGCCTACCTGCACACGCTGGTCCGTGTTGTCCAGCGCCAGTTGCACGAAGCGCTGGCCCATCGGCTGCTCCAGCGCGACATCCAGCAGCGGCAGCAGGCCGCGGTGCAGGCCAGCCTTGCGCAGCTCCTGCAGCGACGCCCAGGCATGGCCTGACATCAGCAGCTTGAGCATCTCGTCGAACAGGCGCGCGCTGGGCACATTGTGGATCAGCGAGGCCAGGTCGGCGATCGGCTGGCGGGTGTCCTCGTCGATCGTGAACCCGGTCTTGGCGGCGAAGCGCACCACGCGCAGCATGCGGATGGGGTCTTCGCGGTAGCGTGTGACCGGATCGCCGATCATGCGCAGCGTGCGTGCGCGGATGTCCTCCATGCCCTGGTGGTAGTCGTACACCAGTTGCTGGGCGGGGTCGTAGTACATCGCGTTGATGGTGAAGTCGCGGCGTTCCGCGTCTTCGGCCTGCGAGCCCCACACGTTGTCGCGCAGCACGCGGCCAGAGGCATCGATCGCGTGGGTCTTGCTGTCGAGCTCGGAGCGCTTGAGGCGGCGCCCTTCGGGCAAGGTCTCGCTGGCGACCGCGTCGACCAGCGCGCGGAAGGTGGAGACTTCAATGATTTCCTGCTCGCGCCCGCCATAGAACGTCACGTGCACGATCTGGAAGCGCCGGCCGATGATGCGCGAGCGGCGGAACAGCGCCTGCACCTGGTCAGGCGTGGCGTTGGTGGCGACGTCGAAGTCCTTGGGCTTGATGCCCAGCAGCAGGTCGCGCACCGCGCCGCCGACGATAAACGCCTCGTAGCCCGCCTGCTGCAGCGTGGAGGTGACCTTGATGGCGTTGCGCGAGATCAGCGACTGGTCGATCTGGTGCTCGGCATGCGCAACGATATTCGGCGCATGGGCGCGCTGGCCGCGGCGTTTGACGGGGCGCTGCTGGGTGCCCGGCTTGCCTAGCAGCCGGTTGATTAGCTTTTTGATCACGTCAGAACAGGTCCATGATGCGCCAGCCTGACGCGGCGGCGTGGTGACGCAGGCGATCGTCCGGGTTGGCGGCGATCGGCTCGCTGACCTTCTCCAGCAGCGGCAGGTCGTTGGCCGAGTCGCTGTAGAAGGTGGTGTTTTCGAAGGCATCCCAATGGGTGCCCATGCTCTTTAGCCAGGCTTCCACCCGGGTTATCTTGCCCTCGCGGAAGCTGGGGATGCCATCCACTTCGCCGGTGAAGGCGCCGTCGGGCTTGCCGTTGGCGGTGGCCGGCTCGGTGGCGATCAGGTGCTTGATACCGAAAGCCGCCGTGATCGGGGCGGTGACGAAACTATTGGTAGCGGTGACCACGGCGCACAGGTCGCCGGCGTCGAGGTGCTTGTAGACCAGTGCGCGCGCCTGCGGCGTGATGACCGGATCGATCACTTCACGCATGAACTGGCTGCGCAACGCTTCCAGGCGGTCGCGCGGATTGGCCGCCAGCGGCGCCAGCGCGAAACGCAGGAAAGCCTGGATATCCAGGGTGCCAGCCTTGTAATGGCCGAAGAACTCGTCGTTCCTGCGGCGGTAGAATTCCTCGTCGACAACGCCCAGGCGCACCAGGAAGCGGCCCCATTCGTGGTCGCTGTCGGTCGGGAGCAAGGTGTGGTCGAGGTCGAACAATGCCAGATTCATGGGCGGCGATTTTACATTAACGTGACTGTGAGAGCTTTCTTAACGTCTCTGGATGCCAACAAAGGCAAGCACGGTGCATGCCATGGGTCACGCGCGCTGGCGCGCAGGCCCTGGCTCACTCGCGCAACTCGGCAAACATTTCCCGCAACAGGGGCAGCGTGACGGCGCGCTTGCGCTCCAGCGAATAGGTGTCCAGCGCGTCCAGCAGTGCCATCAGGCTGGGCATGTCGCGGTATTTGCGCGTGACCAGCCAGTGCGGGATTTCCGGCGAAAGCTGCAGCCCGCGCTCGCGCGCGGCCTGCACCAGCGCCGCCATCTTGTCCTCGTCCGACAGCGGTGCCAGCTGATAGACCAGGCCCCAGCCCAGCCGCGTGCGCAGGTCCTCGCGCACCGGCATGGCCAGCGGCGCCTGGCTGCCGGCCACCACGATGGCGGTGCGCACGTGAGCCCGGACCTCGTTGTACAGCGAGAACACGGCGATCTGGCGCGCTTCGTCGAGCAGTTCCACATCGTCCACGGTGTAGAGCTGGCAACTCGGGTCGAAGATGAAGTCCGACAAGGCGTGATGCGGGCTCAGGTAGCGGCAACGGATGCCGGCCTGGTAGCCACTGTCGCAGACCGCATGCAGCAGGTGGGTGCGGCCCGAGCCCACTTCGCCCCACAGGTAGATCAGGCGGTCGGCGGCCCGCTCCTGCGCTACTGCCGTGGCCAGGTCGCGCAGGCGCTGCACCGGCTCGCGGTTGACCGCAACGAAAAAATTCTCGAAGGTCGAGGGCGGCGGACTGCCAAGTTCAAGCGATAGCTGCTTGGGACGCTGAAACATGACTTATCGGTTACTTGTTGTGCGAATCATCTGTCAGGTAAACGCGTCGCGGCTGGCAGGCGCTGACCGCCTGTAGGGCGCGGGCAGAACGGCCGGTGGCTGCCGGAATCATCTTCATCGGGAATGGCTGCGGACAATACTTCATGACACGGAACACCGGAAACTGGAAGCCGGAAGCCCGTATCCGTTAAAATTGCAATTCTACTGGACTCGCGGCCGCAAATCGCCGTCGTGAGCGCCGCATTCCTCACTTCATACTCCAGGAAAAGCAGGTTCCCATGAGCGCATCCCCCACTTCCGGCCAGGCAGGCCTCTCCTACCGCGATGCCGGCGTCGATATCGACGCGGGCGACGCGCTCGTCGACCGCATCAAGCCGTTCGCCAAGCGCACCATGCGCGAAGGCGTGATGGCCGGCATCGGGGGCTTCGGCGCACTGTTCGAGTTGTCCAAGAAATACAAGGAACCGGTGCTCGTTTCCGGCACCGACGGCGTGGGCACCAAGCTCAAGCTGGCCTTCCAGCTGAACCGCCACGACACCGTGGGTCAGGACCTGGTCGCCATGAGCGTCAACGACATCCTGGTGCAGGGTGCTGAGCCGCTGTTCTTCCTCGACTACTTCGCCTGCGGCAAGCTCGACGTGGAAACCGCGGCGACCGTGATCAAGGGCATCGCCCATGGCTGCGAGCTGTCCGGCTGCGCGCTGATCGGTGGCGAAACCGCCGAAATGCCCAGCATGTACCCCGATGGCGAGTACGACCTGGCCGGCTTCGCGGTCGGCGCCGTGGAGAAGAGCCGCATCATCGACGGTACCACCATCGTGCCGGGCGACGTGGTGCTGGGCCTGGCTTCGTCGGGCGCGCACTCCAACGGCTACTCGCTGGTGCGCAAGATCATCGAAGTGGCCAAGCCGGACCTGAACGCAGACTTCCACGGCCAGCGCCTGCAGGACGCCATCATGGCGCCCACCCGCATCTACGTGAAGCCGCTGCTGTCGCTGATCGAGACCCTGCCGGTCAAGGGCATGGCCCACATCACCGGCGGCGGCCTGACCGAGAACGTGCCGCGCGTACTGGCGCAGAACGTGACCGCCGTGCTGCAGCGCGACGCCTGGACCCTGCCGCCGCTGTTCCAGTGGCTGCAAGCCCAGGGCAACGTTGCCGACGACGAAATGCACCGCGTGTTCAACTGCGGCATCGGCATGGTGGTGATCGTCGCCAAGGAAGACGCCGACCGCGCCATTCGCCATCTGCAAGCCGCTGGCGAAGCCGTCTGGCAGATCGGCGAGATCCGCGAGCGTGAAGAAGGCCAGGCGCAGACCATCGTGGTCTGAGCGGTCCCGCTCCAATAAAAAAACGGCGCATGCTCAGGCATGCGCCGTTTTTTTATGCCCGCCGGGCGCTGAACGAAGCCTGTGGGACAGGCCAAGACCGTTTGCAATGGCGACGGTCTGCGGAGTTACTCCGTCGCGCCCAGCTTCGCCAGCGCGTCCCCGGTCACCCGGCAAATTCGCCAGTCCGGCATCACGTCCGCACCCATTGCCCGGTAGAAATCAATGGAAGGCGTGTTCCAGTCCAGCACGCTCCATTCGAAGCGGCCGCAGCCGCGCTCCACCGCCAGCGCCGCAAGATGCTTGAGCAGGACCTTGCCCAGCCCATGGCCGCGCCAGGCGGGGTCGACATAGAGATCTTCCAGATACAGCCCGGGCTTGGCCAGGAAGGTCGAGAAATTGTGGAAGAACAAGGCGAACCCGACGGCCTGCGGACCCTGAGCGCCGGGGACCTCCACCAGCACAGCCTCGGCATGCGGGCGCGGGCCAAACAGTGCCTCGCGCAGTTTTTCCGGCGTGGCTTCGACCAGGTGGGTGAGTTTCTCGTATTCGGCCAGTCCCGTGATCAGCGCGAGCAAGGTTTCGCAATCGTCGGAAGTGGCGGGGCGCAGTACGAAATCGGTGGCAGGCATGGCGGGATTTGACGTCATCGGCAAGATATAAACGACGATTATCGCTTATCCGTCACACTCGTTCCCCATTCCCCATTCCCCATTCCCCATTGACGCTACGCTTGCCCGATCCGCGCCAGCCGCGCCACTTGTGCGACGTAGTCCGGCGCCAGGCAGTCCACAACCTCCCGCTCGGGCGTGCTGCGCAGCCAGGTCAGCTGGCGCTTGCAGAGCTGCCGGGTGGCGGCCAGGCCGCGCTCGCGCATGGTGTCGAAATCGGTCTCGCCGTCGAGGTATTCCCACACCTGCCGGTAGCCGACGCAGCGGATCGCGGGCAGCGCAGGCTGCAGGTCGCCGCGCGCGCGCAACCGTTGCACTTCCTCGATAAAGCCGCCGGCCAGCATGGCGTCATAGCGGGTGGCGATGCGCGCGTGCAGCACGGCGCGGTCCGACGGCTCCAGCGCGATCACGCGGTAGCGTCGGTCGGCCGCGCCGGCAAAGGCGCGCTCGTCGGCCTGCCGCGCCAGCAGCGCCGACATGGGCTGGCCGGACAGGCGGTGGATCTCCAGTGCGCGCTGGATGCGCTGGGCATCGTTGGGCGCGAGGCGCGCCGCGGTGACCGGGTCCACCTCGGCCAGCATGGCGTGCAGCGCCGGCCAGCCGCGCTCGGCGGCCAGCGCGTCCAGCTCGGCACGCAGGGCCGGATCGGCTTGTGGGAGGTCGTTCAGGCCCTGCGTTAGCGCCTTGTAGTACAGCATGGTGCCGCCGACGATCAGCGGTTCGCGGCCGCGCGCGCGGATCGCCACGATCAGCCGCTCGGCGTCGGTGACGAACTGGGCGGCCGAGTAGCTATCGGCCGGATCGATGATGTCGATCAGGTGGTGCGGCACCGTGGCCAGTTCGGCGGGCGAGGGCTTGGCGGTGCCGATGTCCATCTCGCGGTAGACCAGGGCCGAGTCCAGGCTGATGATCTCGATCGGCGTCTGCGCGGCCAGCGCCAGTGCCGCGGCGGTCTTGCCGGAGGCGGTGGGGCCGAGCAGGCAGACCACCGGCGCGTGGCCTGATGCGGGCGCGGCGGTGCCGCTGGGTGAGGCGGTTGTCATCGAGTCATCGAGTCGTCGGGCACGCGGCTTACTGCCCGCGCAGGAACAGGCGATCGAGTTCCGCCACGGTCAGCTGCACCCAGGTGGGCCGGCCGTGGTTGCACTGGTCGGCGCGCTCGGTCTGCTCCATCTGGCGCAGCAGCGCGTTCATTTCTTCCAGCGTGAGCTTGCGGTTGGCGCGCACCGCGCTGTGGCAAGCCAGCGTGGCCAGCAGTTCGTTCTGGCGCTCGACCAGCACGCGCGAGCCGCCGAAGGCTTGCAGGTCGCGCAGCACGTCGCGCGCCAGGGCTTCGGTGTCGGCCTGCTTGAGCAGAGCGGGAATCGCGCGGATTGCCAGCGTGGTGGGCGAGACCTGCGCGATGTCGAAGCCGAGCAAGGTGAGGGTTTCCTGATGCTCCTCGGCCGTGCCGATTTCCACGGGGCTGGCTGTGAGCGTGACCGGGATCAGCAGCGACTGCACCGCGAGCTCGCGCGCTTCGAGCGCGGTCTTGATCTGCTCGTAGAGGATGCGCTCGTGGGCGGCGTGCATATCCACCAGCACCAGGCCGCGCGCGTTCTGCGCCAGCACATAGATGCCGTGCAGCTGCGCGATGGCATAGCCCAGCGGGCTGGCCTCGTCTTCGGGAAGTTCCTGGCGGGCCAACTGGTCCAGCAGGCCGGGCGGGTCGTTCTCGCGCGCGGCTTGCGCATCGGCCAGCCAGGCCGGGGGTGTGGCGCCCGGGCCGGCCGGCGCGACATAGGTGGCCTGGCCGCGGGAAAACCCGCCGCCCGGCTGGATTGCGTCGCGCACCATGCCGAGGTAGGCCTGCCGGGGCTGGGCCACGCCGAGCTCGGTCTGCCGTGCGGCGGCCGTGTAGTCGACCCATGGGCGCGGGCTGGCGCCGCCGCCCATGCCGCCGCTTCTGCCCGATCCGGCGAAGCCACCGGAGCCGCTGGAGCCGCTGCCAAAGCTTCGCGCGCCCGGGAATCCGCCGGCGCCACCAATCGGCTCGGCCGCCGCCGGATCGGCTGCGTCGACCGACGTATGCAGGCTGTCACCCTGCTCGCCGGCCTGCCGCGCCAGGCAACGCTGCACGGCGTGGTAGACAAACTGGTGCACCGAGCGCGATTCGCGGAAACGCACTTCGATCTTGGACGGGTGCACGTTCACGTCCACCATCTCGGGCGGCAGGTCCATGCACAGCACGTAGGAGGGGAAGCGGTCGCCGTGCAGCACGTCCTGGTAAGCACTGCGCACCGCGTGGGTAAGCAGCTTGTCACGCACGTAGCGGCCGTTGACGAAGAAGAACTGCTGGTCCGGGCGCCCGCGCGAGGCGGTGGGCAGCCCGGCAAAGCCATACAGGTGCAAGCTGCCGGCCTCTTCGTCCAGTGGCAACCGGGCATTGGCGAAGTCGGCGCCCAGCACCTGGGCGGTGCGCGTGGCGACGTCGCCGGCGTTCCAGTGCTCCATCGGCTTGCCATTGTGATGGACCGAGATGGCCACGTCCGGGCGCGCTAGCGCCGCGCGCCGCACCATCTCCAGGCAGTGGCCAAACTCGGTTTGTTCGGATTTCAGGAACTTTCTGCGCGCTGGCGTGTTGAAGTAAAGGTGCTGCACGTCGACGGTGGTGCCCACGCCGCCGGATGCGGGCTGTACCACACCGGTGTCGGCGATCACCTGCATCGCGTGGGTATCGCTGGCGGTGCGGCTGGTCAGGGTCAGCTCGGACACCGAGGCGATCGAGGCCAGTGCTTCGCCGCGAAAACCGAGCGTCAGTACCGCTTCAAGCTCGTCCAGCGAGGCGATCTTGCTGGTGGCGTGGCGCTTGAGCGCGACCGGCAGCTCATCGGCGGGAATACCGCAGCCGTTGTCGGCAATCACGATGCGGCGCACGCCACCTTCCTCCAGGCGGAGGTTGAGCTGGGTGGCGCCGGCGTCCAGCGCGTTCTCCAGCAGTTCCTTGACCACGGAGGCGGGGCGCTCCACCACCTCGCCGGCCGCGATCTGGCTGATCAGCTGGTCGGGCAGGGGGCGGATGGGACGGAGCGGCTGGGCTGGGTGCGGGGCTTGGGCAGGCATGGGCGGAATTATACGTGGGTGCGCCGCCTGGCCCATGGGCGCGCGATGGATGAAAAGTGGCTGGGCAAGGTGACTTCGGCGCCTGTCCGGTCTTGTATGATGTCGGCAAATTATCGAACGGGGATCGAATTGGATATCGCATTGCAGTTCATCGACATGCTGCTGCACGTCGACAAATACCTAGGCACCGTCATCCAGAACTACGGTGCGTGGGTCTACGCCATCCTCTTTGCCATCGTGTTCGCGGAGACCGGGCTTGTGGTGCTGCCTTTTCTCCCGGGCGATTCCCTGTTGTTTATCGCCGGCGCCTTCTGCGCCACGCACGCCATGAACGAATGGGCGCTGGTCGGCCTGCTGCTGGTGGCGGCGATCGGCGGCAATACGGTCAACTACTTTGTCGGCAGCTGGGTCGGGCCGAAAGTGTTCGACGGCCATTGGCGCTTCCTGGACCAGCAGGCGCTGCGCAAGACGCACGATTTCTACGAGCGCCACGGCGGCAAGATGCTGGTGATGGCCCGTTTCCTGCCGATCGTGCGTACCTTCGCGCCGTTCGTGGCCGGCGTGTCGCAGATGACGTTCGCCAAGTTCCAGCTGTTCAACGTGATCGGCGCGGCGGCCTGGGTGCTGGGCCTGGTGTTTGCCGGCTACTTCTTCGGCAACCTGCCGTTCATCAAGCAGTACCTGAACCTGATCGTGCTGGCGGGCATCGGCGCGGCTGTGGTACCGCTGGTGCTGGGTGGCCTGTGGAAGCTCGTGCGGGGCGGCAAGCGCCGTCCTTCCTGAGCCAGCGGGGCAGGCCCCGGCCTGCCCCCGCCTGAGTCTCAGGTGACTTTCAGCTTACGCTGCGGCTCATCATGCGCAGCGCCGGCATGCGGTCGCGGATCTGCGTGGTGTCGGCCGCATCCGGGCGCGCCATCACATAGGCTTCCAGGTCGGCCAGCGCCGGGCGGAAGCACTCCAGGTTGGCATACGCAAGCCCGCGGTCGCGGACCTCCTCGATCGAGCCGGGCAGCAGGATCACCAGGCGGTTCTGCACCGCCAGCAAGCGCTGCCAGCGCGACTCCTGCAGATAAATCGACTTGAGATTGCGCAGCATGCGCGCCACGATCTCGCGGTGGCTGGCCACTTGCAGGAACAGGCCCAGCGGCACCTCGTTGGGATCCGCGATGCCCTCGCGCTCCAGGTGCGGGTCGAGCATCTCCTGCAACTGTTCCTTTGACAAGGTCTCGCCGGTGAGCGGGTCCACCACCACCTCACCGGCCGGGATCGACATCCGCACCAGGAAATGGTTAGGGAAGGACACGCCCTTGAGCGGCAGCCCAATGTGCTGGCCCAGTTCCATATAGAGTACCGCCAGCGAAATCGGGATGCCGCGCCGCTGCTTGAGCACGACGTTCAGGTACGAGTTGTCGGGGTCGTAGTAATCGTTCGCGTTGGCGCCGAAGCCCAGGTCGCGGTAGAAGAAATGATTGAGCAGACGCATGCGCTGGATGGCCGGCGTACCTTCGGCGACGCGGCGTTTCAGGCGTACCGCGAGCATGTCGAGCGCTGCGAGCTCGGCCTGCAGGTCCAGGTCCGGATAGGCATCCTGGGCGATCGAGAGCACGGTCTCTGTCAGCGGGATACCGTTCTCGTCTGCCACGAGACTGGCAAAGTATTCCAGGACTTTCGTGGTTGTCATTGCGGCGTTCCTGAATGCGGCCTGGCGGCTGTTCCAGATGAATGCTGGCGGCGTGGCGTGCGTTCCCGAACGGTAGGGTGTTGGTACCGTCCGCGGTCGCGCGCCTTGGCAGAACCGCTTCGTCTCATTCTGACACAACCTCAGTAGCCTTGACCCTGCACCGCGCGCTGCCGCGACCCCTGGCCCGGTGCCGTCTGGCACTGGCGACAAGGGCAGGTTTGGCAGGCGGGGGCTTGTTAGCCGGCTCTCCGCTTGAAAGCGGAGTATCTCAGCCCCATGAGCCACAGTGTACCGAAGTAGACGACTGCCGCAAGTACCAGGCACGAGGCCAGCAGGGCGATACGCAACAATGGCGTGGCACCCAGGGCGACCCAGTCGAAGTTGCGGGCGAACCACAACAGCATGCCCGCCAGCAGCGTTACGGCGGTCAGCAACTGGGCCAGGAACAACCACCAGCCCTTGGCCGGCGAGTAGAAGCCGCGCTTGCGCAGGCCCAGGAACAGCAGCAGCGCGTTGACGGTGGCGCCGAAGCTGATCGACAACGCCAGGCCCGCATGGCCAAAGCGCGGCACGAACACGTAGTTGGACAACTGCGTGATCACCAGCACCAGCAGGGCGATCTTGACCGGTGTGCGGATGTCCTGGCGGGCATAGAAGCCCGGCGCCAGGATCTTGATCAGGATCAGTCCCAGCAGGCCGATGCCGTAGGAGACCAGCGCCTGGCGGGTCATTTCCACCGCATGGGCGTCGAACTTGCCATAGTTGAACAGCACCGCCGTGAGCGGCGCGCCGAACACGAACAGCCCCACCGCGCATGGCACGGCCAGCAGGAAGGTCAGGCGCAGGCCCCAATCCAGCAGGCCGGAGTATTCGGCCCGGTTTTCCTCGGCGCTGGCTTTCGACAGGCTCGGCAGCAAGATGGTGCCCAGCGCCACGCCCAGCAGCGCGGTTGGGAATTCCATCAGGCGGTCGGCATAGGTCAGGTAAGACACACTGCCGGCGGCCAGGCGCGAGGCAATATTGGTATTGATGATCAGGCTGATCTGGGCCACCGAGACCGCCAGCAGCGCCGGCGCCATTTGCCGCATGACGCGGCGCACGCCGGGCTCTGCCCAGGCCGCGCGCAGGTTCAAGCGCAGGCGCGGCATCACGCCCAGGCGCCGGAGCGCCGGAATCTGCACCGCCAGCTGCAGGATGCCGCCCACCAGCACGCCCCAGGCCTGCGCGTAGATCGGCTGCGCCATATGGGGGCCGACAAACAGCGCGGCGATGATCAGGCAGATATTGAGCAGTACCGGGGTGAAGGCCGGCATGGCAAAGCGGCGCCAGGTGTTCAGGATGCCGGAGGCCAGCGCCACCAGTGAGATCAAGCCGATGTAGGGAAACATCACGCGTGTCATGAAGACCGCGGCGTCATAGGTTTCACCGCCATGCTGGCGAAAGCCCGTGGCGACGACCATCATGACCACCGGCGCGCCAATCACGCCAAGCAGCGAGACGCCCATCAGGACCCAGGTCATGACCGTGGCAACGGCATCGATCAGCGCGCGGGTATCGGTTTCGCCACGCTTGCTGTGGTATTCACCCAGGATCGGCACGAAGGCTTGCGAGAACGCGCCCTCGCCGAAGATCCGGCGCAGCAGGTTGGGGATGCGGAACGCCACGTTGAAGGCGTCGGTCATGTCCGAGGCGCCGAAGGCACGCGCGATCAGGATCTCGCGGATGAGGCCTGTGATGCGCGACAGCATCGTCAGGCTGCTGATGGTGGCGAGCGCTTTGAGCAGGTTCAAGATGGTTCGGCGGCAAGGGGTGGCGGCGGCAGCGTGGGTCGGACCGCCGGTGCGAACCGGGTTCAGACGCCGGGCGCGCGCCAAAGTTGCATCGAGGCCACGCGAGGGCGGGGCCGGTGTGGCGCGTATTATACGGTTTGGCCCCGCAGGCGCCCGGATATGCACGTATATCGGCCTTTGCTTCGCCCTGCTCGAGATGAGGTGCGGCTCGGCTTGCCAGCCGCTTTTTCTTGTGTGTATAATTGCCGATTCACAAGGCTAGTTGCGTTCCGGATTCGTGTGCCAGTGCATCCCGGGTCGCTTGATGTGCACTTAATTGTGTCCGCGGTTTGCTCCGTCCTCCCGTCGGGCACGCATCTGAATTCAGGAAATCTACTTAAATGGCAAATTCCGCACAAGCTCGCAAGCGCGCGCGCCAGGCCGTCGCCCAGAACGCCCACAACTCCAGCCTGCGTTCGCGTCTGCGTACCGCAGTGAAGGCTGTTCGCAAGGCGATCGAAGCCGGCGACAAGGCTGCTGCTGCCGAGATCTTCAAGAACTCGCAATCGATCATCGACGCTATTGCCGACAAGAAGATCGTGCACAAGAACAAGGCTGCGCGCCACAAGTCGCGCCTGTCGTCAGCTATCAAGTCGATGGCTGCCTGATATAGGCAATGGTGCCGGGCGCAAGCCAGGCACCTTCCGGCTGTTCGCCGGCCATTGCGTTGACCGCGCCGTTTCGGCGGCGTGTCACGGTCCTGGTCAGGTTGTCAGTCGGCAGGGTGGGTCTCCTACGGGGTATCCAGCCGATAAAAAAGCTCGTCATTTGACGAGCTTTTTTTGCTTTGTACTTTGGGCTGGCGCCGGTCCTGAGGGTGCGTGCGGCTAGCTGCGGCCATGCCGCAGCTTCTTCGGTGTGGACTCACTCCAGCGAGCAGGCCTCGACCAGCTGCAGGTTGTTGTCGCGCGCGAAGTTGAGCACGAAGTCGAGCGCCTTGGGCTCAATGTCGCGCAGCCGCGCATCGACCACCACGCTCTTCAGCCCGCCGGCTATCACTGGCCGCACGTAAGGTGAGTAAGTGATGCGGGGGTCGCCGGTGTCGCCCTCGGGGCGGAATTGCGCCATCACGCCACACAGTCGTTCAGCCCAGTCGCTTGGGCGGAAGGTCTTGCCTTCCTTGGTGATGCCTTGGATGAAGTATTCGCGAACTGTGGGATTCATGGGACTGCGGGGATAAGACGGGTGACTCGACGGTAAACCCGCCAGACTGACCAAACGGAAGCCCGTTTGACGCGGCCAGGAAACGATTAGTTCGTTTCATTCCGGCCGTGGCGGCGGGGGCGTCGGTGTCGGCGGGGGCACTTTTGATGCCGGCAGCGGGCGGTGGCATGGGTATGCCGGGCCCCGCGTGAATCAGCCAGTATTATATCTTATATAAGACTCGCGCATAAGCCTCCGTACCGAGCGAGGTGCCGTGCGTGCTCGCCAAAGCCACAATAATCCCTTATGATTCTTACAGTTAAATTGCGTAAGCGACGCGAAAGGCGGCTCCGCGGCATGGCCAGGTCATGAACCCTTCATGGCGGCGTGCCACCACCGAGCCGCCTTCTTTGTTTTATGAGCCCAACTTCGATCAAGCATTACCTCCAGTTCAGCGACCTGACTCCCGACGAGTACGAGTACCTGCTGGACCGCGCACGGATTCTGAAGACCAAGTTCAAGAACTACGAGACATGGCATCCGCTGCACGACCGCACGCTGTCCATGATCTTCGAGAAAAACTCGACTCGTACGCGCTTGTCGTTCGAGGCCGGCATCCACCAGCTCGGTGGCCATGCCGTCTTCCTCAACACCCGCGACTCCCAGCTGGGGCGCGGCGAGCCGATCGAGGATGCGGCGCAGGTGATCTCGCGCATGGTTGACATCATCATGATCCGCACCTTCGGCCAGGAAATCATCGAGCGTTTCGCCGCGCATTCGCGCGTGCCGGTGATCAACGGGCTGACCAACGAATACCATCCTTGCCAGGTGCTGGCCGATGTCTTCACGTACATCGAGCAGCGTGGCAGCATCCGCGGCAAGACCGTCGCATGGATCGGTGACGCCAACAATATGGCCTACACCTGGATCCAGGCGGCTGAGCGCCTCGGCTTCACGTTCCATTTCTCCGCGCCTCCCGGCTATCAGCTCGATCCGGCCATGGTGCCGGCAACGGCTGCTCATCTGGTCAAGGTGTTCGACGATCCGCTGACCGCCTGCCAGGGTGCCGACCTGGTCACCACCGACGTGTGGACCAGCATGGGCTACGAGGCCGAGAACGACGCGCGCAAGCGCGCCTTCCAGAACTGGATGGTGACTACCGCCATGATGGATCGCGCTGGAGACGATGCCCTGTTCATGCACTGCCTGCCTGCCCATCGCGGCGAGGAAGTTGAGGCCGCCGTGATCGACGGCCCCAAGAGTGTGGTCTGGGAAGAGGCTGAGAACCGCCTGCATGTGCAGAAGGCGCTGATGGAATACCTGCTCTGCGGGCGTTACTGACCGCTGGCGGGCCGGCGCCACGATTGACGCACATGCGGTGCGCCAATCCGGTGCCCGCATGCTCGCCCGGCTCGCCAAGTGCCGCCCAAGCCGGGGCGGACGTGTCAAAATAGCGGTTTTTCCGCATCCCTTTTTCTCGCGTGACTGGCTTTGTGGCCGGCCGCGCTTACTTTTCGCATCGAGTCGAACATGAGCGATATCAAGAAAGTCGTGCTCGCCTACTCCGGCGGGCTGGACACTTCGGTGATCCTGAAGTGGCTGCAAGACACCTATCAGTGCGAGGTGGTCACCTTTACCGCCGACATCGGCCAGGGTGAGGAACTCGAACCTGCACGCCAGAAGGCGCTCAAGTTCGGCATCAAGCCGGAAAACATCTTCATCGACGACCTGCGTGAAGAGTTCGTGCGCGATTTCGTCTTCCCGATGTTCCGCGCCAACGCCGTCTATGAAGGCGAGTACCTGCTCGGCACCTCGATCGCGCGTCCGCTGATCGCCAAGCGCCAGATCGAGATCCTGCGCAGCACTGGCGCCGACGCCGTGTCGCACGGCGCTACCGGCAAGGGCAACGACCAGGTTCGCTTCGAGCTGGGCTACTACGGCCTCGAGCCGGGCGTGAAGGTCATCGCCCCATGGCGCGAATGGGACCTGTTGTCGCGCGAGAAGCTGCTGGCCTACGCTGAAAAGGCCGGCATCGAAATCGACATGAAGCACAAGAAGGGCGGCGCCCCGTACTCGATGGACGCCAACCTGCTGCACATCTCCTTCGAAGGCCGCCACCTGGAAGACCCCAAGGCCGAGGCCGAGGAAGACATGTGGCGCTGGACCGTGTCGCCGGAGAACGCACCGGACGCGGCCGAGTACCTGGACGTCGAGTTCGAGGGCGGCGACATCGTTGGCCTGAACGGCAAGCGCATGACCCCGGCTGAAGTGCTGACCGAGCTGAACCGCCTGGGCGGCAAGCACGGCATCGGCCGCCTTGACCTGGTGGAAAACCGCTACGTCGGCATGAAGAGCCGTGGCTGCTACGAAACCCCTGGCGGCACCATCATCCTGAAGGCCCACCGCGCTATCGAGTCGATCACGCTCGACCGCGAAGTGGCTCACCTGAAGGACGACCTGATGCCGCGCTACGCCAGCCTGATCTACAACGGCTACTGGTGGAGCCCGGAGCGCCGCGCGCTGCAAGTGCTGATCGACCACACCCAGGCCAAGGTCAATGGCTGGGTCCGCGTCAAGCTGTACAAGGGCAATGTGATCGTGGTCGCCCGCGACTCCAAGGACACGCTGTTCGACAAGACCATCGCGACCTTCGACGATGACGGCGGCGCCTACAACCAGGCCGACGCCGGCGGCTTCATCAAGCTGAACGCGCTGCGCATGCGCATCGCCGAAAACGCTCGCCGCCAGCGCGGCGAGTAAGCCAGACCGCAGGCATGCAACAGAAGAGGGGCCGTCATGGCCCCTTTTTTGCGCCGCCTTGCCCTCCGGTATTCCCGATTCAGTCATCCAGAACCAAGAGCATCAAGGAGAAATAGCGTGAGCCAGTTCGACAACGTATCCGTCGTCAAGAAAGCCAACCTGTACTTCGACGGCAAGTGCGTGAGCCACACCGTGCTGTTCCCGGACGGCACCCGCAAGACGCTGGGCGTGATCTTCCCCGCCGCGCTGACCTTCAACACCGGCGCCCCGGAGATCATGGAAATCAATGGTGGCGTGTGCCGCGTCAAGCTGGCTGGCGAAGACCAGTGGCAAACCTATGGCGCTGGCCAGCAGTTCAATGTGCCCGGCGACAGCAGCTTCGATATCGAAGTGACCGAAACGCTGGACTACGTCTGCCACTTCGGTTGAGCACGGCAGCCCGGACGGGTTAAAGCACCACCGGCTCGGGTTCGATTCGCACGCCGAAGCGGGCTTGTACCGCATCGGCGATGCGGTGCGCCAGCGCCAGCAGCGCCTGCCCGGTGCCGCCGCCGTGGTGCACCAGCACCAGCGCCTGCTTGCCATAGACGCCCACCGGGCCGTCGCTGACCCCCTTGAATCCACACTGGTCGATCAGCCAGCCGGCTGCCAGCTTGTAGCTGCCGTCTGGCTGGGCGTGGCTGACCAGGTTGGGATACCGCACCAGCAGCGCGTCGCGCTGCTCGGCGCCCACCACCGGGTTCTTGAAGAAGCTGCCGGCATTGCCGACCTGGGCCGGATCGGGTAGCTTGCGCGCGCGGATCGCGATCACCGCGTCGCGGATGCGGTCTGCCGTGGGATGCGCCGCAGGATCTTGCGCCAGCTCGCGCGCCAGTTCCGCATAGCCCAGCACTGGCTGCCACGGCAGCGGCAGGCGCAGGGTGACGGCGGTGATGATGTAGCGGTCCCGACCCTCACGCTTGAACAGGCTGTCCCGGTAGGCGAACTGGCACTGCTCCAGCGTCAGATGGACGAATTCGCCGCTATGGCGGTCGAGCGCGCGCAGGCTGTCGAAGCGCTCGCGCAGCTCCACGCCGTAGGCGCCGATGTTCTGGATCGGCGCCGCGCCCGCGGTGCCGGGGATCAGGGCCAGGTTTTCCAGGCCCGGAAGGCCGTCGGCGATCGTGCGGCAGACCAGCGCATGCCAGTTCTCGCCGGCACCTGCCGTCACAAGCTGGGCGGCATCCGCCGAGGCCACCGCGTAGCCGGGAATCTCCATCAGCAGCACGAGCGCGTCAAGGTCCTGCGTAAGGACCACATTGCTGCCGCCGCCGAGCACCACCAGCGGCAGGTCTTGCGCGCGGGGATCGGCCAGGGCGGCCAGCAGGTCGGCTTCGCTGCGCACGTGCACCGCAAAGCGCGCGCGCACGTCGAATCCGAATGTATTGTGGCGGCGCAGGGGATAAAATTCGAGGAAATCTGCCATGCAAGGGAAAGGTGAAGCGGCCCGCCGGGGTCGACGGCACCGGACTGCAGGGTAGGCTGGATTATACGTAAGCGCCGCCGCCAGCCGGCGCGCGCCCGGTACAAGCAATAAGCAACACGCAGCAAGACAAGGAGAATGCAATGCCGTCGTTTGACGTAGTGTGCGAAGCGAACATGATCGAGGTGAAGAACTCGGTCGAGCAGGCCAACAAGGAAATCACGAACCGCTTCGACTTCAAGGGTTCGGATTCGCGGGTCGAGCACAAGGAGAACGAGCTCACCGCGTTCGCCGATGACGATTTCAAGCTCGGCCAAGTCAAGGACGTGCTGATCAGCAAGATGGCCAAGCGCAATGTCGACGTGCGCTTCCTCGACTACGGCAAGACCGAGCGCATCGGCGGCGACAAGGTCAAGCAGGTCATCACCATCAAGAAGGGCGTCACCGGCGACCTGTCGAAGAAGATCGTCAAGATGATCAAGGACAGCAAGATCAAGGTGCAGGCCAGCATCCAGGGTGACGCGGTGCGCGTCACGGGCACCAAGCGCGACGATCTGCAGAGCGTGATCGCGCTGCTGCGCAAGGATGTCCCCGAAGCGCCGCTGGACTTCAACAACTTCCGCGACTGATCCTGTCGCCGGCAGGCGTGGCAGCCATGCTGCCGCGCGCCCGCTTTTTCCTTTTTCTTTAGCGCGCCTGCGGCAGGCCGCCGATCTTCGCGCCGGCCTTCAGGCCCTTCTGCGCAAACCAGCCCTTGTTCATCTCCAGCGCGTAGCGCACGGCCGCGCGCGGGCAGTGGTTGTCCTCGGTCTGGGGCGCCATGTCTTCGATATTGACGATGGACCCGTCATCGGCCAGGAAGGCGATCGACAGGGGCAGGTCGGTATTCTTCATCCAGAAGCAGTGTCCGGCTTTCTCTTCGAACACAAACAGCATGCCCTCGTTGGCGGGCATGGTCTTGCGGTACATCAGGCCGAGCTCGCGGGCTTCCGGCGTGGCGGCGATTTCCGCCTTGATCGCGTACATGCCAGCGGTGAGTTGCCTGACCGGCAAGCTGGCCGGGGACTGGGCACAGGCGGCGGCCATGGCGGCGAGGGCGCAGCCGCTGACGAGCAGGTTCTTGAGCAAAGGGCGCATGAGTTGGAGCGGCAAATGACGGGTTCGGGACAGCCGCCAGCATAGCGCAGCTACCGCGCGAGCGGCACGGACAAATATTCCACTTCGTTGCGGCAGGCCTGATTGTCGCGGGCAAGAAAAAAGGCAGGCGCCTTGCGGGCAACCTGCCTTGCTTGCCGGGCGCTAAGCCCGGCCTGCCTGCAAACTCTTACTTCGTTGCAGCAGCGTCAGCCTTGGCAACCGGAGCAGCCTTGGTCTTGCTGTGAGCGTGCTTCTTGGACTTCTTGGTGCTCTTCGTCGCGGGCTTTGCAGCCGGTGCTTCGGCGGCAGGCGCTGCAGCAGCCGGGGCTGCCGGTGCGGGTGCGGCGGCTTGGGCGAAAACGCCGGTGGCGAACAGGCCGGCAACCAGAGCAGCGATCAGTTTGTTCATGCTTAACAACCTCGAAGGTAAATCGATTCGGAAGAGTTGACTCGTATGCGACGCGTCAGTGTCAAAAACGAAACGAGGCGGTGAGCCGTTGACTCGCGACTTGTTAATATTTGTAACTTTTTGCGCGAGGGCGTGCGTGGCGCCGCTCCGCCGGGCTGGTCGCCGCCCCCGATCCACGCCCGCGCACGATCTCGCGGGGACGTGGCGCGGCTACGGCTTCCAGGCCGAGCGCGCTCGGGTCGATCTCGCACCATTGCCCTGGCGCGAGTCCGAGCGTACGCAGGTCGAGCCTGCCAATTTGCACGCGCACCAGGCGCAAGGTCGGAAATCCCACCGCCGCGGTCATTCGGCGCACCTGGCGGTTCTTGCCCTCGCGGATCTCGAGTTCGAGCCATTGGGTCGGGATGGCGGCGCGAAATCGCACCGGCGGATTGCGTGGCCACAGAAAGCCTGGCTCGTCGATGCAGCGCGCTCGCGCCGGCAGCGTGCGGAAGTCTCCGAGGTCGACGCCATTGCGCAGGTGCGCCAGGGCGGCTTCGCCGGGCACGTTTTCGACCTGGGCCAGATATGTCTTGGGCAGTTTGTGATGCGGATCGGCAATGCGCGCCTGCAAGATGCCGTCATCGGTCAGCAGCAGCAAGCCTTCGCTGTCGGCATCGAGCCTTCCCGCCGGATACACGCCGGGCCGCTGCACGCAGTCGCCGAGAGTCGGGCGCGACGGGTGCGCGGAGAACTGGCTCATGGTGCCGAAGGGTTTGTTCAGTGCGATCAGCGTCATCGAGAGTATTGGGGCCTGGCGCGCGGATAGGCGCATGAATGGCGTCAGTATGGGGCGTCAGTATGCCGTAGCCCACGCCGGGCGGCGCGGGGCCGGCCAGGATGGCGGATCATGAAATTTTGCTGCATAATACGAAACGGTCTTATGTCTTATATAAGACTTGTATGCGTGTGACGCATAGCCGGGCAGTCCGCGTGTGGTGCGCAACGGCATCGCCTGCGCGCCAATCGCCGTTAAAATGCCCGCGCGCCACCCAAATCTCGCCGTCTGGTCACGAATCCGGCGGCTCGTTGCAACCCCCCGTTCCGTACTGGAGACGTCATGTATCAACACATCAAGGTTCCGGCCGGCGAAAAGATCACGGTCAACCAGGATTTTTCGCTGAATGTTCCGGACAATCCGATCATTCCGTTCATCGAAGGCGACGGTACGGGCCTGGATATCACCCCGGTGATGATCAAGGTGGTCGATGCAGCCGTGGCCAAGGCCTACGGTGGCAAGCGCAAGATCTCCTGGATGGAGATCTACGCCGGCGAGAAGTCGACCAAGGTGTATGGCCCTGACGTGTGGCTGCCTGAAGAAACCCTGGAAGTCCTCAAGGACTACGTGGTGTCCATCAAGGGCCCGCTGACCACGCCGGTTGGCGGCGGCATCCGCTCGCTCAACGTGGCGCTGCGCCAGCAACTGGACCTGTACGTCTGCCTGCGCCCGGTGGCGTACTTCAAGGGCGTGCCCTCGCCGGTGCGCGAGCCGCAAAAGATCGACATGGTGATCTTCCGCGAGAACTCGGAAGACATCTACGCCGGGATCGAATGGGAAGCGGAAAGCGACCAGGCCAAGAAACTGATCGCCTTCCTGCAGAACGAAATGGGCGTGAAGAAGATCCGTTTCCCGGATACCTCGGGCATTGGCGTCAAGCCGGTCTCCAAGCAAGGCACCAAGCGCCTGGTGCGCAAGGCCATCCAGTACGCGATCGACAACGACAAGCCGTCGGTGACCATCGTGCACAAGGGCAACATCATGAAGTTCACCGAAGGTGGCTTCCGTGACTGGGCCTACGAGCTGGCACAGCAGGAATTCGGCGCCGAGCTGATCGACGGCGGCCCGTGGTGCAAGTTCAAGAACCCAAAGACCGGCCGCGAAATCGTCATCAAGGACGCCATCGCCGACGCCTTCCTGCAGCAGATCCTGCTGCGCCCGGCCGAATATTCGGTGATCGCCACGCTGAACCTGAACGGCGACTACATCTCCGACGCGCTGGCGGCCCAGGTTGGCGGCATTGGCATTGCCCCGGGCGCCAACCTGTCGGATTCCGTGGCCATGTTCGAAGCCACCCACGGCACCGCACCAAAGTACGCCGGCAAGGACTATGTGAACCCGGGTTCCGAAATCCTCTCCGCGGAAATGATGCTGCGCCACATGGGCTGGACCGAAGCCGCCGACCTGATCATCTCCTCGATGGAGAAGTCCATCCTGTCGAAGAAGGTCACCTATGACTTCGCCCGCTTGCTCGAAGGCGCGACGCAAGTGTCGTGCTCGGGCTTTGGGCAGGTGATGATCGACAATATGTAATCCTAGTTCGGGCCATCTCAGCCTGAACCGAAACCCCGGCGACTCAACGGTCGCCGGGGTTTTTTCATCCCGTCGTATCAAGAGGTACTACCCGGCAAGTGTGCAGCCAGGTCGACATAATAAAGACCGAATAGGACACATAAGGAAAATGCTCTCCGCACTTGCAGAAATGTCTGATTGATTTTAGTGCTGTATCGCGCATAAATAGGGGCGCGAAACGCCTATCAATCAATCCATGGGAGAACGCATGCACAACGTGAGGCAGTTGACCGCAACTTGGGAGGCCAAACCATGATGCGCAGAGTTGCGTGTGTGGGCGACAGGCTTTCACCAGATGGCGTCATTCTCCCGTATGACGGTCCAGTTTTCACTATCGGTGACGGTGCCGGCCACCAGGTAGCGCTTATCGGTGGGCAAGCCTACTGCGAAGCCTGCAAGAGCACCGGCATCATTGCAAAGGCTGGCGGACCGAGCCGTATTAGCTTCATGGGCGAGACGGCGGCTGATGGCGATATCGTGCTCTGCAAGTGCCCGACACATCCGAGCATTATCGCCACTCTCGCCGGCGAGACTTGGTGCGACGACGAAGCCGAGAGTGCTGGAATGGCGAGCGTGCAGGAAGCGATCGCAGGCACATCGGATTTCATAGCGGCACCCTTCCTGGCCTCTAATCCCCGTTACGACCAACAGGTGCAACTCCTGGACGAAAAATCCGGCCAACCCCTGGCACGCCGGCGCTACCGCCTTACAGGCGATGGCGGATCGATTGAGGCGCGAACGGACGACAGCGGTATGACCGAGCGTATTTCGAGCGATACCGCAGCGACCATGACGCTGGAGATTTTTGGGGAGGATGCCTGATGCAACCAATCAAGACGATACAAATTCCATTGACGCCGATTGAGAAGCGCGCGCCCGTGAAGGTCTATCTGCTGCGGCCTCGCGGGACTCTGTATTGGGGTGGGGCCGGACTGGATGGCGACTACGTGCGGCCGCAGATCGAGGCGTTCCGGAGGGCAGGGATTGCCCACTGCTTTGCAGGCATCACAAACTCAGCGACTATCGATCTTCCCAAGGACTATGAGTTCGTAGGCACGCTGATCGATGCCATCCGATCCGGCCTGACCATCCGCTCGCGCGATGACGGGGAATGGACAATCACAAGCGGCATGGCGGCAGAGGCTCCCCAATTCAATCTGATAGGTTACAGCTATGGGTCACTGCTAGCGGCTCAGACGGCATGGTCATATGCTCGTGCCGGGCACGTGATTGATCATCTCGTATTGGTGGGGTCACCTATTGAGGCAGGATTCCTCGCCGATCTGCGTGGCCACAAGGGTGTTCGCAAGACCACCGTGATCAATCTGACCGAACATGGAGATCCGATCTACGCCGGGATGCCATGGGCCGAGCTTGCCTTGGCGGCACCGCTGCTCGGCAAGCAAATGATTGCAGACAAAGGGGAAGGGCATTTTTACTATGCGCATGTGGTGCCAGACAGTTTGCGCCGTTGGGCCGCCTTGGCGCAGCGAGTGGCCGCCGAGGGGCTCAGATGATACGAACTAGGAGCAGGGTTGGGAGTGCGGTGGATCGCGTCGCCATTGGCCTTGCGCTCTTGGGTTTGGCCTTTGCAGTCTTTACCTTTCTCACTCCTATCACTCGCGCGCAGGTCACTACCGGCTCATTGGTTGTTGTTACAGCTGTTGTGCTTGCAACTGCGTGTCTGCTGACGCTGATTGGCTTGATTCTGGTACTGCTAGCGCTCATGCGGCGGTCTCCTGACCGTTGGCGAAGCCTTGCGGCCTATTGCATCGGGCTTGCGCTGTTCGTGGGGGCATTTGTGCTAGCTGGTTCCTGGGTTGGGCATCACCTACCCCCACGGCAGACGAGCGCTGCCGCCATAATCAGCAATCTCGATGTAAGTGCTTAGCCATCTTTCCACAGGCCGACGGCGCGCCGTTCGGGCCTGAGTGGCCGGACCATGCGCTCATGGGCGGCTGGGCCGACCATCGCGAATGCCACGTTGGCGGCGACTTCCTGTTGATCTACTGGCTGGATAGTGCCGGCACTGGAGGGCAAGATATTTTGCGCCTAATGACGTGCATTTCGGGGTGTTTGAATGTGCGGAAACAGCCAAAATTGTGCAAAAAGCCACCAAAGCGCTGCAAAAACGACCGGAAATCAATGAGGAATCGAAGTGGCAGGCTAAAAGGCGCGACCAGCGAGCCAAACAAAAAGCCCGGCATTGACCTGGCCGGGCTTTTTGTCGGATGCGTTACGTGCTGCTGTCCAGCCTGCGTGCTTTGGGGCGGGGCAGGCCGATCCCGTTCCGGGGGTGATCCCCCGCATCCTGTCGTGGCCGCCTCAAGCTCTACCGGCTGGTGCGGCCGCGCACCGAATCTTCAGGCGTTATCCTGGATATTGGTGGCTTGTTTGCCCTTGGGGCCCTGGATGATTTCGAAGGATACGCGCTGACCCTCTTTCAGGGTCTTGAAGCCATTCATCTGGATGGCCGAAAAGTGCGCAAACAGTTCTTCTTCGCCGTCGTCCGGCTTGATGAACCCAAAGCCCTTGGCGTCATTGAACCATTTGACGATACCGCTTGCCATAAACTCCCCCAACAAAAAAAGCAGGATACGAGCGGGGGAAAGCGCCGCGGCCAGTGGGCGCCCGGCTAGTGTTCTTGCGCGCTGCCCGGATGGAACCGGGTCGGGCGCAAAGGCACGACTGTGCGGGCACCGCGTGGCGGCCAGTTTGATGTGCTGACTCGCCGCCGCTGGATTCGTGGGCCTCCCTGCTCACGGATCACTCAGTCCGGATGATTGCTTGGCTCGCGTAACCAGACGTGAATGTGCGAACGATTCTTCTGTCAAACCTGCGCACTGTCAAGTTGGCAGATTCCCCACTCCCGGTAGGGTGTGGCGGGAAAGGAACGGCTGTAGATGGTATTTTGGAGGGAAAGGGCGCACCGCGAAGGCGTGCGCCCTCCCGTCCAAGTGACCCACGAGTGAACCCGGATGCCTTCGGCGTCCACGGAATCTGGATGGCCGCTGCATCGGCCTCTTGAATCCGGTGTCTTTTCCCCAAATTGCAGAGTTGTGCGTAAGGGTTAGAATAAAGCCATGGCTACACGGCTGGCAAATGTCCCACAACGCGAAGCAGGCACCGTACTGGAGCGGAAAGAGCAGGCGCTCAAACCACCCGCCATGTACAAGGTGTTGCTGCTGAATGACGACTTCACCCCGATGGAGTTCGTCGTGATGATCCTGCAGCAGTATTTCAGCAGGGACCGGGAGACGGCAACGCAGATCATGTTGACCGTCCACCGGGAGGGTAAGGGGGTCTGCGGCATCTATACCAGGGATATCGCGGCAACGAAGGTCGAGCTGGTGTCAACCCACGCACGGCAGGCGGGTCATCCGTTGCAGTGCGTGATGGAGGAAGCATGATTGCGCAAGAATTGGAAGTCAGCCTGCACATGGCGTTTGTTGAAGCCCGGCAGGCACGCCACGAGTTTATAACCGTGGAGCACCTGCTACTGGCGTTGCTTGACAACCCCACGGCAGCGGAAGTCTTGCGCGCCTGCGCAGCCAATATTGAGGATTTGCGCACCAGTCTGAAGAACTTCATCGCGGACAACACGCCCGTGGTGCCTGGTACCGACGAGGTGGATACCCAGCCTACGCTGGGCTTCCAGCGCGTCATCCAGCGCGCCATCATGCATGTCCAGTCCACTTCCAACGGCAAGAAGGAAGTGACCGGGGCCAATGTCCTGGTGGCGATCTTTGGCGAGAAGGACTCGCACGCGGTGTACTACCTCCAGCAGCAGGGCGTGACCCGGCTGGATGTGGTCAATTTCATCAGCCATGGCATCCGCAAGGACCAGGCCGAGCCCGCCAAGCATGGCGACGGCACGGCCGAGGGCGAAGGCGGTGATGGCAAGGAGAGCCCGCTCGAGCAGTTCACCCAGAACCTGAACACGCTGGCCAAGGCCGGCAAGATCGATCCGCTGATCGGCCGCGAGAGCGAAGTCGAGCGGGTGGTCCAGGTGCTGTGCCGCCGGCGCAAGAACAACCCGCTGCTAGTGGGCGAGGCGGGTGTCGGCAAGACCGCGATCGCCGAAGGCCTGGCTTGGCGCATCACCAAGAACGAAGTGCCCGACATCCTTGAAAAGGCAGTCGTGTACTCGCTCGACATGGGCGCCCTGCTGGCCGGCACCAAGTACCGCGGGGACTTCGAGCAGCGCCTCAAGGGCGTGCTCAAGTCGCTCAAGGACAATCCGAACGCGATCCTGTTCATCGACGAGATCCACACGCTGATCGGCGCGGGCGCCGCTTCGGGCGGGACGCTGGACGCCAGCAACCTGCTCAAGCCGGCACTGTCGTCAGGCCAGCTCAAGTGCATCGGCGCGACCACCTTCACCGAGTACCGAGGCATCTTCGAGAAGGACGCGGCCCTGTCGCGCCGTTTCCAGAAGATCGACGTGGTGGAGCCGTCGGTCGACCAGACCGTGCAGATCCTGCGCGGCCTGAAGTCGCGCTTCGAAGAGCACCATGGCGTCAAGTACGCGGCAGCGGCGCTGACTGCGGCGGCCGAGTTGTCGGCGCGCTTCATCACCGACCGCCACCTGCCGGACAAGGCCATCGATGTGATCGATGAGGCCGGTGCAGCCCAGCGCATCCTGCCCAAGTCCAAGCAGAAAAAGACCATCGGCAAGGGCGAGATCGAAGACATCGTTTCGCGCATCGCGCGCATCCCGCCGCAGAGCGTCAACCAGGATGACCGCAGCAAGCTGCAGACCCTGGATCGCGACCTGAAATCGGTGGTGTTCGGCCAGGAACCGGCCATCGAGGCGCTGGCTTCGGCCATCAAGATGTCGCGCGCGGGCCTTGGCAAGACGGACAAGCCGATCGGCTCCTTCCTGTTCTCCGGCCCGACCGGGGTGGGCAAGACCGAAGTGGCCAAGCAGCTTGCCTTCATCATGGGCATCGAGCTGCTGCGCTTCGACATGTCCGAATACATGGAACGCCACGCGGTGAGCCGGCTGATTGGCGCGCCGCCGGGATATGTGGGCTTTGACCAGGGCGGCCTGCTGACCGAGGCCGTCACCAAGAAGCCGCACTGCGTGCTGCTGCTGGACGAAATCGAGAAGGCGCATCCGGATATCTTCAATATCCTGCTGCAGGTGATGGATCATGGCGCGCTGACCGATAACAATGGCCGCCGCGCCGACTTCCGCAACGTGATCATCATCATGACCACCAACGCGGGAGCGGAAACCATGAACCGCGCCACCATCGGCTTCACGTCCTCGCGCGAGCAGGGCGACGAGATGGTCGACATCAAGCGCATGTTCACGCCGGAGTTCCGCAACCGGCTGGATGCCATCATCAGCTTCCGTTCGCTTGACGAGGAAATCATCCTCCGCGTGGTCGACAAGTTCCTGATGCAGCTTGAGGAGCAGCTTCACGAGAAGAAGGTGGAAGCCAGCTTCAGCGACCACCTGCGCAAGTTCCTCGCCAAGAAGGGTTTCGACCCGCTAATGGGCGCGCGGCCGATGCAGCGCCTGATCCAGGACCTGATCCGCAAGGCGCTGGCTGACGAACTCCTGTTCGGCAAGCTGGTGTCCGGTGGCCGGGTGGTGGTGGATCTCGACGAGCAGGACCAGATCAAGCTGGACTTTGCCGAGGCTGCCGCAGAACCGCCGGAAGCGCCGGAAAACGAGAAAGCGGAAGTCTAGGACAAAGCGCGAAGGGCAGGCAGAGCGGACCTTGCCTGCAATTCGTGCTATCCTCGGGCAAAATACAGGGCGGCAGCGATGCCGCCCTTTTTGTTTTGGCCGGGTGCGGCTGCGCACCGCAGCTGTGTGCCCGCCATCCGTCTGAGTACCCGATGTCCCAATCCCAACGCTCGCGGCTGCGCCGCCTGCTGCTCAAATCGTTGCCATTTGGCGCGATGCCCCTGATTCCCGTGCCTGGCCTGGCTGCCTTGGGTGGCGAGGCCACGACAGGCGCGTCCGGTCGTCCGATCGCCATGGTGTTGCCGTTTCCTCCGGGAGGCAGCGTCGATATCGTCGCACGCCAGCTGCAGCCCGGCCTGAAGAGCGGGCTCGGCCAGACGGTGGTGATCGACAACAAGCCCGGCGCCGGTGGCCTGATTGCTTCGAGTACCGTGGCCCGGGCCAAGCCTGACGGCAGCACGCTGTTGATGGCGTTCGACACCCATGCCATCAACCCGTTTGCGTACAAGAACCTGCCCTACGATACCTTCCGCGACTTCACGCCGATCTCGCAACTGGTGCGTTTTCCGCTGGTGATCGCGGCCAACCCGTCGTTGCCCGCGTCCAACGTGAAGGAGTTGGTCGCCATGGCGCGGCAGAAGCCGGAGAGCATCCACTACGCGTCTTCCGGCATCGGCAGCCTTAACCAGCTCGCCGCCGAGGCGCTGGCGACCGAGGCCGGCGTGCGCTTTCTCCACGTGCCGTACAAAGGTGGCGGCCCGGCGGTGCAGGCTGTTCTGTCCAATGAAGTCGATGTATTTTTTTCCAGTTATGCGGCGGTGCAGGCGCATGTGGCTGCCAAGACGATCAAGCTGCTTGGCGTGACCGGTACCACCCGCCTGCGCCAGTTCCCGCAGTTGCCAACCGTGGCCGAGCAAGGCTATCGCGGTTTCGAGGCCTATTCATGGATCGGCGTGTTTGGCCCGGCCGGGTTGCCGGAGCCGACCGTGGCGCGCCTGCACGATGCCCTGGTTCAGTCGTTGCGGCAGCAACGCGTGGTGGATGCGCTGGCCATGCAGGGCTTCGAGATCGTGGGCGGCAGCCCCACCGAGCTGGCCAGCCTGGTGCGCCACGAGCACGACAAATGGCAGGCGGTGGCGCGCAAGGCCAATATCCAGTTCGATTGAAGCGAGAATTGAAGCGAGAGGGTGCGATGACGATGGAACCGCTAGACCACGCCGTGATGGTGTGTCCCGACCTTGACGCTGCGGCGCAAGCCTGGCGCGGGTTTGGCTTCACGCTGACGCCGCGCGGTTACCACACGCTCGGCTCGCAGAACCATTGCGTCATGCTGACGCGCGACTATCTTGAGCTGCTGCATGTCACCGCGCCAAGCCCGACGCGGCAGTATTACTGGGATGCGCAGGAGGCCGGGGGCGGCTGCGCCGGGCTGTCCTGCAAGAGCAGCGATACCTTCACCGCCGCGGCACAGTTGCGCGGTGGCGGCTGGCACACTTCGGACCCGATCGAGTTCTCGCGGCCGGTGCGGCTGGACGATGGCACGGAGCATCCCGCGACCTTCCGCGTTGCCGCAATCGATGATGCGCCGGGCGCGCGCTTTTTCATCTGCGAACACCGGACGCCGCAGCTGCTGTGGCGTCCGGAATGGACCACGCATGCCAACGGTGCCGTGGGCATCGCTACGATGTTCCTGGTGGTGGCGCCGTCACTGGTGGAGGCTGCCGGGCGTGCCTACGCCGAACTGACCGGCGGCGAGATGACGCAACTGAGCGATCACATCTGCAGCCTGGCGCTGGATGGCGCCACGCTGGTGGTGACCACGCCGCAGGCGCTTGCCGCCGCGACCGGCACCGAGCATGTGCGCCGCGCCGTGCCGGGGTACGCCGCCATCCGCCTGCGTACCAGCGACCTGGTCGCGGCCCGCCGCGGCTGGCGCGAGGCGCGCGTCGGGGCGCTCGACCTGGGGCCCGATGAGAGCCTGATTCCTGCTTCTCTGGCCGGCGGCGTGGCGCTGCTGTTCGAGCAGGCGCGCTAACGTAGTAGCGTCGAGCGCGCCGTCTTTCCCGCTTAGCTGCCGCTCTTGGCGTGATTCACGCCGGTTGAGCCGAAGCCGCCCGCGCCCCGTACCGTGTCTTCGGAGAACACTTCCACGGTCTTGAACACGGGCCGCAGCACCGGCACGAACATCATCTGCGCGATGCGCTCGCCCGGCTGGATCACGATCGGCTCGGTGCCGGGCGCATTGCGGTTCCACACGCTCACCATGATCGGGCCCTGGTAGTCGGCGTCGATCACGCCGATCGAGTTGCCCAGCACCAGGCCTTTCTTGTGGCCCAGGCCCGAGCGCGGCGCGATGGTGGCCGCCATGTAGGGGTTGCCCATATGCACGGAGATGCCGGCAGGCACCAGTTGCGCCGGCGTGCCCGGCTCGATGGTGAGCGCGGCGTCCAGGCAAGCGTGCAGGTCGATCGCCGCCGCCATATCGCTCTGGTAAGCCGGCAGGCCCCATTCATGCAGGCGTGCGTCAAGCACCTTGATTTCGACAGTGGGGTTGGCTTCGAATGTCATGGCTGGTCGGTCCCGGGAAAACTAAAACGTTGGCAACCCGAGATGATAGCCGAGCTTGGTCGCCCCCTAGCCGCCCCTAGCCTCCCTTAGTGGCCCTTAGTCGCCCTTAGTCGCCCGAAAGGTCGAACGCCTGCGCCAGCAGTTCGTAGGTGCGCAGCCGCGCCGCGTAGCTGGCGGCCACGCTCAGCACCACCAGTTCGTCGGCAAGGAAGCGCTCGCGCAGGGCCAGCATGCGCTGCGCCACCTGCTCAGGCGTGCCGCAGATGGTGCGGGGGCGCTCGCGCTCGACGATCAGCCGGTCGCGCTCGCTGAGCTCGTGCTGCGCGGCCTGCGCGAGCGAGGGGATCGGCGCGTTGACGCCATAGGCCATCTGCAGCCGGCGCAGGTCCACGGCACGCTCCAGCTCCGCCGCCTCGGCCTCGGTGTCGGCACAGATCACGAAGATCGCCGCCGCGCTATAAGGCTGCGCGTCATAGCCCGCTTCGAAATCGCGGCGGTACTGCTGCGCGACAGCGTGTCCCGCATGCGGATTGATAAAGTGGGCAAAGGCAAAGCGCAGCCCCAGGCGCGCCGCCAGGGCGCCGCCGAAGTCGCTGGATCCCAGCACCCACAGCTGCGGCCGCGTATCGATCTCGGGCTGCAGCACCACGCCCTCGGCGATATGGCCGGGCGGCATCTCGCCACGGAACAGCCAGGACAGGTCCCGCACCTGCTCCTCGAACTGGTCGCCCCGGTTGTACTGGCCCATGGCCACCGCCTGCGCGGTCCGCATGTCGCCGCCCGGCGCGCGCCCCACGCCAAGATCGATGCGGCCCGGGAACAGGGCCTCCAGCATGCGGAACTGCTCCGCCACCTTGAAGGGGCTGTAGTAAGGCAGCATGACGCCGCCCGAGCCCAGCCGGATGCGCTTGGTTACGCTGCCCAGGCGCGCCAGCATGACTTCCGGCGCCGGATTGCACACGCCGCGCAGCCCGTGGTGCTCGGCGCACCAGTAGCGGGTGTAGCCCAGCGCGTCGGCGGCCTGCGCCAGCTCCACGGTGGCGGCCAGCGCATCGCGCGCGTTATGGCCGGCGATGACCGGGCTCTGGTCGAGCACCGAGAGGCGCAGTTTGGGTTTGCTTGCGGACATGTCGAGGGTCGGGCCGGGTGATGTTCGGGGGCTGGGCGCGCGGATTCAACGGCGCGCGGGCAGGCGCTGGGCGATGGCCGCGACCAGGTCGCGCGCCAGCGTCAGCTTGTCGGCGCGCGGCAGGCGGGTCATGCCTTGGGCATCGAACAGCACGATCTCGTTGTCGTCCATGCCGAAAGTGTGGTGGCCGATATTGCCCACCAGCAGCGGCACGTTCTTGCGCTGGCGTTTTTGCTCGCCATATTGCTCGAGGTTTTCGCTCTCGGCGGCAAAGCCCACGCAATAGGGCGCGTTCGGCTTTGCGGCCACGGCAGCGAGGATGTCGGGGTTCTGCACGAAGTGCAGCGTCGGCGTGTCGCTATCGTTGGCCTTCTTCAGCTTCTGGCTGGCGACTTCGGCGGGCCGCCAGTCGGCCACGGCCGCAACCGCGATAAACACATCGGCGCCTGGCAAGCCCGCCATCACCGCATCGTGCATCTGCTGCGCGCTTTCCACGTCGGTGCGGGCCACGCCGCGCGGCGTGGGCTGGCCCGTCGGGCCGGCCACCAGCACTACGTCGGCGCCGGCCTCGCGGGCCGCGCGCGCGATGGCAAAGCCCATCTTGCCCGAGGAACGGTTGGTAATGCCGCGCACCGGGTCGATGGCTTCAAAGGTAGGCCCGGCCGTGATGACCACGCGCCGCCCGGCCAGCGGCTTGGGCTGGAAGAACGCGATGATGTCGGCAAGCAATTCCGATGGTTCCAGCATGCGGCCGTCACCGACTTCGCCGCACGCTTGGTCGCCGCTGCCGGGGCCCAGCAGGGTTACGCCGTCCTTGCGCAACTGCGCGGCGTTGCGCTGGGTGGCGGGGGCCTGCCACATCTGCAGGTTCATCGCCGGTGCCACCAGCAACGGACAGTTGCGGGCGATGCACAGGGTGGTCAGCAGGTCGTCGCACAGGCCGTGCGTCAGCTTGGCGAGGAAGTCGGTGGAGGCGGGCGCGACCAAGATGGCGTCGGCTTCGCGCGAGAGATCGATATGGGCCATGTTGTTGCCCACGCGCGCGTCCCATTGGGAGGTGAAGACCGTGCGCCCGGAGAGTGCCTGCATGGTCACCGGCGTGATGAACTGGGTGGCGCCTTCGGTCATGACCACCTGCACGGTGGCGCCGGCCTTGGTCAGCAGCCGGACCAGTTCGGCCGATTTATAGCAGGCGATGCCGCCGGTCAGGCCAAGGACGAGATGCTTGCCTCGCAGATCCATGGATATGCTCTTCGCTTGAAGTGGTTGTCCGGTTGTCGCGGCAGGCGGCAGCGCTTGCCGCCCCCCGTGCCGGAGAAACGTCAATAATACCGGCTTGCCCGCGCGCGCGTTGGCGGTGCTGCCGGTGCGCCTTGCGCGCCGCCATCCTGCCAGTCAGGCAGCACCATGAAAAACGCCCGCATGATGCGGGCGCGGTTGGCGTGCCGTTGTGGCCTCAGTGCCGGCGAACGCGGCGCAGTTCGTCCACGATCAGCAGCACAGCGCCCACCGTGATGGCGCAGTCCGCCACGTTGAAGGCCGGCCAGTGGTAGTTGCGCACATAGAAGTCGAGGAAGTCGACCACGTGGCCGTACACCACGCGGTCCACCACATTGCCGATGGCGCCGCCAAGGATCAGCGAGATCGCGAAGCAGAACAGGCGTTGGCCGGTATGGCGGTACAGCATCCAGACGATGAACAGCCCCACCACCACGCCAAGGCCGGTGAAGAACCAGCGCTGCCAGCCGCCGGCATCCGCCAGGAAGCTGAAGGCGGCGCCCTTGTTATAGACCAGCACCAAGTTGAAGAAGTGCGTCACCGGACGGGATTCGCCATAGGCGAAGGTCCGCACGATGACGATCTTGAAGAACTGGTCCAGCACGATCACCAGCAGGGCGAACGCCATCCACAGTAGCGGGGTAGTGTTGCTGCCCTTGGTGCCCTTGGTGCCCTTGCTGCTGGCGCGTTTGGTGCCGCGCGCGGTGCGCGTGGTGGTGGCGGCCATCAGGCGTGGCTCCTGTGTTCACCGGCGCCGAACAGGTTGCTGTCACAGCGGCCGCAAAGGGTGGGGTGGGCCGGGTCGCGGCCGACGTCGGCACGGTAGTGCCAGCAGCGCTCGCACTTGGCGTGCACCGACGGCGTCACGGTGACCAGCAGGTCGCCGGCTTCCGGCGCCGGGGCTACCTTGGCGGCGGAGGTCAGCAGCACGAAGCGCAGGTCGTCGGACAGGCTCTGCAGCGCGGCCAGCACGGGGCCACCGGCCTGGATGGTGACTTCGGCTTGCAGCGAGGAACCGATCTCGCCGTCCACGCGCACCGCTTCGAGCTGCTTGGTGACTTCGGCGCGGGCTTCGCGGATCACATGCCACTTCTGCAGCAGGTCGTCGGCCTGGTCGATCGCCGGCACGTCGTAGTAGGTGCTGGTGAAGATGGTGTCGGTGTGCTCGGTGCCATGGCCGAAGATCTGCCAGGCCTCCTCCGCCGTGAACGACAGGAACGGTGCCATCCAGTGCAGCATCGCCTGGGTGATGTGGTACACGGCGTTCTGCGCGGCGCGGCGTTCCTTCGAGTTGGCCGCGGTGGTGTAGAGGCGGTCCTTCAGCACGTCCAGGTAGAAGCCGCCCAGGTCTTCCGAGCAGAAGGTCTGCAGCTTGGCGACCACCGGGTGGAACTCGTAGCCGTCGTAGTGCGACAGGATTTCCTGTTGCAGGCGCCCGGTCAGGGCGACGGCGTAGCGGTCGATTTCCAGCCATTCCGACGCCGGCAGCGCGTGCTGCGCGTGGTCGTAGTCGGCCAGGTTGGCCAGCAGGAAGCGCAGTGTGTTGCGGATGCGGCGATAGCCTTCCACCACGCGCTTCAGGATTTCGTCGGAGATCGACAGCTCGCCGGAGTAGTCGGTCGAGGCCACCCACAGGCGGATGATCTCGGCGCCCATCTTGTTCGACACGTCCTGCGGCGACACCGTGTTGCCGACCGACTTCGACATCTTGCGGCCTTCGCCGTCCACCGTGAAGCCGTGGGTCAGCAGCGCCTTGTAGGGCGGCTTGCCATACAGCATCGAGGCGGTCAGCAGCGACGAATGGAACCAGCCGCGATGCTGGTCCGAGCCTTCCAGGTACAGGTCAGCCAGGCGGCCGTCGGGCAGGTCGGCCGATGCGTCGTACAGGTCTTCGCGGTGGGAGCCGCGGATCACGGTCCAGTGCGTGGTGCCGGAGTCGAACCAGACGTCGAGCGTGTCGCGGTTCTTCTCGTACATGGCGGCTTCTTCGCCCAGTAGTTCCTTGGGGTCGAGCGTCTGCCAGGCCTCGATGCCGTGCACTTCCACGCGCTTGGCGATTGCCTCGAGCAGCTCCGGCGTGCGCGGGTGCAGTGCGCCGGTTTCCTTGTGCAGGAAGAAGGCCATCGGCACGCCCCACTGGCGCTGGCGCGACAGGGTCCAGTCGGGCCGGTTGGCGATCATGTTGTGCAGGCGCTGCTTGCCCCACGCCGGGTAGAACTCGGTTGCCTCGATGCCGGCCAGCGCCGTTTCGCGCAGGGTCGGGCCGTTGGTGCCGTCCTCATTGACCGGATCCACGTCCATGCCCGCGAACCACTGCGAGGTGGCGCGGTAGATGATCGGCGTCTTGTGGCGCCAGCAGTGCATGTAGCTATGGGTGTACTTGTGCGAATTGAACAGGTTGCCCGAGGCCTTCAGCACTTCGACGATCTTGGGGTTGGCGTCCCAGATCTTCTGGCCGCCGAACAGCGGCAGCGTACTGGCATAGACGCCGTCGCCCATGACCGGGCTGATGATGTCCTTGTCGTTCATGCCGTGCGCCTTGCACGACTGGAAATCCTCCACGCCGTAGGCCGGCGCCGAGTGCACGATGCCGGTGCCGGTATCGGTGGTGACGTAGTCGCCCAGGTAGATCGGCGACAGGCGGTCGTAGCCCGCGTCCATCTTGGACAGCGGGTGGTGGAAGCGGATCTCCGACAGCGCTGCGCCGGTGGTGGTGGCCAGCACCTTGCCTTCCAGCTCGTAGACCTTGAGCTGCTCTTCGACGCGCTCGGTGGCCAGGATCAGGAAGCCGCGCGCGGTATCGACCAGCGCGTACTCGACTTCCGGATGCATGTTCAGCGCCTGGTTGGACGGGATGGTCCACGGCGTGGTGGTCCAGATCACGACCCAGCCCGGCTTGGCGGCGAGCTGCTCGGCCGGCAGCTTGAAGGCATGGGCCAGCTTGTCGGTCTCGGCGAAGGGGAAGCCCACGTCGATGGACAGATCGGTCTTGTCCTTGTACTCGACCTCGGCCTCGGCCAGCGCCGAGCCGCAGTCGAAGCACCAGTTCACTGGCTTCAGGCCGCGGAACACGTAGCCCTTTTCCATGATTTTGCTCAGCGCGCGCAGCTCGTCGGCTTCGTTGCTGTAGTTCATGGTCAGGTAGGGATGTTCCCAGTCACCCAGCACGCCCAGGCGCTCGAAGTCCAGCTTCTGGCGGGCGATCTGCTCGGTGGCATAGGTTCGGGCGCGCGATTGCACTTCCTGCACCGGCAGGCCCTTGCCGAACTGCTTTTCGATCTGGATCTCGATCGGCATGCCGTGGCAGTCCCAGCCCGGCACATAGACGGCGTCCAGCCCGGTCAGGCCGCGCGCCTTGACGATCATGTCCTTGAGGACCTTGTTGACCGCATGGCCGATGTGGATGTCACCGTTGGCGTACGGGGGGCCGTCGTGCAGGATGAACTTCTTGGCGCCCTTGCGAGCGGCCCGGATCTTCTTGTAGAGCTGCTTGTCCTGCCATTGCTTGACCCACAGCGGCTCGCGCTTGGGCAGGTCGCCGCGCATCGGGAAGGGCGTCTCGAGCAGGTTGACCGGGTACTTGCTTTTTTCGGGCTTGGCGCGTTTGTCGTTGGACATGTCGATTCTCGGGGCAATTCGGTTGGCGCGCGGCACTAGCTCGGCTGGGTGCGGGCGCGCGGTACGGCGTGGACCGGCTGCGGAGGGTGCCGCGGGCTGGCTTCGGGTTGGGGTAGCGACCCGGGTCCCGCCGCGCGGGAACGGGGCGCTAGCTAATTCGGTCGGTGGCGGAGGTGGCGAAGTCACGGCTGCCCGCGGCCGGGGGCGTGCCCTCGGGCGAGCCAGGCACGGTCAGGCCGAAGAAGGCGCGCGCGTCCGCGCTGTCCTTGGCAATGGCGGCGGTCAGCGCCTCCAGGCCATCGAAACGGGCTTCGTCGCGCAGCTTCTTCATGAACTCGACCCGCACCAGCTTGCCGTAGACGTTCTGACTGAAGTCGAACAGGTGCACTTCCAGCAGCACCCGGCCGGCATCTTCGATGGTCGGGCGCACGCCGATGCTGGCCACGCCCGGTATGGCGTGCTCCGCCAGCCCGTGTACCTGCACCACGAAGATGCCGCTGACTGCCGGCCGCTTGTGGGAAATACGCAGGTTGATGGTGGGGAAGCCCAGGTCGCGCCCGAGTTTGCGGCCGTGCACCACATGCCCGCTGATGGCATAGCCATGGCCAAGCAGGCGGCGCGCGTGTTCGAGATCACCATCGCCCAGCGCCTGCCGCACGGCGGAACTGGAGATGCGTACGCCGCCTTCGGAGACCGAGCCCATCTGCTCCACGTCGAAGCCGAATTGTGCGCCGGCCTGTTGCAGATAGGCGAAATCGCCGGCGCGCCTGGCACCAAAGCGGAAGTCGTCGCCGACCAGCAGCCAGCGCGTGTGCAAGCCGTGCCAGAGCACGTTCTCGACGAATGCTTGCGGGGACTGCGCGGCGAAGTGTGCGTTGAAGTGCTCAACGACGACACGGTCGACACCGTTGCGGCGCAGGCTTTCCAGCTTGTCGCGCAGCAGCGCAATGCGCGTTGGCGCCTTTTCCGGCGTGAAGAATTCGCGCGGATGCGGCTCGAATGTCATCACGCATAGCGGTAGCCCGCGTGCATCCGCCGCGGCGCGCGCGCGGGCGAGCAGCGACTGGTGGCCGCGGTGCACACCGTCAAAATTGCCGATGGTGAGGGCGCAAGGCGCCCGGCTTTCGGCGTTGGGCAGGCCACGGAAGACTTTCACGAGGACGGCAACAAGCGTTTGGGTAAAGCGAGCATTATAAGGCGAATGGTGGACAAGTTTGGCCTGGCGGCGGTGGCCGGCATGCCCGGACTGGCGTTTTTGTGCACGGATCGACCCATCGCCGTGGCGTTGCGCCCCAAAAGGCGGCATGATACGGCGGATCGCACTCGCTGCCCCCCAGCCCTCCTTTGAACGCGCTGCTAAACCGAATCCTGCCGCCGCCAGGGCCTCCGCTCGATACCGAAACGCGGGCCAAGCTGCTGGCGACCATCCATCGCGTCTCCCCCACCGCCATCGTCGCCTCGGTGGTGCTTCCGGCTTTGACCGCGATCGCCTTCTGGTCGGCCGCCGACCATAGTGCCCTGGTGGGCTGGTGCGGCGTCATGCTGGTGTTGACCGCGGCCACCAGCTGGTTCTACTTCGGCTACCTGCGCGATTGCGCCACCATGAGCCGCTCTGCGCACACGCGCAAATGGTGGGCCAATATGCGCGCGATGGCCTTCCTGACCGGCCTGACCTGGGGCAGCTCCGCGCTGCTGCATCTCTATACCGGCTCCACCGTCTTTTCCAGCGTGCTGTACCTGCTGGCGCTTGGCGTGCTGGCGGGCGGCGTTACCGCGCAGTCGCCGGTGCCCTCCAACCTGGTCTACGCCGGTATCCCGATCCTGGTACCCAATATCCTGCTGGCCGAGTACGCTTTCCCGGGCCATGGCACTTATGTGCAATTGCTGCTGGTGGTCTACGCCATCATGCTCACGCGCCATGCGCTGAACCTGCAGCGCACGCTGGTGCGGGCCATCCAGCTGGAAAGCGACAGCCGCAGGCTGGCCAAGCAATTCCAGGAGGAGAAGGAGAGGGCGCTGCATGCCAGCGAGGAAAAGTCGCGCTTCCTGGCCGCCGCAAGCCATGACCTGCGCCAGCCGGTGCACGCGCTGGTGATGCTGGTGGAGGCGCTGCGCGCCCGCAACAAATCATCCTCGCTCCATCCGCTGGTCGAGCAGGTGGCCGCCGGCACCCAGACCATCGACCTGCTGTTCCGCTCGCTGCTGGACCTGTCCAAGCTCGAGGGCCGCAAGGTGCTGCCCACGCTGGAGCCGTGCGAGCTCAGCCACCTGATCAGCGAGGTCATGAGCCAATTCGCCGCCGACGCGCGAGAAAGCGGCCTGACCCTGACCCCGCGCGTGCCCGAAGAGCTGTACGCCATGGCTGAGCCGGTGCTGCTGCGCCGCGCGCTGTTCAACCTTGTGCAGAACGCCCTGCGCTATACCCGGCGCGGCGGCGTGCTGGTGACCGCGCGCGAGCGCCGCAAGCATATCCGCGTGGAGGTGTGGGACACCGGGGCCGGGATTACGCCCGAGCATCTGCCGGACATCTTCTCGCCGTATTACCAGGTGCACAACCCGCAGCGCGACCCGTCCCAGGGCCTGGGGCTCGGGCTGGCGATCTTCAAGGAATGCGTGCGGCTGATGCGCGGTACCTACGGCGTGCGCTCCGTGCCCGGCCGGGGATCGGTGTTCTGGTTCTCGCTGGCGCCGGTGGCGGCCGAGACCGTGGCGACCATCCGTACCGTGCGGGCCAACGCGCAGGCCGAGGATGCCAAGCCCGACCACCTGCGCGGCACCGTGCTGGTGGTCGACGACGACACCCAGATCCGCAAGGCATGGATTGCGCTAATGGAGGCGTGGGGCATCCAGGTTGCCTGCGCCGCGCACGGTGCGGATGCCGACCGCCTGTTCCTCCAGGGACTCAAGCCGGACATCATCTTCTGCGACCTGCGCCTGCCTGGCAGCGAAAACGGACTGGACCTGCTGGAGCGCTGGCAGAACACGCAGCCGCAGGCGCGCAGCGCGCTCTTGTCGGGCGACCTGAAATCCGCCGCGCTGGCAGCTGCCGAGGAGGCAGGCTACTTCGTGCTGCCCAAGCCGGTCGACCCGGCTGCACTGAGACTGTTGCTGCGGCGCTGGCTGCGGCCCGCCTGAGCGGCGAAGGCATAAAAAATGGGCCGGCGCATGACGCGCTGGCCCATTTTTTTGCCGCCTGCCCAATCAGAGTGAGCAGCTGGCGTCGCCAGCGCGCGTTACTGGCGCAGGCGGAATCGCTCCATGCGCGACATGACCTGCATGCGGGTGCGCACGCCGAGCCGCTGCAGGATGGCCGAGACGTGTTCCTTGACGGTGTTTTCCGTCAGGCCGAGCCGCCGCGCGATGACCTTGTTGGGCAGGCCCTCCAGCACCAGCGCCAGCACCGAGCCCTGGCGCGGGGTCAGGCCAAGTTCCGCCGGCGTGACCGGAATGCCGTGCGCCGGCCCGAAGGATTGAGCACGGCCATTGAGCGCTTCGTCCGACGGGAAGGAGGTGTCGCCTGCCAGCACCTTGCGCACGGCGGCGGTGAATGCGTTGGCGTCCAGGTGCTTGCCGACGAAGCCACAGGCGGCGAGCGCGCGCGCGCGGCCCACGATTTCAGGCGTGGCCTCGGCCGACATAAAAATAAAGCGAGCGGAAGGTACCAGTGTCTTGAGCGCCTGCATGGCGTCGAAGCCGGTACCATCGGTCAGCCAGATATCCAGCAGCACGATGTCAGGCCTGAGTCCTTGCTGCAAGGTATTCAACGCTTCTTTGGCGCTTCCGGCAGCATGGACGGCAACGTCGGGCATCACTTCCGCCAAAAACGCGGTAGTGCCAGACAAGGCCATAGGATGATCATCGACCACCAACAAGGTCGGTGCAGCGTTCGACATGCGATTTCCCGTCTAATTTCCCAGTTCGTCCTTGTTGTCACTTGAAGCCGTGTTAACGGACTGCGCGTGGACGATAGCAGCCACTCTAGCAGAGCGGGCGAGGCGTCACAATCCATCGGACGCGAGTTCACGTTGCGTATAGGCCATGCGAAATGGCGCTGCGGCGAGGGTTTCGCGTGTTTTAAGTGCCTAATGCGCTCGCTTTGGTCGTGTACTGGCCCCGGCTTGGTAGAATTGCGCGATGAAAAATATCGTTATCCTGATTTCCGGGCGAGGCTCCAACATGGAAGCCATCGTCAGCGCCTGCGCCGCCGAAGGCTGGCCGGCGCGCGTAGCGGCGGTCTTGTCCAACCGGCCAGACGCCGAAGGTCTGAAATTTGCCGCCGACCACGGCGTGGCTACCGGCGTGGTGGACCACACGCTATATGATGATCGCGCCACTTTTGACGCCGCGCTCGCCGCTGCCATCGACGCTTTCGCGCCGGACCTGGTGGTCCTGGCCGGTTTCATGCGCATCCTGACGCCGGGCTTCGTCGACAAGTACGCCGGGCGCATGCTGAATATCCATCCGTCGCTGCTGCCGTGCTTTCCGGGGCTGCATACGCACCGGCAAGCCATTGAGGCCGGCGTCAAGGTCCACGGCGCCAGCGTGCATTTCGTCACGCCCGAGCTCGATCACGGCCCGGTTATCGTCCAGGCTGCGCTTGACGTGCTGCCGGACGACACGCCCGAGAGCCTGGCCACGCGCCTGTTGCCGTGCGAACACGTTATCTACCCGCGCGCTGTGCGCTGGTTTGTCGAAGACCGGCTGCAAGTGCATGCCGGCGTAGTCCGGGTCGAACCACCCGAATCCCAGCTGTTTACGGCCTTTGCTGCCGCTACGGAGGTGCAGTCATGAGCCGCAATACCGCAGGGGCCCGCCAGCCCGTCCGCAACAAGAACAAAGACCACAAGGGCACGCCCATCCGCCTGTCGCGCTCGCGCGATGCGAACGACGGCCAGGCCCCGCAGCAAGGCCGCGGGCCGCATGGCGGGCTGCATGCCGTCCATATCCAGCATATCGACCGCCTGCTGGGCAAGGTGCTGATGTTCACGCGCCCGTCCGACGTGGTGGTGAGCTACTACTTCCGCGAAAACCCCAAGCTGGGCCATCGCGAGCGCGGCATCATCGCCGAAGCCGTGTTTGCCGTGCTGCGCCGCCGCGTGGAGTTTGCGCAGTTCGCCGCCAGCGGCACGGGTGCTTCGCAGCGCCGCCTGGCTCTGCTGGGCCTGGCCGCCACGCTGGGCCGCGACGTACTGACGCCGTTCTTGCTGCCGGAAGAGGGCGAATGGCTCGATCGCCTGACCACGATCGAGCGCTCCAGCCTGGCGCCGCGCGTGCGCGCCAACCTGCCCGAATGGCTGTTCGACCAACTGGCCGCGCGCCACGACGAAGCCTTTGTCGAAGCGCTGGGCGATGCCTGGCTGCGCCCGGCGCCGCTGGACCTGCGCGCCAACCTGGTCAAGACCACGCAGGAGGCCGCGCTGGCCGAACTGACCGCCGCGGGGCTGAAGGCCGAGTTGACGCCGATGGCGCCGTCCGGCATCCGCCTGGCCGGCAAGCCGGCGCTCAACCAGCTGCCGCTGTTCGTCAACGGCCTGGTCGAAGTGCAGGATGAAGGCAGCCAGCTGCTGTGCAACCTGGTCGCGCCCAAGCGCGGCGAGATGGTGGTCGATTTCTGCGCGGGCGCGGGCGGCAAGACGCTCGCCCTGGGTGCGCTGATGCGCTCCACCGGCCGCCTCTACGCATTCGACGTGTCCGAGAAGCGCCTGTCCAACCTCAAGCCGCGCCTGGCGCGCAGCGGGTTGTCCAACGTGCACCCCGTGCTGATCGACTCCGAGCACGACGCCAAGATCAAGCGCCTGGCTGGCAAGATCGACCGCGTGCTGGTGGATGCGCCTTGCAGCGGCCTGGGCACGCTGCGGCGCAATCCGGACCTGAAGTGGCGCCAGTCGCCGCAATCGGTGCTGGAGCTGACCGTCAAGCAGGCGGCCATTCTCGAATCCGCCGCACGCTTGGTGAAGGTGGGCGGACGCGTGGTCTACGCAACCTGCAGCGTGCTGGAGGCCGAGAACGAAGGCATCGTGCGCGGTTTCCTGGCCTCGCACCCGGCCTTCCGCCTGGTGCCCGCCGCACAAGTGCTGGCCGAGCAAAAGATCACGGTGCCCGGCTTGCCGGAAGATGCCGAGATGCTGGCGCTTTACCCGCACCTGCACCAGACCGACGGCTTCTTCGCCGCCGTGCTGGAGCGCGTCAGCTAACGCCGGATCCGTCAGGCGGCTGCGCCGGGGAAGCATCCCCGTGGTGCCGGCCGACTGGCGGCTTTTTCGCGCCGGGGCCGTTCGGCCCCAGCCGCCTTTCCCGTTATCTCTTTCTCCCTTTCTTTTTCCATCCACGAGCCCCTGCCGTCACGCAATGCGCCTGCGCCGCTCTGCCTGCACGCACGCCGCCAGTGTGTCCGGTGTGTGTCGATACGCAGGTCTTGATGGACTAAGCCTTCTGGGCGGCTCCTCATCCTTTGTGGCGCGCGTCGGCGCGGGGAAACCGGCCATGCATGCTGCAAGCGCGAGGCTGGCCGGCGCATACCCGCTCCCGGCTACGTGAAGGCCGCCATCGTAGAGCGCAGTCCGCCTCCATTCGCATCCCCCATTCGCACGAATGGAAAAAGATCTTAAGTTCAATACATTTAAGGCAGTGCAACTTGTCTTGTTGGGCAATGCAGCCTAAGTTGGCAAGACAACGTGCGCCAGGCAAGTACAACGGCGCGCGACCGTGCAGGGTGGGTCGGCGCCGGCACAACTTTCGGGCGGGGTTTCAGAACGCGCCGGTCCCGCAACGGGGGCGGCGCGCTCGGTTGGGAGGCGGGATGTTGCATTCATTCTTCTTCGATACGGCTGCACGGCAGCCCGGCGACCACGCCTTGTGGGTCGACGGACGCTTTTACACTTACGAGCAACTGCGCGCACGCGCGTGCTGCGTGAGTGGTGCGCTGGCGGCGTATGCAGGGGGCGGGAGCCGCAACTGCGTCCTGTTTGCGCACCGCAGCGTCTCAGCGTACGCCGGCCTGCTCGGCGTGCTTGCGGCGGGCATGGCCTATGTGCCGTTGCACCCCAGATTCCCGTCGGCACGCAACGCCGCCATCGTCGGGCGCTCGGGCGCGCGGGTGATGCTGGTCGATCGTGCATGCGCACCGCAGCTTGAGGCGTTGATGCCGTTGTTGCCCCCGGATTTGCACATCGTCATGCTGGATCCGGAGTCGTTGCCGGCAACCGGATGTCCGGGCGGCAGCGCGCGCTTCGCCCCGCTGCCGCCCGCGCCTTTCGTGCATGACCCGCCTGGCCAGCTTGCCGTCGTCTCGGGAGACGACCTTGCCTACCTGATCTTCACCTCCGGCACCAGCGGGCCGCCCAAGGGCGTGATGATCCCGCATGCCAGCGCCGTGGCTTATGTCAGCGCGCAGATGCAGCGCTTTCCATGCGAGCCCGGTGCGCGCTTCAGCCAGTTCGCCGATCTCACCTTCGATTTCTCGGTGCACGACATGCACGTCTGCTGGGCAAACGGGGGCTGCCTTTATGTGCCCGCGCTCCAAGACCCGCTTTACCTGGACGGTTTTATCCAGGAGCACAGGATTACCCATTGGGCCAGCGTGCCCTCCGTGCTGGCGCTGATGCAGCAGTTTCGCAAGCTCACGCCCTGCGCGTTTCCCAGCGTACGAATGACCTTGATGGGGGGCGAGGCCTTGCCCAAGACGCTGGCGCGGGCGTGGTCGCGGGCGGCGCCGAACACCCGCATCGTCAACGGGTATGGACCCACCGAGGCGACGGTGATCATGCTCACCTTCGAGCTGAGCGATGCGTTTCTTGCCGATGCGTCGCGCCCTGCGGTGCCGCTCGGAAAGCCATATCCCGGCGTCGAGCTGATGGTCGTCGACGATGCGCTTGCGCCGGTGCCGCCCGGCGCGCAGGGTGAACTGCTGATCGGCGGCGCGCAGCTTGCCAAGGGCTATCTCGGTGCCAACCCGCTCGACGCGCAGCGCTTCTTTACCCGCGCCTATCCCGAGCGGGCGTGCAGCCGTTGGTACCGCACCGGCGATGCTGTGGCCGAATCCCCCGACGGCTTGCTCTATCACGGCCGCATCGACATGCAGGTGAAGATTCGCGGCAACCGCGTGGAATTGCAGGAGATCGAGCAGGTGGTGCAGGCTGCCAGCGGCAGCGCGCAGTGCGCCGTGCTGGCGTGGCCACTGGATAGCGCCGGCAAGCCGATGGGGCTGGTCGCCTTTGTGCAGGCATCGGGCGACGCCTCGCTGGGCGAACTCGGTGCGCGCATGGCGCGGATCCGGCAGGCGTGCAGGCAGAGCCTGCCGGTCTACGCGCAGCCGGATCGCATTGTCTGCCTCGAGGGCCTTCCCGTGAACGTGAACGGCAAGATCGATCGCGGCCAGTTGCAGGCGCGCTGCGAGTACCTGGCCGTTGGTGCTGGGGGCGCACGGCAGGCGAGCCGCAAGGCGTTTGCGCCATGACGCCGCTGCATTTCGACGGATGTTTTGGCTGGTACCACCCGGCCCAGGGTCAGCGCGCGGTGCTGCTGTGCAATGCGATCGGGCATGAAGCCCTGTGGACGCATGCCGGCCTGGCGCGGCTGGCGGAGCGGCTCGCGGCCCAGGGCGTGTCCGTGCTCAGGTTCGACTATCCCGGCACCGGTGACTCCGCCGACCTCGAACATGCCGACGTGCCGGGTGCGTCCTGTGTCGACGCCTGGCTTGCCGGGATCGATGCCGCTGGCAAGTTGCTCAGGCGCTTGTCCGGTGCCCGGGAGCTCGTGCTGCTGGGCGTGCGCGGGGGCGCCTCGCTGGCGGCACTGGCCGCCGGGCGCGGCGTGGCCGGGCGGCGCGTCGATGCGCTGGTGCTGCTTGCGCCCGTGGCGAGCGGCAGGATGCTGGTGCGGGAGATGAAGATGATCGCGCAGACCTGGCGCTCGCTTGCTTGCCGCGCTGTGGAGCCGGAGCCGGGGCCGGCGCCTGGTGCTGGCCAGCAATCGGGCATGGACATCCTGGGCATCCATTTCACCGATGCCGCGATCGATGGCCTTGGCGGCATCGACCTGCTCAATGCGCCTTGCGCCCCCGCCCCGCAAATCCTGATCGCGGGCGGTGAGCCTCAGATGGCCCCGCTGGCGCGCCACTACGGCACGCTGGGCGCGCAGGTGCGGGTGGTGCCTTTCCCTGACCTGATCGACTGGCTGCAGGATCCGTTGCATGGCACGCCACCGGATGCGACCTTCGCGGAGGTGGCCGGCTGGATTGCCGATCTGGGGTCAGCGGCGCCAGTTGGCGAGCCAGCCCCGGGCGGCCGCGCGATGGCGGCAGGGACTGCTTCGTGCCTGCGCGCCGGCGAGTGGGTGGAAATGCCGGTGCGCTTTGGCCAGGGCCTGTTCGGCATGTTGTGCGAGCCGCTCGGGCCGCGCATCGAGCGGCCGGCTGTGCTGATCAACAACTCCGGCGGCACGCATCACGTCGGTGCTGGCCGTTGCGGGGTCATGCTGGCGCGCCGGCTGGCGGCACGCGGTGTTGCCTCGTTTCGCATCGATGTGCGGGGCATCGGGGATGCTTCCGTTGGCGCGCAGGCCATCGCCGGGGTGCCGGCCGATCCGGAGGGGTACCGCGATGCCGTCGCCGCTTGCGACTGGCTGCTTGCCCACGGTCATCGCGAGGTGGTGGCCTTCGGCGTGAGCTACGGCGCCAATGTGAGTCTGCACGCCGCTGGCGCGCACCCGGGCCTGGTGGGCGCCGTGCTGGTCAACCTGCAGCGCTTGTTGCGCCGGGAGACCTTCACCCGGCCCCGGTGGCTGATCCATGGCCGCAGCGCACCCACGGCAGAAGAGGGCGTGCCTGGCATCAACGCGGCATCGGTCCTGCCCAAGCCTGCCGTGCACGAGCAGCGGGAGATCGAGGGCTTGCTCCAGTCGCTCGACGCACGCGGCACGGCCCTGCGCCTGCTGTTCGGCCCGGACGATCCCGGGCCTTTCGAACTGGCGCGGTTCTTCGGGCCGACGCTGGCCGGCCTCGCCGGCTTCTCGCAGTTACAGATCGAGACCATCGATGGCCTGGACCACGGCATGCTGAACCCGCCCGGGCGGGCGCGGGTGATCGACTATTGCGTCGACCTGCTATGCGGCCCCTTGCATCCCGGGGCGGACCTGCGGCTGACCGTGCTCGGCCTCGGCGTATAGGCCCGCTTGCCCGGCAAGCCCGGCGCCAATCCTGCGCCGTGCGGAGCAGGGCGGCTAGAATGGCTGACTTTTTGGCCGCGGGGCATGCAGAAACGTCATGCAGTGTCCCGCTTACCTTGCCAGGGGCCGCCGATCCTGACCGGATGGACCCTGCCAGCCACGGCAGAGCATGAACCCCATTTCCCTGAACGAACTCCATGTTGCGCATCCGGCCTTTGGCAAGATGCTCGATGATCTGATCCGCGACGCGGGTGGCCCTGGCTTCATCTGGCAGTTGGCGGTGCTTGCCGCTTGCCTGGCGGTGGCCTGGCCATTGGCCAGGTTGATCGTCAAGCGCCTCGAAGCCCGCTACGCCGGATCCAGCTTCTCCCTGCGTTTCGCCGCCGCCAGCCTGGAACGCGCCATGTTCCCGTTGTTCGGCTGGCTGCTGGTGATGGGTGCGCGCTTCGGGCTGGAGCCGATGATGTCCATCAGCGTGCTACGGCTCGCATTGGTACCCCTTTCGGGCATTACCTTCCTGTATTTCGCCTTCTACATCCTGCGCCGGGTTATGTCGGGCAATGGCCAGTTGCAGGGCATGCTGCTACTGGTCGAAAAAGTGCTGACGACCCTGGTTTGGGCGGCGATGGCGCTTTATGTGCTGGGTTTGCTGTGGGATGTGGTGCAATGGATGGACGACGTCCGCTTTTCGCTGGGCGGCAAGCAGAAGATCAGCCTGGCGGACACGCTGGTGGCCATCGTCTGGATCCTGGTCACCGTGCTGGTGGCGATGTGGTTCGGCTCATGGCTGGAAGAGCGCCTGATGCGGTCGACCGGGCTGGACAGCAACCTGAAGGTGGTTCTGAGCCGGATTTCAAAGGCGCTGCTGCTGCTCGTGTCCCTGTTGCTGAGCCTGTCGCTGGTCGGCATCGACCTCACCGTGCTGTCCGTGTTCGGCGGCGCGCTGGGCGTTGGCCTGGGGCTGGGCTTGCAAAAGATCGCCAGCAACTACATCTCCGGATTCATCATCCTGCTGGACCGCTCGGTCAAGCTGGGCGACCAGATCACAGTCGACAAGTACACGGGGATCGTTTCGCAGATCCGGACGCGGTACACCGTGGTGCGCAACGGCGATGGCGAAACCCTGGTGCCGAACGAGCAACTGGTGGCGCAGGCGGTGCAGAACCATTCATTCTCCAATACCCATGTGCGCGTGGCGACACGTGTGCAGGCCGATTACGCGGCGGACCCCGAAGTGGTGCTCGCCCTGCTCGTAGAGGCCGCCCAGGATATCCCGCGCTTGATGCCACAGCCGGGTCCGTCGGCATTTCTGGTGTTGTTCGGCGACAATGGCATCGAATACGAGCTTGCCGGCTATATCGCCGATCCTCAGAATGGTAAGCTGGGCGTGCAATCAGCGATGAACCGCGCGATATGGCGGAAGTTCAAGGAGCATGGCATCTCGATCCCGTATCCGCAGCGAGAGGTGCGAGTGCTGGGGAAAGTGGAAGTCGACGGCCATGGTGGGCCCGTGAAAGAAGTACAAGAGGCACTTATCAATTTGCCGGGCGTCCCCGGCGCATCGGCATCCTGAACGTTCACGGGGCGTTTAGGCCACCTTATGGAACAATCCGTGTTGCTTAGCGTCAAACTGAGGGAAAAAGCGGATGTCCGTGCGATGCGGTTCCGGTAGAATCCAGGGTAGTTGCGGGTTCATTCGAAAAGCACGTCTCGTTCGGGTGAGTTTGTTCGACCTCCCGCCCCACACCAGACAGCCGCCAGATTGCAGCGGCTCGTGTCCAGTCCGCCGGCAGGCAGCAGTTTTGCCCATGGCGCCAGGCGCGCGTGCCTTGGGGGCTCCGGCGAATGCCGGGGTTTCAGGCAGGCGCCGTATGACGCAATCATTGAATTTGCAGTCCTTTTTCTGCACCTTGTTTGCGGCTCGCCCGGCGCGCCGCACTGAATGCCCCTGTTTAATCGACGGAGAACAGTTTGTTCGACACTATTCTTGACTGGGCCGCTAATGGCCTCGCCAACTGGTCCTGGTGGGAGATTGTGATCTACACCCTCGTGGTGACGCACATCACCATTGCGGGCGTAACCATCTACCTGCACCGCTGCATGGCGCACCGGTCGCTGGACCTGCACCCTATCGTTTCGCATTTCTTCCGTGGCTGGCTGTGGCTGACCACCGGCATGGTCACCAAAGAGTGGACTGCCATTCACCGCAAGCACCACGCCAAGTGCGAGACCGAAGACGATCCCCACAGCCCGCAGACCCGCGGCATCCGCAAGGTGCTGCTGGAAGGCGCGGAGCTGTATCGCGCCGAGTCCAAGAACAAGGAAACCATCACCAAGTTCGGTCATGGCACGCCTGACGACTGGGTCGAGCGCAATGTCTACTCGCGCTTTGGCTGGCAAGGCGTTGGCCTGATGCTGATCATCGACGTCGCCCTGTTCGGCGTGATCGGCCTGAGCGTGTGGGCCGTGCAGATGCTGTGGATCCCGATCCACGCCGCCGGCATCATCAATGGCCTGGGCCACTGGTGGGGCTATCGCAATTACGATTGCGAGGACGCTTCGACCAATGTCTCGCCGTGGGGCATCATCATCGGCGGCGAAGAACTGCACAACAACCACCACACCTACCCGACGTCGGCCAAGTTCTCGATCAAGTGGTACGAGTTCGACATCGGCTGGGGCTACATCCGCGCCATGCAGGCTGTTGGCCTGGCCAAGGTCAAGAAGACCCCGCCGAAGGCGCGCCTGGTGGATGCCCGCCCGGTTGACCACAACACGCTGGAAGCCATCATTGCCAATCGCTATGATGTGATGGCGCGCTATGCCAAGGCGGTCAAGAGCGCCTACAAGCAGGAACTGGAAAAGCTGAAGGAAGCCCGCGTGGCCGAGTACAGCAGCTTCAAGCCGGCGCGCAAGTGGTTCCACCGCGAAGAAGCCAAGCTGGCCGATCCGCAGCGCCAGCAACTGGCCAGCATCGTGGAGCAGAACAAGTCGCTGCATACCTTCGTGGAAATGCGCCGCGAGCTGGCCGCGATCTGGGGCCGCTCCAACCTGACGCGCGAACAGCTGCTGGCGCAGCTGCAGGCCTGGTGCCACCGCGCCGAGGCTAGCGGCATCCAGGCACTGCACGATTTCTCGCTGCGCCTGCGCCGTTATGCCTGATGCGGGCTGATGCCCGAGCTGGCGTGGCCTGATACAATTTAGATCGCCCAAAAGCCCCGCCTCTGGCGGGGCTTTTGTTTTCGCTAAACTCCCCCAATGTCAGGGCCAGCAGCGACAAGCGGATACCAAGCGGAATTCCGAGGCATGCTGTCCAAGAGGAGTATCGGAGATGACCCCCCAAACGATCAAAGCCGTCGAGTTCGAAAAGCCGAACCTCTCGATGGAGTCCCCCGAAGGCGGCAGCTGTGTCGCCCACGCCTGGGCCAAAGTGCCTCCTGTGCTGTCGGCACAGGAGCGCACGGCACTCAAAGCGCGCATCAAGACCCTGCTGAAAGAACGCAATGCGGTGCTTGTCGCGCACTATTACGTTGATTCCGACCTGCAGGACCTGGCCGAGGAAACTGGCGGCTGCGTGTCGGACTCGCTGGAGATGGCGCGCTTTGGCCGCGATCATCCGGCCAAGACGCTGGTGGTGGCGGGGGTCCGCTTCATGGGCGAGACCGCAAAGATCCTCAGCCCGGAAAAGACCGTGCTGATGCCCGACCTGGACGCAACCTGCTCGCTCGACCTGGGCTGCCCGTCCGACGAATTCGCCGCGTTCTGCGACGCGCATCCCGATCGCACGGTGGTGGTCTATGCCAACACCAGCGCCGCCGTGAAGGCGCGCGCCGACTGGATGGTGACCTCGAGCATTGGCCTGAAGATTGTCGAGCACCTGCACGCGCGCGGCGAAAAGATCCTGTGGGCCCCGGACAAGCACCTGGGCGGCTATATCCAGAAGCAGACCGGCGCCGACATGCTCTTGTGGCAGGGTTCCTGCCTGGTGCATGACGAGTTCAAGGGCATCGAGCTTGACCTGCTGCGCCGGGAGTTTCCCAATGCCAAGATTCTGGTGCATCCGGAGTCGCCGGCCAATGTGGTCGAGCAGGCCGATGTGGTGGGCTCGACTTCGCAGCTGATCGCGGCGGTAAAGGAGTTGGACGCGCGCGAGTTCATCGTCGCGACCGACAACGGCATCCTGCACAAGATGCGCCTGGCCGCGCCCGACAAACATTTCATCGAAGCCCCCACTGCCGGCAACAGCGCGACCTGCAAGAGTTGCGCGCACTGCCCCTGGATGGCGATGAACGCACTGACCAATCTGGCTGAAGTGCTGGAGAAGGGTCATAACGAAATCCATGTCGATGCGGATATCGGCCGCCAGGCCGTGACCTGCATCGACCGCATGCTCGACTTCGCCGCGCAGCAGAAGGCCAATGTGCGGCCCAAGGCCGACCTGGCCAGCGAGCAGGCCTTGTTCAAGGGAATCGGCCCGGCATGAGCAGCAATCCAAATGTGAATTCCGTGAATTCGAACGTCAACGCTATTTTCGACAGCTATGGCCCGGCGCTCGCCGAGGCGCTCCAGGCCAATGTCAGCACCGCCATTGCCGAAGATGTCGGCGGCGGCGACCTGACCGGCATGCTGGTGCCTGCCGGCAAGCCGGCGCGGGCACGCGTGATCGTGCGCGAGCAAGCTGTGCTGTGCGGCCAGCCGTGGTTCGAGGCGTGCATGCGCGCGGTCGATCCCACGCTGCAGGTTGTCTGGAAGCAGGCCGAGGGTGCCCGCATGGCGCCGGACTCGGTGGTCTGCGAGATCACCGGTCCGGCTCGTTCGCTGCTGACCGCGGAGCGGCCGTCGCTGAATTTCCTGCAGTTGTTGTCCGGCGTGGCGACCGCCACGCGCCGCTATGCCGACCTGGTCGACGGTACCCGGGCGCGCGTGCTCGATACCCGCAAGACGTTGCCGGGCCTGCGCCTGGCGCAGAAGTACGCGGTCAGGGTCGGTGGTGGCGACAACCAGCGCCTGGCGTTGTACGACGGCATCCTGATCAAGGAAAACCACATCGCCGCCGCCGGCAGCATCACCGCCGCCATGCAGGCAGCGGCCGCGCTGGATGCTGGTGTGTCGGTCCAGGTCGAGGTGGAAAGTCTGGCCGAGTTGGAAGAGGCATTGGCGGCTGGCGCGAAATCGATCCTGATCGATAATTTTACCGAGACGATGATGCGCGATGCCGTGCGTATCAATGCCGGGCGTGCGTTGCTGGAAGTCTCGGGTGGGGTCAATGCCGATACGATCCGTGCTTTCGCCGAGACGGGCGTAGACCGGATCTCGGTGGGGGCGCTGACCAAGGATGTGCGCGCGACGGACTATTCGTTGCGCATCATCGAATAAGCGGGGTTGGTCAGAGCATGAAAAAAGCGCGCCTTGGGCGCGCTTTTTTCATGGCGATGATCCAGGTGCAGGCTTATTTCGCCCGTTCCCGCTTGAACACCGGCTGCATCACCGTGGGCAGCGCCTTCGGCAACGTCTCGGGATAGTCGCGGCTGAAGTGCAAACCACGGCTTTCATGGCGCGAATACGCGCTATCCACGATCAACGAGGCGACTTCCACCAGGTTACGCAGCTCCAGCAGGTCGCGCGTGACGCGGAAGTTGGCGTAGTACTCCGCGATCTCCTCGCGCAGCAGGGTGATGCGGTGCTGGGCGCGCTCGAGCCGCTTGCTGGTGCGCACGATGCCCACGTAATTCCACATCATGCGGCGCAGTTCGTCCCAGTTGTGTGAGACCACGACTTCCTCGTCGGCATCCGCAACCCGGCTTTCATCCCACTGGGGCAGGGCGATGTCCGGTTGGCCGGCCTTGTCCTGTCCGGCAATGTCGAGGGCTGCCGCGCGCCCGATCACCATGCATTCGAGCAGCGAATTGGAGGCCAGGCGGTTGGCGCCGTGCAGGCCCGTGCAGCCGGTCTCGCCCACGGCGTAGAGATTGGCCAGATCGGTGCGGCCCGCGGTGTCTGTGACCACGCCGCCGCAGGTATAGTGCGCGGCCGGTACCACTGGGATGGGCTCGCGGGCGATATCGATGCCAAGTTCCAGGCACCTTGCATGAATGGTCGGGAAGTGCTCGCGCAGGAAGGATTCGGGTTGGTGGCTGATGTCCAGGTGCACGTAGTCCAGGCCGCGCTTCTTCATCTCAAAGTCGATCGCGCGCGCCACCACGTCGCGCGGAGCCAGTTCGGCGCGTTCGTCGTGCTCTGGCATGAAGCGGGTGCCGTCGGGCAGCTTCAGCAGGCCGCCTTCGCCACGTACCGCTTCCGAAATCAGGAAAGACTTGGCGTAGGGGTGATACAGGCAGGTCGGGTGGAACTGGATGAACTCCATGTTCGACACCCGGCAGCCCGCGCGCCAGGCCATGGCGATGCCGTCGCCGGTGGCGGTGTCGGGGTTGGTGGTGTAGAGATAGACCTTGCCTGCGCCGCCTGTCGCCAGCACGGTGTGGGTGGCGGTAATGGTCTGCACTTCGCCACTGGCGTCGTCCAGCACGTAGAGGCCGTAACAGCGGTTGCCCGGCAGGCCAAGCTTGCGCGAAGTGATCAGGTCCACCGCGAAGTGGTCCTCGATGATCGTGATATTGGGGTGCTGGCGCGCCTGCTCGCTCAACGTGGACACAACGGCATGGCCGGTGGCGTCCGCCGCGTGGATGATGCGCCGACGGCTATGGCCGCCTTCCCGCGTGAGGTGGTAGCCGAGTTCCGCCTGGTCATCGCGGGTGAACGGCACGCCGCGGTCGATCAGCCACTGGATCGCTTCGCGCCCGTGCTCGACGATATAGCGCGTAGCGCTATCATCGCAAAGGCCGGCGCCTGCCACCAAGGTGTCCTGCGTGTGCTCATCGTGGCTGTCGCCTGAGTCCAGGACCGCGGCAATGCCGCCTTGGGCCCAGTCACTGGCGCCTTGCGTCATGGCACGTTTGCAAATGATGACAACCCGATGGGTGTCGGCCAGTTGCAGCGCGACCGTCAGACCGGCCAGTCCGCTGCCGACAATGGCGACATCGAAGTTCATGGTGCTAGAGACGCGCGCGGCACGCGGTCGGGAGGCAGGAAAGCTGGAAAGTGTACACCGCCAGCGGGCTTGCGTGGGCAGGCAAGCCGCGCGTGAGCCGGGCGTTGAGAGACGTTGGCTGCGCAATGCGGCGTATGCTGCCCGGAAAAGCAAAAACCCCGCGTGAGCGGGGTTTCTACAGACATGCCGCGCGATCGGCATGCGGAAGACAGGATCAATTACTTGATCTTGGTTTCCTTGTACGACACGTGCTTGCGGGCGACGGGATCGAACTTCATGATCTCCATCTTTTCCGGCATCGTGCGCTTGTTCTTGGTGGTCGTGTAGAAGTGACCCGTACCTGCAGTCGACTCCAACTTGATTTTATCGCGTCCGCCCTTGCTGGCCATGATGTGCTCCTAATTAGACTTCGCCACGTGCGCGCAGATCCACGAGCACGGTGTCGATGCCTTTCTTGTCGATCAGGCGCAGGCCGGCGTTCGAGACGCGCAGGCTCACCCAGCGGTTTTCCGATTCAACAAAGAAACGACGATTCTGCAGGTTGGGCAGAAAACGACGCTTGGTCTTGTTGTTTGCGTGGGAAACGTTGTTGCCGACCATCGGCGCTTTCCCGGTCACTTGACAGACGCGTGCCATGAAGCACTCCTAACTCTTCTACGTGGACAATGTTCGCAACAGATCAACAAAAGGCGCGCTGGCCCGGACTGCAGCGGTTGAGACTTCAGCAAACGAGCATTATAGACCGGAAAGCACTGGTGAATCAATGCCTTCTCTCGTTTACCGTTCAGGGGTGTGCATCCGTGCGGTGCGCATCACAACACGCATCGCATCTTGCATCACAGCTGGCCGTGTTCGGCGAAGGAGTGGATGTTACTACCTGCGACGATGAAGTGGTCAAGAACTTGCACATCGATCAGGCCCAGCGAACGTGACAGCGCGCGGGTCATGGTGAGGTCGGCGGCGCTGGGCGTGGTATTCCCCGACGGGTGGTTGTGCGCCACGATGACCGCCGCGGCGTTATACGCAAGTGCCTTGCGAGCAACTTCACGCGGATAGACGCTGGTTTGGGTCAGCGTGCCGCGAAACAGCTCCTCGCTGGCGAGCAGGCGGTTGCGCGCGTCCAGGAACAGGCACAGGAATGCTTCGTAGGCCAGTCCCGCCAGCGACAGGCGCAGGTAGTCGCGCACCGCCGTGGGGGAATCCAGCGCCCCGGGCAGTTGCAGCTGCTCGCCCAGCGCGCGCCGGGTCAGCTCGCGGGCCGCCTGCAACTGCGCGTACTTGGCGCTGCCAACGCCCTTGACGCGTGCCAGTTGCCCGGCGTCTGCCGCAAACAGGCTGCTGAGCGTGCCGAAATCGTTCAGCAGCTCCCGGGCGATGTCAACTGCACTTTTTCCCGCCACACCCACGCGCAGGAACACGGCGAGCAGTTCGGCGTCTGAGAGCGTCGCCGCCCCGCTGCTCAGCAGTTTTTCGCGTGGCCGCTCGCTGCTGGGCCAATCGGTAATGCGCATGGCACGATCCCCTCGGAACAATGGCACCGCGGACAAGGCGGCGCTCGGTCGAGTCGCTTACAATACGGGTTGTTGACTGGTTGAGCACCTATGACTTTGCAAACTTTTGCTTCCGGCCCGAAGGATGGGGACGGCACCGTGGATGGCCGCAAGACCGTGCAGGCGGACTCCTTCCTGACCCTTCACTACAGCATCTCCATGGAGAACGGCACTGAGATCGTCAGTACCTTCGCGGAGAAGCCCGCCACGCTGCTGCTTGGGCAAGGCCAATTCGCGCCTACACTGGAGCAGGCGCTGCTGGGCATGCCGGAGGGCGAGCGCATGACTTACCGGCTGGCGCCGGAGCACGCCTTTGGCCCGCGCAACCCCGATCTGCTGCAACGGGTTTCGCTGGCGACGCTGCGCGAGAACTCCTCGTTTGAAGAGGACTACGCGCCGGGCGACCTGGTTGAGTTCAATGCGCCCGGCGGCGGTAAGTACGCCGGTGTGCTCAAGGAGATCGGCACGACGTCGGCGCTGTTCGATTTCAACCACCCGCTGGCCGGACAGACCATTCTGTTCGATGTCCAGCTGATCGGCATTCTCTAAGCAGACCACCGGCCGGGCCGTCGTGCCGGCACCCTTGAGTCGAATCCTTGCATGTCTGAACCCACCACAGCCCCCGATGCCGAGATCCTGATGGCGCAGCCGCGCGGCTTTTGCGCTGGCGTGGATCGCGCCATCGAGATCGTCGAGCGCGCCCTTGCACGCTACGGCGCGCCGATTTACGTGCGCCACGAAATCGTCCACAACGCCTATGTGGTGGAGGACCTGCGCCGCAAGGGCGCGGTCTTCGTGCAGGAGCTCGAGGAAGTGCCGCCCGGCTCGACCGTGATCTTCAGCGCCCACGGCGTATCCAAGGAAGTGCGCGCCGACGCCACCGTGCGCGGCCTGAACGTATTCGATGCTACCTGCCCGCTGGTGACCAAGGTGCACGTGGAAGTCGGCAAGATGCGCACCGAGGGCTGCGAGATCATCATGATCGGCCACAAGGGCCATCCTGAAGTCGAGGGCACCATGGGGCAGGCCGAAGGCGGCATGCTGCTGGTCGAGTCTTCCGAGGATGTCGCCAAGCTGCAAGTAGCGGATCCCGAGCGCCTGGCATTCGTGACCCAGACCACGCTGTCGGTGGACGAAACGCTGGAGATCGTCGCCGCGCTCAAGGCGCGCTTCCCGCTGATCCGCGAGCCCAAGAAGCAGGACATCTGCTATGCCACCCAGAACCGCCAGGATGCCGTGAAGTTCATGGCGCCCCAGGTGGAGGTGGTGATCGTGGTGGGCAGCCCCAACAGCTCCAACTCCAACCGCTTGCGCGAGCTCGCGGAGCGTCTGGGCGTGCCGGCCTACATGATCGATTCGCCCGATCAGCTCCAGCCGGAATGGATCGCGGGCAAGCGCCGCATCGGCCTGACCGCCGGCGCCTCCGCCCCTGAGGCGCTGGCGCAGGCCATTGTCGCGCGCCTGCACCTTCTGGGTGCGCGCAACGTGCGCGCGCTGGACGGGATCGAGGAGAAGATGTCGTTCCCCTTGCCGCGCGGCCTGCAACAGGTCACGTCCGCCTGACCAGCCTGCTTTACCTGACTGTCTGGCAAAACGGCCCGCTCTAGCGGGCCGTTGCTTTTTGCGCAGCCGCTTCCGCCCGGCAGGCGCACTTCGCGCGCGCCGGTTGCACGCCTTTGCGCACCATTCTCTCGCCAGGGTTGCACCAATATATAGCACTCTATATTGCCTGCTATCCCTTGGATAATGCACAAGGCTGCCGCGAACGGCCATATACCTGTCTGTCTGAAAAGACAAATAAGGGAAATCCCTGTAATTGGGGATTTCCCTATTATGGTGCCGGCGCACTCGTTCCTTGTATTTGAATGAGACTGTTGATATTAAATGAAACACCTATTTAATACGCGCCCCCACGAAGTGACTTAAAGGCTGCAAAGCCAACCTGTGGCAAGCGGCAGGCACGAATCTTGTTAGTATCAACGGCTAGCCTCCATGTAGGTGGGAATTGCCCCAATGTGTGCATTGGGGAAATTCCCTAGCTCATTTGGTGGGTTAATCCTTCAGGTTGTTGCGTCGCATATTGCATCCGTATAAAAAGGGAATACAATTCGCGCGTTTCAAATTGAAACTAAACTAAGGCGGTTCAGGGAAACGTCCGGGGGGCGTTGGTTTACCCTGATCATGTGAATCCTAGGAGATCACTCATGCAAATCACGTTTGCCAAGATTCTGCCGATCGCAGCCGCAGTGGCGCTGGTTACTGCTTGTGGCAAGAAAGAAGAAAAGCCCGCTGATGCGGCAGCATCGGCTCCTGCGGCGGCTACCGCGCCGGCAGCAGGCAGTGGCGATGTCGTAGTAAAGATCGGCCATGCGGCACCGCTCACCGGCGGCATCGCTCACCTTGGCAAGGACAACGAAAACGGCGCCCGCCTGGCCGTGGAAGAAGTCAACAAGACCGGCCTGGAGATCAACGGCAAGAAGATCAAGCTCGAACTGGTCGGCGAAGACGACGCAGGCGACCCGAAGACGGGCACGGCTGTGGCGCAGAAGCTGGTGGACGCCAAGGTCGTGGCCGTGGTTGGCCACCTGAACTCGGGCGTATCGATTCCGGCCTCCAAGATCTATAGCGATGCTGGCATCGTGCAGATCTCGCCGTCGTCGACCAACCCCGACTACACCAAGCAAGGCTTCAAGACCACGTTCCGCGTGGTGGCCACCGACGCCCAGCAAGGCCCGGCACTGGCCAACTACGCCACCAAGAGCCTGCACGCCAAGACCGTGGCCATCGTCGACGATGCCACTGCCTACGGCAAGGGCCTGGCCGACGAGTTCGAGAAGACCGCCAAGGCTTCGGGCGTGAACGTGGTGGCACGTGAAGCCACCAACGACAAGGCTACCGACTTCAAGGCCATTCTGACCAAGATCAAGGGCAAGAAGCCCGACGTGATCATGTACGGCGGCATGGACGCCACCGGCGGCCCGTTCGCCAAGCAGGCCAAGGAACTCGGCATCAGCTCCAAGATCGTTGGCGGCGATGGCGTCTGTACCGACAAGGTGGCTGAGCTGGCCGGCGATGCCGTGTCCAACATCATCTGCTCGGAAGCCGGTCTGGCGCTGTCCAAGATGGAACAGGGCGCGGATTTCGACAAGCGCTACCAGGCTCGCTTCAATGCGCCGGTGCAGATCTACGCACCGTTCACCTATGACGCCGTCATGGTCATCGTTGACGCCATGAAGCGCGCCAACTCGACCGAGCCGGCGGCCATCCTGGCCGAGATGCCCAAGACCAACTACAAGGGCCTGATCGGCAACATCGCCTTCGATGAAAAGGGCGACATGAAGGAAGGCACCATCACGTTGTATGAGTACAAGGACAAGAAGAAGACCGTCCTTGACGTCGTGAAGATGTAAACCGGGCTTACCGGCCCATCCGAACGGCACCGCGAGTATGTTGCGGTGCCGTTTTTTTAGCCTTGCCATACGTGCAGCATCCTTACCATGGGTGGAGTAGGCAGGCCGCTTACCAGCAAATATCGACACTACCAAACCACCCACATATCAACGTCCCCCCGACATCCACACCATGTCGAGGGAAATTGGACGGAAGCAAGGAGTTTTCATGGATATCTTTATCCAGCAGATCGTGAACGGTCTGGTGCTCGGCAGCATCTATGCGCTGATCGCACTCGGCTACACCATGGTCTACGGCATTCTCGGGATCATCAACTTCGCCCACGGCGACGTGCTGATGATCGGCGCGCTGACCGCCCTGTCAGCCATACTTGGCTTGCAGAAATTCTTCCCCGGCTTGCCGGAGTGGCTCACGCTGGTGATTGCCACGCTGATCGCCATGCCGGTTTGCGCCGCGCTGGCCTACACCATCGAGCGGGTCGCCTACCGGCCGTTGCGCAACGCGCCCCGGCTAGCCCCGCTGATTACCGCCATCGGCGTGTCCATCATCCTGCAGACCCTGGCGATGATGATCTGGTCGCGTAACCCGCTGACCTTCCCGCAGCTGCTGCCCTCGTCGCCGATCGATATCGGTTCGACCGGCGCCACCATCACGGGCAAGGAAATCGTCATCATCGGCATGGCGCTGATGGTCATGGCGGGCCTGCTGACGCTCGTCAACCGCACCAAGCTGGGCCGCGCGATGCGCGCCACCGCCGAGAACCAGAAGGTGGCGGGGCTGATGGGCGTGAACCCGAACTTCGTTATCTCGGCCACTTTCATGATCGGTGCGGCGCTGGCCGCGCTGGCGGGCGTGATGATGGCGACCAACTACGGCAATGCGCACTTCTACATGGGTTTCATCCCGGGCCTGAAGGCGTTCACCGCCGCGGTGCTGGGCGGCATCGGCAACCTTGCGGGCGCCATGGTTGGCGGCATGTTGCTGGGCCTGATCGAAGCGCTGGGCGCCGGCTATATCGGCGATCTCACCAATGGGGTGTTTGGCTCCAACTACCAGGACGTGTTCGCCTTCATCGTGCTGATCATCGTCCTTGTATTCCGTCCGTCCGGCATCATGGGCGAGCGGGTTTCCGAACGCGCCTAAGGAGAGAGAATCCATGAATACCCCGATTCCATCCCCGGCGGCGCAGGCTGCGCCGCTGACCAAGACGCCGGCCAAGACCATGGCCGCGTTGCTTGGCTTCCTGGTCATCGCCTTGTGCGCCCCGTTCCTGGTGCAGACGCTGGGCGGCAACTACTGGGTGCGCGTGCTCGACTTCGCGCTGATCTACATCATGCTGGCGCTCGGCCTGAACATCGTGGTGGGCTTTGCCGGCCTGCTCGACCTCGGCTACATTGCCTTCTATGCCGTCGGCGCATACATGATGGCCTTGCTGGGCTCGCCCCACCTGGCCAACCAGTTCGAGTGGATCCACCAGCTCTTCCCGCATGGCTTTCACGTCTCCATGTGGTTCGTGCTGCCGCTGGCCGTGCTGGTGGCGGCAACATTCGGCGTGCTGCTCGGCGCGCCAACGCTCAAGCTGCGCGGCGACTACCTCGCTATCGTGACCCTGGGCTTTGGCGAGATCATCCGCATCTTCCTGAACAACCTCGACCGGCCGCTCAACATCACCAATGGCCCGAAGGGGATCACCGCGGTGGACCCGGTCCACATCTTCGGCTTCGATTTCTCCAAGTCGCACGAGATCTTCGGGCTGAAGTTCACGCCAGTGTTCATGTACTACTACCTGCTGGTCGTGCTGGTGATCGCCATCGTGTTCATCTGCCTGCGCTTGCAGAACTCGCGTATTGGCCGCGCCTTCGTGGCCATCCGCGAAGACGAGATCGCCGCCAAGGCAATGGGCATCAACACCCGCAACATCAAGCTGCTGGCCTTTGCCATGGGCGCGTCGTTCGGCGGCGCGTCGGGCGCGGTGTTCGGCGCCTTCCAGGGCTTCGTGTCGCCTGAGTCGTTTGTGCTGTGGGAGTCCATCTACATCCTGGCCATCGTGGTGCTGGGCGGCATGGGCCACATTCCTGGCGTGATCCTGGGCGGTATCCTGCTGGTGGGTTTCCAGGAACTGCTGCGCGCCGTGGCGGAGCCGGCGCAGAACATGCTCTTCGGCCATACCATCGTCGACGCCGAAGTGCTGCGTCAGCTGTTGTTCGGGCTGGCCCTGGTTGGTGTGATGCTGTATCGCCCGGCGGGCCTGTGGCCGTCGCCGCGCAAGGAAGACCGGCCGGTGATCCGCCGCCCGGGCAGCGTTGGCCGTTTCTGACCAGGAGGACATCATGAGCAACGAGAATCTCCTCCTGTCCGTACAGGGGGTCAACAAGCGATTCGGCGGCCTGCAGGCATTGTCCGATGTGGGCCTGCAGATCAAGCCGGGCGAAATCTACGGCCTGATCGGTCCCAACGGGGCCGGCAAGACCACCTTCTTCAACGTGATTACCGGCCTGTACACACCGGACTCCGGCGAGTTCGTGCTGGGCGGCAAGGCCTACCAGCCGACCGCCGTGCACGAAGTCGCCAAGGCCGGGATTGCCCGCACCTTCCAGAACATCCGCCTGTTCGGCGAGATGACCGCGCTGGAAAACGTGATGGTGGGCCGCCACGTGCGTACCAAGGCTGGCCTCTTTGGCGCGGTGTTCCGCCCGCCTTCGGTCCGGCGCGAGGAGCACTCGGTGGAAGACTGGGCGCATGACCTGCTGGAGTATGTCGGCATCGGCAAGTACGCGCACTTCACCTCGCGCAATCTGTCCTACGGCCACCAGCGTCGCCTGGAGATCGCGCGGGCGCTGGCCACCGAGCCCAAGCTGCTGGCGCTCGATGAGCCCGCCGCTGGCATGAACGCCACCGAGAAGGTGGAACTGCGCGGCCTGCTCGACAAGATCCGCAGCGATGGCAAGACCATCCTGCTGATCGAGCACGACGTGAAGCTGGTGATGGGCCTGTGCAATCGCCTGACCGTGCTCGACTACGGCAAGGTCATCGCGCAGGGCCTGCCGCACGAAGTTCAGAGCAATCCAGCGGTGATCGAGGCTTACCTCGGTACCCCGGCGCACTGACGGGGGAAATACACAATGAAAGAAACACTACTCAAGATATCCGGCCTGAAGGTCGCGTACGGCGGCATCCAGGCGGTCAAGGGCATCGACCTCGAGATCAAAGAAGGCGAACTGGTCACGCTGATCGGCGCCAACGGCGCCGGCAAGACCACCACCATGAAGGCCATCACCGGCCTGCAGGGATGGGCCGGCGGCGATGTGGAGTACATGGGCAAGTCCATCAAGGGGGTGCCAAGCTACACGCTGCTCAAGCAAGGGCTGGCGATGGTGCCGGAAGGGCGCGGGGTATTTGCGCGCATGACCATTACCGAGAACCTGCAGATGGGCGCCTACACGCGCATCGACGAGGCCGGCATCAAGGCCGACATCGACCGCATGTTCGGCATCTTCCCGCGCCTGAAGGAGCGCGCCAACCAGCTGGCCGGCACCATGTCCGGCGGCGAGCAGCAGATGCTGGCCATGGCGCGCGCGCTGATGAGCCAGCCCAAGCTGCTGCTGCTGGACGAGCCCTCGATGGGCTTGTCGCCGATCATGGTCGCGAAGATCTTCGAGGTGGTGCGCGACGTCTCCGCGCTGGGCGTGACCGTGCTGCTGGTGGAGCAGAATGCGCGGCTGGCGCTGCAGGCCGCCCACCGCGGCTATGTGATGGAGTCGGGCCTGGTCACCATGAGCGGCGACGCCAAGCAGATGCTGGACGATCCGAAGGTCCGCGCGGCGTATCTGGGCGAGTGATGTCGCCTCTGTGACGCTGCGGTTTGCTGCAAAGAAAAAGCCCCGCAAGCGATTTGCGGGGCTTTTTCATTGTGCCTGGCCGGCGGCGCGCCGGCTTCAAGACGAGGCTCAGGCCAGCTTTTTCAGCAGCGTGCGCAGCATGCCGATCATCTGGTCGATTTCCTCGATGGTCACGTTCAGCGCGGGCATGAAGCGCAGCAGGTTGGGGCGCGGCGAATTCAGCAGCAGGCCTTGCGGCTGCATGTCGCGCGCTTCTTCCACCAGTTGCGGGCCGATGTCCTTGTTCAGCACCAGTGCGCGCAGCAGGCCTTCGCCGCGTTCGCCGCCCAGGCCGAACTCGGACGTCAGCGCCAGCAGCTGCTCGCGCAGGTAGGCGCCTTTTTCTTGCACGCTTTGCAGGAAGCCGGGCGCGGTCAGCTGCGAGATCACGGCGCTGCCAACGGCCGTCATCACCGGGTTGCCGTTGTAGGTGCCGCCCTGGTCGCCGGCTTCGAAGCTCGCGACCTCGGCCTTGCACAGCAGGGCTGCCAGCGGCACGCCGCCGCCAATGCCCTTGCCCAGCGTCATGATGTCCGGCTCCACGCCCGACAGTTCATAGGCGAACATGGTGCCGCAACGGCCGCAGCCGGTCTGCACTTCGTCGACGATGAACAGCAGCTTGTGCTGGTCGGCCAGCTTGCGCAGGCCCTGCATGAATTCGCGCGAGGCGGGGATCACGCCGCCTTCGCCCTGCACCGGCTCCAGCATGATGGCCACGGTCTTGTCGTTGATCAGCTTTTCGACCGAGGCCAGGTCGTTCAGGTCAGCCTTGGGGAAGCCTGGCACCTGCGGCGCGAAGATGGTGTCCCAGCCGGCCTTGCCCGACGCGCTCATGGTGGCGAGCGTGCGGCCATGGAAGCTGTGGTCCATGGTGATGATCTCGAACGCGCCGTTCTTGTGCTTGCGGCCCCATTTGCGCGCCAGCTTGATCGCGCCCTCGTTGGCTTCCGCGCCGCTGTTGGCGAAGAACACCTTGTCGAAGCAGCTGGCATCGGTGAGCTGCCTGGCCAGCTTGAGCATGGGTTCGTTGTAGAACGCCGGGCTGGGGTTGAACAGCTTCTTCGACTGGTCGACCAGCGCGTCGATCATGGCCTGGTTGGAGTGTCCCAGGCAGTTGACCGCCCAGCCCTGCACGAAGTCCAGGTATCGCTTGCCGTTATGGTCCGTGAGCCACGAGCCCTTGCCTTCGGTAAAGACGAGCTCGGGCCGGTTGGTGATGTACATCAGGGATTGGATGGGGTACTCAGCAAATGCCATGGCGGACTCCAGGGGTCGGCGTGAAACAGGGGAGAGGAGAGCAGAAAAACAAAAAGCCACGGGGATTGCCCGTGGCTTGTTGACCTGAACAGAAGCTATGGACGGTCAGCCGCGAGGCACCCCGGTGGGGAGCGACGTACGGTAGCTGCGTCGGTTGTTGATAGCGTAGTTCATGGCGGCCAATATAAGGCCCATGCGCCCGGCTGTCAAAACGAATTTTGGCGGAGCCGGGCATTGTTGTCGCTTGGAAACGGGCAGCGGGGCGCTCAGGCCGCCGGTGCCGGCGGTACCGAACCTGCCGGATGCATGTCCGCTTCCGACGTGAACGAGTCGGCGAAGAAGGCATCCTCGTGCAGGTCGCAGCGCAGGGAAAAGTCCTTGCGCGCAGCATTGATCATCACCGGCGCGCCGCAGGCGTAGACCTCGAAGCCGGACAGGTCGGGATGGTCTTCCATCACGGCCTCGTGGACAAAGCCGGTGCGGCCGTCCCAGTCGTCGCTGTCCTGGGCGTTGGAGATCACCGGCACGTAGCGGAAGTTGGGCAGCTCGCGCGCCCATTGCTCGCACAGCGCGTGCATATAGAGATCGCGCGGGCGGCGGCCGCCCCAGTACAGCGTCATCGGGCGGGTGATGCCGGTGTAGACCGCGTGCTCGACGATGGCCTTGATCGGCGCGAAGCCGGTGCCGGAGGCCAGCAGGATGATGGGCTTGTCGGAGTCTTCACGCAGGAAGAAGCTGCCGAGCGGGCCTTCGAAGCGCAGGATGTCGCGCTCCTTCATGGCCGGCTGGCCTTCCCTGGCGCCGAACACGTAGTCGGTGAAGGTGCCGCCGGGCATATGGCGGATGTGCAGCTCGATCGGGCCTTCCTGGTGCGGCGGCGTGGCGATGGAGTAGCTGCGGCGCTTGCCGTCGCGCAGCAGGAACTCGACATACTGGCCGGCCAGGAACTGCATGCGCTCGGTGGCGGGCAGTTGCAGGCGGGTCACGATCACGTCGTCGGCCACGCGTTCCAGCGTGGCGACGCGGCACGGCACCTTCTTGATGGGGATGTCGCCGGCGCCTTGCACCTCGCGGCATTCGATGGTGATGTCCGAGGTGGGCTTGGCGCAGCAGAACAGCGCGCGGCCCTCGGTCTTTTCCTGCGCGGACAGCGCGGAAGCGGCATGATCGCCCTGCTCGATGCCGCCAGCGGTGACACGGCCCTTGCAGGATCCGCATGCGCCGTTCTTGCAGCCGTAGGGCAGGCCGATGCTGTGGCGCAGGGCCGCGGTAAGGATGGTTTCATCCGCGGCCGCTTCGAACGTGCGGCCGCTGGGCATGACGGTAACTTGATAAGCCATAATCACTCAATGAGCAAAAATCTGTCGCGACGCCGCCTGGGTCGCCCGCGCCTACTCATCGTTGGCTGTGGGGATGTGGGCACGCGTTGCCTGCGTATTCTATCGACGCGCTGGCGCGTCTTTGCCATCACTTCGCAGCCGTCCCGCCGCACCGAGCTGCGGGACAACGGCGCCGTGCCGCTGGTAGCCGACCTGGACCGGCCCGCCACGCTGGCGCGCCTGGCCGGGCTGGCCGACAGGGTGCTGCACCTGGCGCCGCCGCCGTCCCGCGGCGAGGGCGATCCCCGCACGCTGGCGCTGCTGCGCGCCTTGCGGCGCGGTGCCTGGCGACGGTCCGCCGCACGGCCTGGCGGATGGTCTGCCAAGCCCGCTATTCTACCCGACCGAGGCTACGGCAGGTCTGGCCGACGCGCCGCGCCGCCAGCGTTCGTCTACGCCAGCACCTCGGGCGTGTATGGCGACCGGGGCGGCGCCAGGCTGGCGGAATCGCAGGCGGTGCGCCCGCAAACCGCGCGCGCCCGGCGCCGCGTGGCGGCCGAGCAGTCCGTGCGGGACTTCGGCCGCCATGCCGGCTGGCGTGCTTCCATCGTGCGCATCCCCGGCATCTATGCCGAGGACCGGCTGCCGCTGGCCCGCCTGGCCAAAGGCACGCCGGCGCTGGCGCCGCAGGACGACGTCTATACCAACCACATCCATGCCCTGGACCTGGCCCGCACCATGGTGGCGTCGCTGTTCCGCGGCCGCGCGCAGCGGGTGGTGCATGCCAGCGACGATTCGGAAATGCGCATGGCCGATTACTTCGACCTGGTAGCCGACCGCCGCGGCCTGCCGCGCCCGCCGCGCCTGGCTCGCGCGCAACTGCGCGAAGCCGTGGAGCCAACCTTGCTCAGCTTCATGAGCGAATCGCGCCGGCTGGAAAACGCGCGTCTCAAACGCGAGCTGCGCCTGCGGCTGCGCTATCCCACCGTGGCTTCTTTTTTCGACGCCTGAACTCAGGTGCTCTCGGCATTGCCCGGGAGCGCTGTCCTTTCGCATCCCTGCGGCGCCCGGTGGCACGCCGTTTGCATTGGTGTTGCCGCTCGATCCTGTATAGACAGCCAGTGATGCATTCAGCGTAAGCGTGCGCGGAGCTGGTGCGCGGAGGCGAAAGTGGCAAGGGCCGGATGCCCCGTCAACGGGCATTGGCGTGCACCCGGCCTGATCCCGTAACGTTGCCGTTTTGTGCCCGTCTTGTACCCATTTCGTGCCGTTCCAGGCCCGGCGGCATGTAAGTGCTGGCCACGCCAGTTCTGCGTTTCGCCTCGGGTTAACTACTGCATTGACTTGTATATACAGGGTTGCTAAATTGCCTGGCAAATGACCGGCGCCGCAAGTACGGCGCCGCCCGAGCCGGGCGGTCCGGCCGCCGCCAACGCTGGCGCGGCCCCGTTCGCATCACACCAAAGGAGCCAGGAAGATGGGATTTCGTATCCGTAGCGGTAAGTCGCTAGCCGTCGCCGTTGCAGCAGTCGTCGCCACGCTGGGTACCGCGGGCACCGCGCAAGCGCAAGCCACGCAGGTCACGCTGGGCATGAGCGGCTGGACCGGCTTCGCGCCGCTGACGCTGGCTGACAAGGCCGGCATCTTCAAGAAGCACGGTGTCGACGTCGACATCAAGATGATTCCGCAGAAGGACCGCCACCTGGCACTCGCCTCGGGCGCCATCCAGTGCGCCGCCACCACGGTCGAGACCCATGTGGCCTGGAACGCCAACGGCGTGCCCATCACCCAAATCGTGCAGCTCGATAAGTCCTACGGCGCCGACGGCCTGGCCGTGCGCGGCGACGTCAAAGGCTTTGCCGACCTCAAGGGCAAGACCATCGGCGTGGACGCGCCAGGCACCGCGCCTTACTTCGGCCTGGCCTGGATGCTCAAGAAGAACGGCATGAGCCTGAAGGATGTGAAGACCACCACGCTGTCGCCGCAAGCCGCCGCGCAGGCCTTCGTCTCGGGCCAGAACGATGCTGCCATGACGTATGAACCGTACCTGTCGTCGGTGCGCCAGAACCCGGACAAGGGCAAGATCCTAGCCACCACGCTGGACTACCCGATGGTGATGGACACGCTGGGCTGCGCGCCCAAGTGGCTCAAGGACAATCCCAAGGCCGCGCAAGCGCTGGTGGACAGCTACTTCGAAGCGCTCGACATGATCAAGCAGGACCCGGCCAAGGCGAACGACATCATGGGCGCGGCGGTCAAGCAAAGCGGCGAGCAGTTCGCCAAGTCATCCGCCTACCTGCGCTGGCAGGATCGTGACGCCAACCGCAAATTCTTCGGCGCAGAGCTGGCCAGCTTCAGCAAGGAAGCGGCGCAGGTGCTGCTGGAGATCGGCGTGATTCGCCAGGTGCCGGACGTCACCGCGCTGTACGACGCGCGCTTCATCAAGTAACGAGGTCGGTGCCATGACGCAGGTTCACATTGGTTCGCCCGCCGCCGGTGCGGCTACAACGCCCGCTCCCGCCGCGGTGACTCCGGCGGCCACGCGCCGGCATCCCTGGCTGGCGCCGCTGGCGCCGGTCACCCAGCGCGCGCGCTGGGTCCTGGGCTTGTCGTTCTTCGTGGCGTTTTTTGCCGTGTGGGCGGCGGTGACCCTGGGCGGCATGGTGCCGCGCACCTTCCTGGCCGATCCGATGACCATGGCCCATGAAGGTGTGCTGCTGTTTACCGAGTACAACTTCATCGGTGACATCGGCATGACGGTATGGCGCGTGCTGGGCGGCTTCGTGCTGGCCGCCGCGCTGGCCGTGCCGCTGGGCATCTTCATGGGCGCGTACAAGGCGGCGGAGGCATTCTTCGAGCCCTTCGTCTCGTTTTGCCGCTATCTGCCCGCGTCGGCCTTCATCCCGCTGCTGATCCTGTGGGCCGGCATCGGCGAGGCGCAGAAGGTGCTGGTGATCTTTATCGGTTCCTTCTTCCAGATCGTGCTGATGGTGGCGGTGACGGTGGGCGGCGCGCGGCGCGACCTGGTGGAGGCGGCCTACACGCTGGGCGCCAACAGCAGCGGCATCGTGCGGCGCGTGCTGATCCCGGGCGCCGCGCCTGAGATCGCCGAGATCCTGCGCCTGGTGCTGGGCTGGGCCTGGACCTATGTCATCGTGGCCGAGCTGATCGGCTCGTCCTCCGGCATCGGCCATATGATCACCGACAGCCAGGCGCTGCTCAACACCGGGCAGATCATCTTCGGCATCATCGTGATCGGTTGCATCGGCCTGGTCTCCGACCTGGCTTTCAAGCTGGCCAACCAGCGCCTGTTTCCGTGGAGTTCGATCAAATGAGCGCGCTGTCCATCCAGCAGGTCTCGCGTACCTTCGTCAATCCGCGCGGCGGCCAGACCCTGGCGTTGCAGCCGACCGATTTCGAAGTGGCGGACAACGACTTCGTCACCATCCTCGGCCCCTCGGGCTGCGGCAAGTCCACGCTGCTGCGCATCGTCGCCGGGCTGGATACGCCCACCACCGGGCGCGTGCTGCTCGACGGGCAGGAAGTCACCGGCCCGGGCGCGGAGCGCGGCATGGTGTTCCAGTCGTACACGTTGTTCCCGTGGCTGACCATCGAGCAGAATGTGCGCTTTGGCCTGCGCGAGCGCGGCATGAGCGAGGCCGACCAGCGCGAGCGCAGCGACTTCTTTATCCAGCGCGTGGGCCTGCGCGGCTTCGAGCATCACTTCCCCAAGCAGCTCTCGGGCGGCATGCAGCAGCGCACGGCCATTGCCCGGGCGCTGGCCAACGACCCCAAGATCCTGCTGCTGGACGAGCCCTTCGGCGCGCTGGACAACCAGACCCGCGTGCTGATGCAGGAACTGCTGCTGGGCATCTGGGAAGCCTCGCGCAAGACGGTGCTGTTCGTCACGCACGATATCGACGAGGCCATCTTCATGGCCAACCGCGTGGCGGTGTTCTCGGCGCGGCCTGGCCGCATCAAGCGCACCATCGATGTGGACTTCCCGCATCCGCGCCACTATACGATCAAGACCTCGCCGGCGTTCTCGGAACTCAAGGCGGTACTGACCGAGGAAATCCGCGCCGAGGCCATGGCCAGCGCCGAGCACTGAGTTGCCAACCAAGCCATGAAAGCTGCCACCGCCAACCGCCGGGGTGTTCCCGATTCCCCTCCCGCCGCGCTTTACCAGCAGGTGAAGGAGTACATCGCGCGCCATATCCAGAGCCGCGCGTGGCAGCCTGGCGATCGCGTGCCGTCCGAGCAGGAACTGGTGACCCGCTTCGGCGTGTCGCGCATGACGGTGAACCGCGCGCTGCGCGAGCTGGCCGAGCAGGGCCGGGTGGTGCGCGTGGCTGGCGTGGGCACCTTCGTGGCGGAGCACAAGCCGCAGTCGACGCTGCTCAACGTGGTCAACCTGCAGGACGAGATCCGCATGCGCGGACATGACTACGCTTGCGACGTCATGGTGGTGGAACGCGTGGCTGCCTCCATCGAGGTTGCGGCCGCACTGGATCTGCGCACCGGTGAATCGGTGTTCCACTCCGTGTGCGTGCACCGCGAGGACGGCGTGCCGGTGCAGCTCGAAGACCGCTATGTGAACCCGCGCGTCGCGCCGGACTTTATCAACCAGGATTTCGCCGCCGCCGATGCGGTGAAGCCCGGCGAATACCTGCTGCGCCACGTGCCCTATGATCAGATCGAGCACGTGGTCGATGCCATCTCCGCCACGGCGGAGCAAGCCACCCAACTGGAAATGCCGGCTACCCAGCCGTGCCTGCTGCTGACCCGCCGCACCTGGACGGGCGGCACCCCCGTGACCTTTGTACGTTGCCTGCACCCAGGCAACCGTTACCGCCTAGGCAGCCGATTCCGCGCCGATGGCAACCCGGCCTTCGGCTGAACCCGCCGTGGGCCGTTAATTTTTTCAGATCCACCAGCCAACGCACGAACCCGGCTGTATAGACAGGGACATACAAATGAGCGCCACCCAAGCCAACCAAACTTCCCGCCCGCTGCTGACCTTGCAGCCCGGCTCCGTCACGCTGGCCGACCTGCGCCGCATCCATCGCGGCGAAGTGAGCCTGGTGATGGATGCATCCGCATGGGCTGGCGTGCGTGCGTCCCAGGCCACCGTGCAGGACATCATCGACGCCGATGCCGTGGTCTACGGCATCAACACCGGCTTCGGCAAGCTGGCGCAAACGCGCATTCCGCATGACAAGCTGGCGGAGCTGCAGCGCAACCTGGTGTTGTCGCACAGCGTGGGCACCGGCGCGGACCTGAACAGCGACACCGTGCGGCTGATCCTGGCGATCAAGGCCGTGAGCCTGGCGCGCGGCCATTCCGGCATCCGTCCCGAAATCATCGAGGCGCTGCTGGCGCTGGCCAACTCGGGCGTCACGCCGTGCATTCCGGCCAAGGGCTCGGTGGGCGCGTCGGGCGATCTCGCGCCGCTGGCGCATATGTCGTGCACGCTGATCGGCGTGGGCGAGGTGATGATCGACGGCGTGCGCCGCCCGGCCGCCGAAGGGCTGGCCCACGCGGGCCTGGCGCCCTTCACGCTGGGCCCCAAGGAGGGATTGGCGCTGCTCAACGGCACGCAGGTTTCCACCGCGCTGGCGCTGGCGGGCCTGTTTGCCGCCGAAGACATCTTCGCTGCCGGGCTGGTGGCGGGCGCGCTGTCGCTCGAAGCCATCAAGGGCTCGGTCAAGCCGTTCGACGCCCGCATCCACGCCGCGCGCGGCCAGGCCGGGCAGATCGCCGTGGCCGGCGCCGTGCGCGCGCTGCTCGATGGAAGCAAGATCGTGGACTCGCACGTGAGCTGCGGGCGCGTGCAGGACCCGTACTCCATCCGCTGCCAGCCGCAGGTGATGGGCGCCTGCCTGGACAACCTGCAGCACGCCGCGCGCGTGCTGCAGATCGAAGCCAACGCCGCGTCCGACAATCCGCTGGTGTTCCCGGAGCAGGGCGACGTGATCTCGGGCGGCAACTTCCACGCCGAGCCGGTGGCGTTTGCCGCCGACATCATCGCGCTGGCCATCGCCGAGATCGGCGCGATCTCCGAGCGCCGCCTCGCGCTGCTGCTCGATTCCGGCCTGTCCGGCCTGCCACCGTTCCTGGTGCGCGACGGTGGCCTGCATTCGGGCTTCATGATCGCGCAGGTCACTGCCGCCGCGCTGGCGTCCGAGAACAAGTCGCTGGCGCATCCTGCCAGCGTGGACAGCTTGCCGACGTCGGCAAACCAGGAGGACCATGTGTCGATGGCCACCTACGGCGCGCGCCGCCTGGGCGATATGGCGGAGAACACCGCCGTGGTGGTCGGCATCGAAGCCATGGCCGCCGCGCAGGGCATCGAGTTCCACCGCCCGCTGGAATCCTCGCCGCTGATCGAGACCGAGATCGCACGCATCCGCGAGCGCGTGGCCTTTGTGGAAGGCGACCGCTACTTCGCACCGGATATCGAGGCAATGAAGCAGTGGGTGCAGCAGGGTGACGCGGGTGCGGGCTGGCCCGAGTCCGTGCGGCAGGTGCTGCCGTCGCAGGTGGGCGTGGCGTAAGCCGCCGTGCCGAAGAAAACAATTGGCTTCGCTTCAAGTGGCTCCTAGCCAAACCGCCCCTCTCCCCAACCCTCTCCCCGTGAGGGGAGAGGGAGCGACAACCGTCGTCATTCCAGATGGCTTTGGCGCATCGTGCCGGCTTCGGGCAATGCCGCCGGGTTGCTCCCCTCTCCCGCTTGTGGGAGAGGGGCTGGGGGAGAGGGCGGGCGCCCCCGAATGCGACGCCCCACAAATCACCGCAGCGCAGGGTTGAACCCAACACGCAGGAGAACCAGACATGAACGCCAACGAACACCAATTCACCAAAGCGGCCCCCCTGCGTGGCCAGCGCGAGATCCGCGCGCCGCGCGGCACCGAGCTGCACTGCAAGAACTGGCTGATCGAAGCCGCCTACCGCATGCTCCAGAACAACCTGGATCCCGATGTGGCCGAGCGCCCGCAGGACCTGGTGGTGTACGGCGGCATCGGCAAGGCGGCGCGCAACTGGGAGTGCTTTGACGCCATTCTCGACAGCCTGCGCAACCTGGGCGAGGAAGAATCGCTGCTGGTGCAATCCGGCAAGCCGGTGGGCGTGTTCCGCACCCATGCCGACGCGCCGCGCGTGCTGATTGCCAACTCCAACCTGGTGCCGCACTGGGCCACCTGGGACAAGTTCAACGAGCTGGACCGCGCCGGCCTGATGATGTACGGCCAGATGACTGCCGGCTCGTGGATCTATATCGGCACGCAGGGCATCGTGCAGGGCACCTTCGAAACCTTTGTCGAAGCCGGCCGCCAGCATTACAACAACGATCTCACCGGCAAGTGGATCCTCACCGCCGGCCTCGGCGGCATGGGCGGCGCGCAGACGCTGGCCGGCGTGCTGGCCGGCGCATGCGTGCTGGCGATCGAGTGCCAGGAGTCGCGCATCGACTTCCGCCTGCGCACGCGCTATGTCGACAAGAAGGCCACCAGCATCGACGAAGCGCTGGCCATGATCGAAGAAGCCACGCGCAACAAGCAGGCCATCTCCGTCGGCCTGCTCGGCAACGCTGCCGAGATCATGCCGGAGCTGGTCAAACGCGCGCAGGCCGGCGGCATGCGCCCGGACATCGTCACCGACCAGACCTCGGCGCACGACCTGGTCAACGGCTACCTGCCGGCGGGCTGGACCGTCGGGCAATGGGAAGCCGCGCGCACGACCGATCCCAAATCGGTCGAGGCCGCTGCCAAGACTTCCATCGTCAAGCACGTGCAGGCCATGCTGGCCTTCCAGCAAATGGGCGTGCCCACGCTGGACTACGGCAACAACATCCGTCAGGTCGCCTTTGACGAAGGCGTGGCCAATGCCTTCGATTTCCCGGGGTTCGTGCCGGCGTATATCCGCCCGCTGTTTTGCCGAGGCAAGGGCCCGTTCCGCTGGGTTGCGCTATCGGGCGACCCCGAGGACATCTACAAGACCGATGCCAAGATGAAGGAGCTGTTCCCCGAAGACGCGCACCTGCACCGCTGGCTGGACATGGCGCGCGACCGCATCGCCTTCCAGGGCCTGCCCGCGCGCATCTGCTGGGTGGGACTGGACGAGCGCCACCGCGCGGGCCTGGCCTTCAACGAGATGGTGAAGAACGGCGAGCTGAAGGCGCCGATCGTGATCGGCCGCGACCACCTGGATTGCGGCTCGGTTGCCAGCCCCAACCGCGAGACCGAAGCCATGCGCGACGGCTCCGACGCCGTGTCCGACTGGCCGCTGCTCAACGCGCTGCTCAACACCGCGGGCGGTGCCACGTGGGTCAGCCTGCATCACGGCGGCGGCGTGGGCATGGGCTTCTCGCAGCATTCGGGCGTGGTGATCGTCTGCGACGGCACTGACGCCGCGGCCAAGCGCATCGAACGCGTGTTGTGGAACGACCCGGCCACCGGCGTGATGCGCCACGCCGACGCCGGCTACGAAAGCGCGATCGACTGCGCCCATGAGAAGGGCCTGAACCTGCCGATGGTGCCGAAGGCGGCAGGCGCATGAACGGCGTCGAACGTTTCTCGCTCGGCGCGCTGGCCGCGCAGCCCTGGAAGAACGGCGGCGGCGTCACCCGCGAGATCGCGGCGTGGCCGCCGGGCGCCGGCATGGACGCATTCCTGTGGCGCGTGAGCGTGGCCGACATCGCCGCCGATGGGCCGTTCTCCGCCTTTCCCGGCATCGATCGCCAGATCGTGCTGCTGGACGGCGAGGGCGTACGCCTGCTGGCTGACGATGGCAGCTTCGATCATCGCCTCGATACCGTTGGCGAGCCCTTTGCCTTTGCCGGCGAGCGCGGCGTGCAAGCCACGCTGCTGGATGGCGCCACGCGCGACTTCAATGTGATGACGCGGCGCGGCCAGTGCCGCGCGAGCGTGGTCGCGGCGCGCGACGAATTCACGATCGCGCCCGGCGCGCATGTGGTGTTGTTGTTTGTGGTTGAGGGGGCATGGCGCCACGGCGTTGCCGGCCAGGGCGGGCAAGCCGTGCTGGCCAGCGACGACGGCATGCTGTTTGCCGAAGGCGTAGCGGTGCCATATCGCCTGCAGGCGATGTCGGAGCCCGCGCTTTGCCTGTGCGTCACCCTGGAACTGGAGTTGGAGAACCCGCAATGAACCTGAACCCGGCGCAGGCCGCCGTTACCTCTTCGTCCACTGAATCTACCAAGTCCGCCGATGGCGTCTGGCATCGCTGCCACCTGCTGCCCGACGGCGATCCCGCCAAGGCCATCCGTGACGCCGCGCTGGTCGTGCAGCAGGGCCGCATCGTGTGGCTCGGCGCGCAGGCAGAGATGCCGCAGGCATACGCAGCGCTGCCGCGCCATGACGCGGGCAACGCCTGGATCACGCCGGGCCTGGTCGACTGCCACACCCACCTTGTGTACGGCGGGCAGCGCGCCGATGAATTCGCCATGCGCCTGGCCGGCGCAGGCTATGAGGAAATCGCGCGCGCTGGCGGCGGCATCGTCTCCACCGTGCGCGCCACCCGCGCGGCCGATGAAGACACGCTGTTCGCGCTGGCCGCCGCGCGTCTCGCGCCGTTGCTGGCCGAAGGCGTGACCACGCTGGAGATCAAGTCCGGCTACGGCCTGGACCTCGCCAGCGAGCGCAAGCAGCTGCGCGTGGCGCGCCGCCTGGGCGAGGCCTTCGGCGTGACGGTGCATACCACCTTCCTCGGCGCGCACGCGCTGCCGCCGGAATACGCGGGCCGCGCCGACGACTACATCACGCTGGTGTGCGAAACCATGATGCCCGCGCTGGCCGAAGAGGGCCTCATCGACGCGGTGGACGCCTTCTGCGAATCCGTGGGCTTCAGCCTGGCGCAGACCGAGCGCGTGTTCCAGGCCGCCGAGCGCCACGGCTTGCGCGTCAAGCTGCACGCCGAGCAACTCAGCAACCTGGGTGGCACCGCGCTGGCGGCGCGTTACCGCGCGCTGTCGGCCGATCACCTGGAACATCTCGATGAGGCCGGCGTCGTTGCCATGGCCGGGTCGGGCACGGTGGCGGTCCTGCTGCCGGGCGCCTATTATTTCCTGCGTGACACCAACCTGCCGCCGATCGACCTGCTGCGCCGGCATGGCGTGCCGATGGCGATCTCCACCGATCACAATCCCGGTACGTCGCCCGTCACTTCGCTGCTGCTGATGATGAATATGGCGTGCACCCTGTTCAGGCTGACCGTGCCCGAAGTGCTGGCAGGCGTCACCACGCACGCCGCGCGCGCGCTGGGCGCATCCGACCGGCACGGCTTGCTGGCCGCCGGGCGCGCCGCCGATTTCGTGCTGTGGAATGTCGATTCGCCGGCCGAGCTGGCCTACTGGTTCGGGCGCAATCCCGCCGCCGCCGTGGTGCGCCAGGGCAAGGTCTATCCCGCCGCCACGCCAGCGCAAGGAGTACGGCCATGAACGCCGGAAGCCTGTTTGCCGCGCAGGCCTTGCTGCCCACGGGCTGGGCCAGCGATGTACTGCTGGCCTGGGACGACGCCGGCGCATTCACGACGGTACAGGCCGGCGCGAAACCCGCCGTGGACGTGCCGCGCGCCGCCGGGCCGCTGTTGCCGGGCATGCCCAATCTGCATTCGCATGCGTTCCAGCGCGGCTTTGCCGGGCTGACCGAGTTCCGCAGCGAGACGCTGGCCGACGGCCAGGAGAGCGATTCCTTCTGGAGCTGGCGCAAGCTGATGTACCGCTTCGCGCTGCGGCTTTCGCCCGACACGCTGGAAGCCATCGCCACGCAGCTCTATATCGAGATGCTGCGCGCGGGCTACACCAGCGTTTGCGAATTCCACTACGTGCATCACAACACGGACGGCAAGCCTTACGCCGACCCTGCCGAGATGTCGCTGCGCCTGCTGCGCGCCGCGCGGACCGCTGGCATCGGCATCACGCTGCTGCCGGTGCTGTACCAGACGGCCGGCTTCGGCGACAAGCCCGCGGTGCCGGATCAGCGCCGCTTCCTGCATGAGACGCACGCCATGCTCGCCTTGCTCGGCCGGCTGGCCCCGCAATGCCATGGCCAGGCTCGCCTGGGACTTGCCCCGCACTCGCTGCGCGCGGTGCCGCCGCAGAGTCTTGCCGACGCCGTGGCGGGCCTGCACGCGCTGGATGCAACAGCGCCGGTGCACATCCATATCGCCGAGCAGCAGCGCGAGGTCGACGAGTGCATCACGCTCACGGGCACACGCCCGGTGGCATGGCTGCTCGACCATGCCGAGGTGGATGCGCGCTGGTGCCTGGTGCACGCCACGCACCTGGACTGGGACGAACGGCGGCGGCTGGCGCACAGCGGCGCGGTGGCCGGCATCTGTCCGACCACCGAGGCCAACCTGGGCGATGGGGTATTCGACGCCGCGCCCTACCTGGGGCAGGGCGGTGTCTGGGGCATCGGCTCGGACAGCCACGCCAGCGTCAGCGTGGTGGAAGAGCTGCGGCTGTTCGAGTACGGCCAGCGGCTGGCGCTGCAAAAGCGCAACGTGCTGGCTTCGGACGCGCACAAGCAGGTGGCGGACCGCCTTTACCTTGATGCCGCCTTTGGTGGCGCGCGTGCGTCGGGCCGGGATATCGGCGCGATTGCCGTCGGGCAGCAGGCGGATTTCGTCGTGCTGGACGGGGCGCATCCCGCGCTCTCAGGTTTGTCGGGCAGCCAGGCGCTGGCGGTCCATGTGTTCACCAACCATGGGCATGAGACACTAGCGGAAGTCCGCACGGCGGGCCGCACGCGCGTGCAGCATGGTATGCACGCCTTGCAGGCTGACGCTGGCAAGCGCTTTGCCGCTGCGCGCGCCAGCCTGCTGACTGACTAAAACCCGGCGCACCACGCGGCCTGAAGCTTGATGCTACAAGCTTCAGGCCCGTATTGATGAGCACTGCGCCTTTATGTTGCAAAGTAGCAAACAAGAAAACATGGCCTTCTCGACCGATACCCCCGCTTTCACCCTGCATCGCGGCACGCGCCCGATGCTGGTGTCGATGCCGCACGTCGGCACCCACCTGCCGGCCTCCGTGTCCGACCGGCTGACCGCCGAGGCACGCACCGTGCCCGATACCGACTGGCACCTGGGGCGCCTGTACGATTTCGCGCGCGAGCTTGGCGCCTCCATCCTGGTGGCCACCCACTCGCGCTACGTGGTGGACCTGAACCGCCCGCCCGACAACGCCAATCTCTACCCCGGCCAGGACACCACCGGCCTGTGCCCGGTCGATACCTTCGACAAGACGCCGATCTACGCCGACGCCAGCGGCCTGCCCGCCGACGATGAAATCGCCGCGCGCCGCGACGCCATCTGGCGCCCGTACCACGGCGCGCTCGCTGAAGAACTGGCCCGCTTGCGCGCCGAGCATGGCACGGTGGCGCTGTGGGACGCGCATTCGATCCGCTCGGTGCTGCCGCGCTTTTTCGAGGGCAAGCTGACCGACTTCAACCTGGGCACCGCCAATGGTGCCAGCTGCGACGCCGCGCTGGCCAACCAGCTGCTGGATATCGCTGGCGCGTTGCCTGGCTATACGTCGGTGCTTAACGGGCGCTTCAAGGGCGGCTATATCACGCGGCAGTACGGGGCGCCGGCGCAAGGCGTGCAAGCCGTGCAGCTGGAGTTGACGCAGTCGGCTTATATGAGCGAGAGCTATCCTTTCGCCTATGACGAAGCGCGGGCTACGCGGATCCAGCCTACGCTGAAGACGATGCTGGAGACGGTGTTGGGGTACGTGGAGGCGCGTTAAGTCTGCTGGCCCCGCTGACGCTCGGGTGTCTTTGTGCTTTGTGGGCGGGGTTTTACTGCTTCTAGCTGCTGTCGCGGCTGTACGGTGTTGGCCGATTTAGAACGTGTGAGATGTCACTTCTCTTTACTCGTAAAGAGAAGTAACCAAGAGAAAGCGATCCTTGCAGGAGGCTGGCTTGTCGGGGTTGCGTAGCCCGGTAGTTTCGTCGTCAGGCCCCGGGTTTTAATAGCCTCGTGGCGGTACCGATTTGAATGGCCACGATCCTGCGGATGGCGCTGGTTTCGTGGTGAGGCTGCTCTGCTCGGTAGCGGCATCCCTGCTCATTCACGCATCTGCCGGTACCGGTTCGCAGCGCCACGATATATCACGCTATGATGGTTTCGTGGTGGGGTGGGCGCGGTGAAGAAGTTCTTGGTCCTATCCATTCGGTGCCACCGCGCCCACGACGGAAACGGGACGCATGCAACTTCGTGGCCAGTCACTCCACGAGCTACAGACGGCTTGAAATTCGTGGTGGTGGCTACCGGTGGGGGCCACCACGAAACCCTGGGCACTAGCAAGGTCGTGGTGGTCTAAACTGGTAACGGCACGAGTCCATCAGCACCCGGGGCCGTACGACGAAACCATTGGGGTCCCCAATGACGCCACGCCAGCCTCCTGCAAGGATCGCTTTCTCTTGGTTACTTCTCTTTACGAGTAAAGAGAAGTGACATCTCACACGTTCTAAAACGGCCAACACCGCACAGCCGCGACAGCAGCTAGAAGCAGTAAAACCCCGCCCACAAGAGACACCCCCCGCGTCAGCGGGGCTACCAACGCGACCCCTAGCCACCGGCCGCGTTCCCACACCTACAGCAACGAATCCGCCAACCGGCAAAGATTCTGCCAGGTCCGCGTATGCAGCGGCCGCCGCTGCCAAACCGCCCGCACCACCGTCTCACTATTGGCCAGATACCGCTGCTGGATCCGCCGCATGCGCGCTACCACATCACGGTCATAGATCACTAGCGCGGCCTCTGCATTGAGCGCGAACGACCGGATATCCATATTGGTCGATCCCACCATGGCAACTTCATCGTCAATGGTGACGTGCTTGGCATGCAGGAAGGCGGGGCGGTACAAGTGGATCTGCACCCCCGAGTCCAGCAGCACGCCGAAGTAAGCCTCCTGCGCGGCCTGCGTGAAGCGCTGGTCGATCCGTTGCGACAGCACCAGGTGCACCGCCACGCCACGGTAGCAGGCCAGGTGCAGCGCTTGCAGGAACGCTTCATCCGGCACGAAGTAGGGCGTGGTGATGACCACTTCGCTGCGCGCGCGGTGGATCATGCTGATCAGCGCCATCTGCGCGTTCTGCGTGCCGTAGCCAGGGCCGCTGGGCAGCATCTGCGCGATGTGCGGGCCTTGCGCCTCCATGGGCGGGAAGCTGTCGAGGCCGAAGTTGCCGTCGCCGGTTTCCAGGTAGCGGTCGGCCAGGAAGACCGCTTGCAGCTCCGCCACCACTGGCCCGGTCACGCGCGCCACCAGTTCTTCATTGGGCAGTCCGGGCATCGACTCGGCATCGATCACGTTTTGCGAGCCGATGTAGCCAATGCTGCCATCCACCACCAGGATCTTGCGGTGATTGCGCAGGTCGAAGCGCGCGCTCTTGCCTTTGAGCACCGCCATCAGCGAGCGCATGGGCAGGGCCTGCACCACCTCCACGCCGCCGTCGCGCAGCGTATCGGCAAACATGCGCCAGCCCGCGCGCGCGCCCAGCGCATCCACCAGCAGGCGGCAGCGCACGCCCCGCGCGCTGGCCCGCAGCAGGGCGTCGGTAAAGGCGCGGCCGGTTGCGTCGGCGGCGTAGATATAGACCAGCAGATGGACCTGGTGCCTGGCGCCGTCGATATCGGCAATCATCGCGGCCACCGTCGCGTCATAGTCGTCGAGCAGCGTCACGGCATTGCCGCGCATCGGCGAGTAGGAGCCGAGCCGCTCGATCAGGCCGGCCGCATCGGCGGCAACGGCGGCGGGCAGCGGCTGCAATGGCGCGAAGCGTGCCACCCGGTCACGCACGCTTGCGATGCCTTGGTTGATGCGGGCCAGCTTGAGCCGGCGCGACTTGGGATAGTAGATGCGGCCGAACAGCGCATAGAGCACCAGCCCCAGCCATGGCAGGAAGAAGATCAGCAGCAGCCAGGTGCGCGCGGCCGCCGGGGCACGGCGCTGTGGCACGTAGACCAGCATGGCCAGGCGGATCGCCCATTCCGCCAGTGTGAACAGCGAGGGCCACCACCAGGAAAAGCCCACCGGCATGGCGCCTTGCAGCGAGGCGACCCAAGGCGCAGGCAGGAAGGTATCTAGAAGGGAAGGGGACATGCGGCTCGGCGGCTCGGCTCTGGTAGGGCGGACCGCCCACCATACCAGAGCTGTGCGTTGGAGCGTGTGTCAGGCGGATGCCGGACCATGCCGGCATCCGCCTGACACAGCCTATGGCTTACTTCTTCGTCACGTCCTTGCGCGCCGTGGCCTTGTTGTACTGCTCCACGTACTCCTCGAACAGCTTGCGGATCGAGCGGCCGATCTTCACGTAGTCCGATTCATTGAGGTTGGCCAGCGACACGCGGCCGGAGGGATGGCGCGTGCCAAAGCCGCGGCCCGGCAAGCAGCACCACGCCCGCTGCCTCGGCGAGGCGGAACAGCAGCTCCACCGGCTCGGCGGAGTTGAGCACCCATTTGACGAAGTCCGGGCCGATGGCCTTGCCGCCGAGTTGCTCGATGTCGAGCAGCGTGTAGTAGTCCACGGCATTGGGGTCATCGTTGTCCGGCGCAATGCCGATCTCGCGGTACAACGCGGCCTTGCGGCTGCGGATCAGGCGCTTCATCGCGGCCTTGTACTCGTCATGCGTGTCCATCAGCGAGAACAGCGAGAACAGCACCATCTGCACCTGCTGCGGCGTGGACAGCCCGGCCGTGTGGTTCAGCGCCACGGTGCGGCTGTCGGCGACCAGGCGGTCGATGAACTTGAGCTTGTCCGGCTCGGTGGTGATGGAGTTGTAGCGCTTGTGCAGGCCGTCGTGCTGGGGCTTGGGCAGCTTGGCGATCAGCGCGTCGAAGACGTTGTCCTGGTGCGTGGCGATGACGCCGAGGCGCCAGCCTGTTGCGCCAAAGTACTTGGAGAACGAGTACACCAGGATGGTGTTTTTGGGGCACATCGCGAACAGCGAGACGAAGTTGTCGGCAAAGGTGCCATACACATCGTCGGTCAGGATGATCAGGTCCGGCCGCTCTTCCACGATCGAGGCCAGGTACTCCAGGCTCTCGTCGCTCATGCGCACCGACGGCGGGTTGCTCGGGTTCACCAGGAAGAACGCCTTGACCTTGGGGTCGCGCAGCTTGTCGAGCTCCTTGTTGGCGTATTGCCAGCGCTGGTTCGGGTCCGCGTCGATCGACAGCTCCTGGCGAGCTTGATCAGCTCGTCCTTGAGTTCGAAGGGCGAATGGCTCGCCAGCTTGGAAAGGTCAGGTTTGGTCATGACAGGCTCCAGGGGTAAGGCTTGTTGGGGGTGGACCTGGCCGGCGCGGCCGGGCCCGGGAAGGCAAAGAGCGCTTGTGCGGGGGGCTGCTGCTGGCTTGCAGGCGCACCGCGCTACACCAGGCCGACCACCAGCGGCCCCAGCAGGGTCAGCAGTACGTTGGCCAGTGCGTAGGTGATGGCGAAGGGCACTGTTGGCACCGGGCTTTCCGCCTTGTCCAGGATGCCGCCGAAGGCCGGGTTGGCGCTGCGCGAGCCCGACAGCGCGCCGGCCAGCAGTGCGGCGTTGTCGTACTTGAGCACGTAGCGGCCGAACAGCATGGTGAGAAACAGCGGCAGCAGCGTCACCACCGCGCCCAGCAGGAAGATGGTCAGCCCGCTTTGCTTGAGCGTGGTCGCCGCCTGCAGCCCGGAGTTGATGCCGACGATGGCAACAAAGGCCGCCAGCCCGAAGTCCTTGAGCAACTGGCAGGCCGCCGTCGGCATGGTCTGGATGCATGGCCATGCTCGATGGGACACTTGTTCGACAGGCATCCGGCGCAAGCCTCTGGAGATGACGCCACTGCGGATTGTTCGCCCGCATCTACCATACGGAGATGTTCCTCGCTCGCCGCGAAGCCAGCGCCGCTCCCCGGTACGGAAGCACTGCGGCGCCGAGGCGCTGAGGTGCTGAGGCACAGAAACCGGAGGCCACCATGCAAGCCAATCACCCCCCCGCGATCCGCCGCATCAACATCGCGTTGCAAGGGGGCGGCACCCACGGGGCATTCAGCTGGGGCGTGCTGGACCGGCTGCTGGAAGACAAGCGCATCGGCATCGACGGCATCAGTGGCACCAGCGCCGGTGCCGTCAACGCCACCGTGCTCGCCTACGGCCTGGCAAGCGGTGGGCCGGAAGGCGCGCGGCAGGCCCTGGAGACGTGCTGGCGCAAGGTGTCCGACTGCGCGAAGCTGAGTCCCCTGCAACCTACCTGGCTGGACCGGTTGATGGGCGCCAGCGGCAATATGGAGATGTCGCCCGCGTGGATGATGTTCGACCATCTCACGCGCTTTTACTCGCCTTACCAGCTCAATCCTTGCAATCTCAACCCGCTGCAGAACATCCTGGATGAGACCATCGATTTCGAGGTGCTGCGCCGCAGCAAGAGCGTCAAGCTGTTCCTGTGCGCAACCAATGTGCTGCGCGGGCGCATCCGCGTGTTCAGCACTGGCGAGATCTGCGCCAAGGCCGTGATGGCTTCGGCCTGCCTGCCGACGCTGTTCCAGGCCGTGGAGATCGACGGCGAGTATTACTGGGACGGCGGTTACATGGGCAACCCGCCGATCTATCCGCTGATCTATGAGACCGACAGCCGCGATGTGCTGATCATCCGCCTCAACCCGATCCACATTCCCCAGGTGCCTGTCACGGCACGCGAAATCCTGGACCGTATCAACACGCTCAGCTTCAACTCCTCGTTGATGCGCGAGATGCGCGCCATCGAGTTCATCACCCGGCTGATCGATGAAGGCGCGCTCGACCCGTCACGCTACCGCCGCATGCTGATCCACAGCATCGATGCAGAAACCGAGATGGCGCGGCTGGGCGCGCCCAGCAAGTTCAACGCGGACTGGGCCTTCCTGCGCGGCCTGTTCACGCTCGGGCGCGAGCGGGCCGACGCCTGGCTCGCGGCAAACTTCGAGGCACTTGGCCAGCGCTCATCGATCGATATCGCTGAAACATTTCTTTGAGCGTTTGGCCGCGTACTACCATCAGTGCAGGGCGCCACGCGAGGCGCGCGAACGGGTTGAGACGCGAACAGGTTGAGACACAAACAGGTTGAGACACATATGGACCGGGAATCGATACCTGCGCAGGCCGACGCAGACGGGTCCGTGCTGTTCGCGGATGTCAGCAGCAGCACAAAGCTATATGAGAAGGCCGGCAATGCGGCTGCCTTCGGCGCAATCGGGCAGTGCATCGCCCTGATGAAATCCTGTTCGTCGGCGCAGCAAGGCCGGGTTGTGAAGACGATCGGGGACGAAGTCATGGTGTTGTTCCCGTCCGCCGAAAATGCCATGCAGGCTGCACTCGACATGCAAGTGGCGATTGCCGAACTGCCGCCGGTATCCGGCCTGCCCATGTCGATCCATATCGGTTTTCACCACGGCCCGATCCTGCGCGACGCATCGGGCGATGTATTTGGTGACACGGTGAACCTCGCCGCGCGCCTGTCCAAACTCGCATCGCAAGGGCAGATCATCACCAGCAAGGACGCCGTGGCACATCTGCCGGCGACGCTGCGCCAGGTGATGCGCTACCTCTACCCGATACAGGTGCGCGGGAAGGAAGCGCCCGTGGAATTGTTCGAAGCGATATGGCAAGAGAACGCAGACATGACGATTCTCGCCGACGTAAGCCGGCGCGCGATCCGCCCCGCGCTGCTAACGCTGCGGTATCGGGAGATGGAGGTTCGCATGAACGGCGCCTCGCCGCCGGTCACGATAGGGCGCGACGCCGCGATGACGATCGTCGTCGCGGATCCGCAGACATCGCGGTTCCATGCAACGGTCGAGTTCCGCGCGGGTAAATACATGCTGATCGACCGAAGCGCGAATGGCACGCATGTCGCCATCGATGGCGATGACGAAATCATCCTGCGCCGTGATGAGGTCGCGCTCAGAGGGCACGGCTGGATTACGTTTGGGCAGTCGATGGCTGGCGCCGGGGAGCGGGTTGAGTTTTTTCCGGCTTAGCTTTGGGCCAGGACGCTGTACGGAACATAAGCGTGTGGTGAAGCTGCGCTCGCCCTCGAGCATATCTGCTTGTTTTTCTTGGGAAATGTAGTGGTGCCCGGGGTCGGACTCGAACCGACACGCCTTGCGGCGGGGGATTTTGAGTCCCCTGCGTCTACCTGTTTCACCACCCGGGCTGAGTGGGTGCTGGCGGATTTGCCGGGAGTCCGGCGTACCAGCACGGTGCTGAGCCGGGAATTATGCCGCAAATCCTGCCGGGCCACAACTGGCCCCGGTAGCGGACCCCCAACGCGCCCCATCCGCGGCCCTGGCGCGTCCGCTTGTCCCGCGTCGCCCGGCTGCGATCGCAGGATTCAGGCGGCTTCCGGGCGGTACGGCGGATGAGATCGCCGAAGGTGGGCTAGCCGCGCAGGCGCGCCGAGTCGTGGCAGGCGCGGGCCGGTGGCCTCGGTGAAGACGGAATGGGTCTTCTGGCGGCAGAGCAGGTCCATGGCCAGGGCGGTCCGTTCACCCTGGCTTCACACTTTTAATCACATATTTGTTCTTTACTGATAGTTCATCGTGAAAGTCGCACGACCATTTGCAGTTCCCGCTTTCACCGAGGGCGTGGTCTGGATGTACCGGGCTGTCAGCGGTATGGTGAATGTACCATTACCAGCTGAACCAGCCTTCCACTGATTCTTATTGCCTGCGGCGCTGGAGTCTGGGCCATATTTGATCACCGTGGTCCCATTTAAAACCTGAATGCCAACACCGGATGCAGTGGAGTCCTTGGTAAGGGACAGGGTATCTGAAACGTTACTCGGATCGGTCTGGTCGGTCAGCGTCGTATAGACATCTGTGCTTGTGCCGGTATTTCCGCCAGAGCACTGCAGCACGATATCAAATGGCTGGCTTGGTGACGTTTTTCCGACTCCGGTAAAGACGTTTACGTTTACGTCTCGAAGACGGACCGCAATCGATGGCATCGATACCTTGCACGTGGGGATAGTTGGCTGTATCACAACGCTTCCCCCCCAGGAGTAGGTGGCATAGGACCTCCCTAACTGTACGAACCAGTGTGCAAACACTCCTGACAGTGCACCGCCGCCGGTAATTGAGCCTGTCTTTATAAGTTCAACGGACAACGTATGGTTCGTCATTCCGGCCCCGAGTTCATTGATCCAGCAGATGTGCGGAAAATATTTCTGCAGAAAACACGACGGATAAATAATCGGGCCAGTTGTCGGGCCAGTCATCTTGAAGCGATACGAAATACCGGGAATGCCAGTCGTGTAAAGATTGTTGCCCAAGTAGGGTGTTGTTCCCTCGAAATGTATGTTAAAGGCACTTGAGGGGCACACGTAACCACCAGTGGATGCGTTGGAACTCCGATAATTAGTCTGAAGATTTCCACTCCATAGTACTGTTCCGTCCGGGACCCCTGGGTCGAAAGCGATTGTCGACGGCGGTGACATAAGCGTTTTGTAAGGACATGATTGATGAGGTGGGAATTGGGCTTGTGCTATCGAAGGTATTGCATTCAACAAAATGGCGATGCTAAAAAAGGCAAAAATTCTGATCAGTTTTTTCATCATTCCACCAAATAGACAAGGTTTGGCCAAGACATCGTCACAAGGCGAATCGCCCGTTGTAACTAGTCCAGGAGCCAGCAAGCATGCGTAAATTATTTTTAATTTGATTTCAGGCGCTGCTGTAACCACAGCTTCTCGTCTCGCATCCCGCGCAAGTTGCGCGAATATTTCGCCTCCCGATTTCTGCTGTGGAATTCGGCTTAAGTGGCGATTTAGATCAATGCGTTGACGTTACTGGGCAGGTCGCCTCAATCTGCTGGCAACGTTCGGAACTCCCCTCTTCTTGCGTGCCGGAAGTGCATAGGCGATGCAACGGCTTTTGATCGCGCAACTGCAGTATATTTTCCGCGGGAAAAAAATAGAATAGGAAAAGTCTTGAATTTGGAGGCAATATTGGTAGGGGTATTGGTAGGGGTATTGGTAGGGGTATTGGTAGGGGTATTGGTAGGGGTATGGGTAGGGGTATGGGTATAGGGGCTCCCTTGTGGTCACCCCAAATCTTCAGCGCGAGGCGATGCCTTTACACGGGCGAAGCGCCAGGGGCGCGGACCCGGCAGGTGGTCCTGGCCGGCGCGCGGATGGCGTTAGACGACGATAGGGCGATGGGGACGGTAGGGCAGATATCCGGGAAGTTGTCGATATCTGACGCTGTGCGAACGCGCTAGCATGCTTGGAGCCGTGGCGCCGCCCGGTTTCTCCCATCCACCCCGGAGCCACATGTCAGCCCAGCCCTCCCTCGCCAGCCTTGCACAGCTGCCGTCGCAGGATCCCGCCTTCTATGCACGCGAATACAACAACCGGGCCAACGTGCCCGACAATGCCGCCCACATGGCCCACTGGGCGGCGTTGTCGCTGCAGGTGCGCAAGCGCGCCGGCTGGCTGGAGGACCTGAGCTATGCCGGTGCCGAGCCTGGCCCGCACGCGGCGGACGAGCGGCTCGATTACTTTCCGGCCGAGCCGGGCGCCACCGATGGGCCGCCGCCGCTGCTGGTGTTCCTCCATGGCGGCTACTGGCGCGCGCTGGACAAGCGCGACCACAGCCTGGTGGCCAATGCGTTGCCGCACTGCGGCGTGTCGGTGGCGGTGATCAATTACTCGCTATGCCCGGCGGTGACGGTGGAGACCATCGTGCTGCAGGCCGTGCGCAGCGTGGCGTGGCTGTACCGGGAGTCCGGCCGGCTTGGCCACGACAAAGCGCGCATTTTCGTGGGCGGGCATTCCGTTGGCGGTCACATGGCCGCGATGATGCTCACCACGCTATGGCCGCGCGTAGGCAGCGATCTGCCGGCCGACCTGGTCAAGGGCGTGGTCTCGGTCAGCGGCCTGCATGACCTGGAGCCGCTGCGCCGGGCGGATTTCCTGCAGGTCGACCTGAAGCTGTCGGAAGGGGATGTCGACCGGCTCTCGCCGGCCTTCCTGCCGCCGGCCACGGCTGCGCCGCTGGTCACCGCGGTGGGCGGGCTGGAGCCGGGCGAATACCACCGGCAGACCGATCTGCTGCGCGCCGGCTGGCCCGCCAACGCGCAGGCAGCGGGCGCGGCGCATGTGCCGATGCCCGACAGGCACCATTTCAACGTGATGCATGATTTCGCCGACAAGGACAGCCCGTTGCTGCTGGCTGTGCGGCGGATGATGGGGGTGGCTTAGCGCCTCCTTTTTGGCCACTTGTCGCCCACTCTTTGGCCACCCTTCGCCCACCCTTCGGCCATTCAGCCCTCCAGCACCCGCAGCAACGACGACGTATCGTCCTTGCCCCAGCCCTTTTCCATCAGCGTGCCGAGCTGGCGCGAGGTGGCTTGCATGGCCGGCAGCTCCAGCCCGAGCTGGCGTGCAATCTGCGCGGCCAGGCCGAAGTCCTTGTCGTGCAGCCGCGCTTCGATACCGGGGGCAAAGTCGTGGGCGACCATCTTCGGTCCCATCATGTCGAGCATGCGGCTGCCGGCCATGCCGGTGGCCATGGCTTGCAGCACGCGGCCGCTGTCCACCTGCTGCGCCTGCGCGAAGCGCATGGCTTCGGCAATGCCTTCGATATTGACCACCTGCGCGATCTGGTTGCACAGCTTGGCGACTTGCCCCGCGCCATGATCGCCAATGTGGGTGATGGTCTTGCCGAGCAGCGCGAGCAGCGGCCGCACGCGCTCCAGCATCTCGGCCTTGCCGCCCACCATGATGGTGAGGCTGGCGGCCTCGGCGCCGACCGTGCCGCCGGAGACCGGACAGTCCAGTGCTTCGATGCCGCGCTCGGCCAGCCTGGCGGCAATCTCGCGGGTGACGATGGGCGAGATGGTGCTGTGGTCGATGCAGATGGTGCCCGGCGCCGCGCCTTCGATCACGCCGTGCTCGCCCAGCAGCACGGCCTGCACATCGTCCGATGACGTGACGTTGGTAAACACCACCGAGGCGCCGCGCGCGGCTTGCGCCGGCGTGGTGCAGGGCACGGCGCCAAGCGCGCGGGCCGCGTCGGCGGCCTCGGGGCGGCGCACGTAGGCGCGCACGGCGTGGCCGCCGGCGAGCAGGTGGCGCACCATCGGCGTGCCCATGGCACCAAGGCCGATAAAGCCAATCGTCGTATTGTTCATCTCAAACATCCTTACTTGTCTGACGCGTAGGCAAACTTGCCGTCGCGGATCACACCCATCACGCGCGAGCGCTGGTCAAAGCCCTGATGGTCCATCGCGCTCAGGTTCATCACGCCATTGGGAATGGTCAGGTTGGTGGTGGTCTCCAGCGCATCGCGCATGGCGTGGCGGAACTCGCGCGTGCCCGGCTGCGCGCCGCTCTTGCCGGCACGGCGCGCGGCATCGTCCAGCAGGATCCACGCGCCCCAGGCATCGCCGGCGAATTGCGTGATGCTGTCCGTGCCGTACTTCGCTTCATAGCGCGTCACGAAATCCAGCGCCACCTTCTTTACCGGATGGCCGTCCGGCAACTGCCGCGCCACCACCACCGGCCCGGTCGGGAACAGCGTGCCTTCCACATCCTTGCCGCCTACCCGCAGGAAATCCCAGGTGGCGATGCCGTGCGTCTGATACACCTTGCCCTTGTAGCCGCGCTCGGCCAGGGTCTTCTGTGGCAATACCGACGGCGTGCCCGCGCCGGCAATCAGGATTGCATCCGGGGTGGCCGCCATCAGCTTGAGCACCTGGCCGGTCACCGAGGTATCGTTGCGCGAGAAGCGCTCATTGGCCACCACCTTGAGCTTGCGCACCTCCGCCAGCTTGGAGAACTCGCGCCACCAGCTCTCGCCGTAGGCATCGTTGAAGCCGATGAAGCCGACCGTCCTGATGCCGTGGTTGCTCATGTACTCGGTCAGGACCGTAGCCATATGCGAATCGTTTTGCGGCATCTTGAACGCCCAGCGCCGCTTGGGGTCCGACTGCGGCTCGATGATGGCAGCCGACGCAGCCAGCGCCACCATCGGCGTCTCGCCCTCCGCCACGGCATCCAGCGCAGCAATGGCGGTGGGCGTGATGTTGGGGCCCACCACCACATCCACCTTTTCCTCGGAGATCAGCTTGCGCACATTGCGCACGGCCGCGGCCGGGTCGGAACCATCGTCCAGGATCACGTACTGCGCGCGCTGGCCGCCCAGGGTCTGCGGCCACATCATGATCGTGTTCTTGGACGGGATGCCGATGGAGGCGGCCGGGCCGGTGGTGGAGACGTCAATGCCCACGCGGATGTCGGCGTGGGCGGGGAGGGCCTTGAGGCAAGCGAGCAGAAGGGCGGTGGACAACAGGGCGGTGCGGATGAGCGGGTGGGGCACGGGTTGTCTCTCCTCTGTGTTTCTCGTTATGTAAATCGGCAGCGGCCAGCTACCGCTCCCGACTCGCCGATGCGCGCCCGGCGCACTACCGGTCCACGCCTTGAACGCGCTCGGTGATCCATTGTAGAGGAGCATGGCGGCGAGACTGGACGCGGCCATGACGGCCAGCAGGCGATAGCCGTACCTGGCGCTGCCAGACAGAGCCGTGGCCGAGTTGCCAGGATCCATGGAGCCGACCAGCGCCGCTGGCCGCGGCGCAGCGGCTGATACTTGACACGGCGGGCGCGCAAGGCGCCCCGGGATGACTTACCCTGCCAGGCCCTTGTTCGGGTTGATCAGGTACTTCTCACCCGTCGCGCGCTTGTTGTAGACCGCGATCACGTCCAGGTCCAGCACCTCGGCCAGCGAGATCTCCTTCGAGTAATGGCTGGCAAAGGTGGTTTTCAGCTCCGCCACCACGCGCTGCTTGAGTTCGTTGGCCCGCTCGCGCCCGATCTTCTGCAGGAACGGGAACAACAGCCAGCCGCCCATGCCCCACGCCATGCCGAAGCCGCGGTTGAACTCGGTCGGGCTGGTGTCCAGGCCGCCGTAGAGGTAGACCTGCTTGTGGGTGGCCGAGCCATAGCGGCTGTATTCGCGGGCCGTCTTGTTCAAGGCCGCTTCCATGCAGGTGAGGATCTGGCCGCCGAGCTTGCCGCCGCCCGTGGCGTCGAACGCGATGGTTGCGCCAGTGGCGACGAGTGCCTCGGTGAGGTCCTGCATGAATGTGGGCGACGCGGTGCTGCACACGTAGACCGCACCCTGTGCCTTGAGCAGGTCCGCCTGCTCTTCTTTGCGCACGATGTTCACCAGCTTGATGCCATCCTTGAGGCAGATCTGGTTGAGCATCTGGCCCAGGTTGGAAGCCGCGGCGGTGTGCACCAGGGCGCTATGCCCTTCGCGCCGCATGGTCTCGACCATGCCCAGCGCGGTGAGCGGATTGACGAATGACGACGCGCCATCGGCGGGCGTGGCGCCTTCGGGCAGGACCAGGCACTGGTCCGCCGGAATGCAGCGGTACTGCGAGTACATCGCGCCGCCGATGGCAGCCACGGTCTTGCCCAGCAACGCTTGCGCCGCGGGGGACGAGCCGGCCTCGACGACCACGCCCGCGCCCTCATTGCCAACCGGCATGGAAGCATCGAGGCGGCCTGCCATGCCGCGCATCGCGGCTTCCGGGACGCGCGCGGTGACTACCGGGCGCTCTGCCGTGCCGCTGCCCTTGGCCGTGCTCATGTCGGCCGCACCGAACAGCAGGCCAAGATCGGACGGGTTGAGGGGAGAGGCTTCAATGCGGATGAGCACTTCATCCGGGCCGGGTCGCGGCGTGTCGATGCTGTCCAGCGACAGCACGAGTTCACCGCTGCTTTTGATTAGCGAACGAAGTTGAAGTGCGGTGTGCATTTGATGTCTCCTTGGTAAGTCGGTTTGCGGTGAGCGGGGCGGCCGCGTGAGGCCGTTTTCGCCAGCAGTCAGCAATGTAGCAAGTTCTTGTGGAACCCGTACTGGACCGGAAATCCAGGTTATGCGCGAGCCGACGGGTGATCATGCATCGCACTGATAGAGGTGGGCAGAAATCCCCCCGTCCCCGCGATTCCCCTCCTTGACACCCTGAACCTTTCAACCTAGAGTTCGCCTACAGATCTAGATAAGAGACCATCTGTAAGATGGTCTCTTCCTGCGTGCAGATTGCTCGGCCTCTTACAGAAATAAAACAAGGAGACCGCTGTGCAATCCACGATCAAGATCCGTGGCATCGATGATGTCATCTCGTTTATTGATTCCTGCCCAGGCATAAAAGGTAGAGCCGGCCTCATCTGGTGGCTCGCGCTGGGAGGATTGTTCCTCGACGCATTTTCCAATTCCGCATTGAGCGCCGGGCTCGGGCCCATGACGCGGAACCTGCAGCTTGCCGCTTCGCAAGTCGCGCTGCTGACGTCGTTTGCTTCGTGGGTCGCGATCGCCTTCAATCCCATCGGCGGATGGATGGCGGACCGGTGGGGCCGCATCCGCCCGCTGATACTCGCGAAATTCCTGGCGGTGATCGGCGCGCTGCTGGTGGTGTTCGCGCCTGGCTTCGAAGTGATCCTCGTTGGGCGCTTCTTTGTCGGCGCGGCCTACGGTATCGACTTTGCCATCGCCATGGCGGTGCTGGCCGAGTTCACGCCGGTCAGGCTGAAGAGCCGGCTCAATACCTGGCAGGGCATGTGGTACACCGCGGTCTGCAGCAATTTGCTGCTGGCGTTGTTGTTCCATTGGTGGAATGTAGGCGACGCCATCTGGCGTTACTCCGTGGCGGCCACCGCCATCTTCGGGCTTGGCATCCTGGTGCTGCAGCTTGCGTTCCTGGTGGAGAGCCCGATCTGGCTGGCGCGCAAGGAGCGGTTGGTCGACGCCGCCAGGGCAATGACGCGGATCTATGGCCGTCCCTTTGCCGCCGCGCCGGTGGATGAGCGCCTGCCCGTGCTGAACCAGGCAAAGCGCGGGCTGGCCAATGTGCTGCTGATCTTTCGCGGTGTCTATTTGCCGCGCACCATTCTTGCGGCGACGGTGCAGATCGGGCAATCCATCCAGTATTTCGCGGTGGGCTGGTATCTGCCGCTGATCAGCGCGGCGCTGTTCGGCAAGGACTTTGTCTATGCCACGGTGGGTGCGCTGGTCTTCAATGTCTTTGGCATCCTTGGTGGTTTCATGTCGCCGCTGATCGGGCGCAAGCTGGGTTTGCGCCGTGCTTCCGCCTTTGGTTTCGCGGCCGTCTTCGTCATGCTGCTGATCCTCGGCCTGTTCAACGGCAAGATGCCGATCTGGGTGGCGGTGATCGTGCCGTCGCTGTTCATCCTTTTCCATTCAGGCGGTCCCGGCGCCAACGGCAAGAGCCTTTCGTCGCTGTCGTTTCGCAGCGAACTGCGCGCGGGGGCCAACGGCATCATCGGCGCACTGGGCTCAACCGGCGCCGCACTGGGCCTGTTGATCTTCCCGCTCTTCCGGGAGAAATACGGCCTGGAGACGACCTTTCTCATCCTCTCGATCGTGCCGCTGACGGCCAGCATCATCTGCTTTGCCATCAAGTGGGACCCGACGCGCACCACCATCCATCCTGACAACGAAGCCGACGCCCCGCAATTTGGCGGCGACGAGGCGCCGGCCCCGGCGTTCCTCAACCCGGCGATAGAGAAATCCCAACGATGAAGACCAACAGGAACGTCATACTCGCCATCGACGAAGGCACGTCCGGCACGCGGGCGGCCGTGGTTGCCGCCGACGGCCATGTCTCGTGCCTCGAGTACACGACGCTGCAGGTGGACGCGCCACGGCCAGGCGTGGTCGAGCAAGATGCCAACGCGATACTGGCAAAGACGATCGCCGTCTGCCGCGCCACCATCGCACGCGCGCAGCAAGCGCAGTTGCGCATCGTCGCGCTGGGCATTGCCACGCAGCGTGCCACCGCGGTGCTGTGGGATACCCGCAGCGGGAGGGCGATCGTGCCCGCCATGGTCTGGCAGGACACGCGCTATGTCAGCGAGCTCAGCGCGCTGGCGCCGGCCTGGGACAAGACGCTGCTCGAGCAGGTCGGGCGCCCGGTCGGCGTGCGTTCTCCCTACCTCTGGGCCGCGCGCCATCTGCGGGACACGCCCGAGGTGGCCGAGGCGTTCCGCGCGGGCAGCCTGGCGTTTGGCACCATCGACACCTGGCTGCTCTGGCATCTGTCGAGCGAGCGCGCCTGCGTGACCACGCCGACCAACGCCACCTCCGCCAGCGCCTACGTGCTGGCGGGGCACCGCTATCACCTTGGCTGGCTCGATGCGCTGGGGTTCCCGCACACGCTGCTGCCCGCGTTGCGCCAGGACGCCGACGATTTCGGGCGCACGCGCGCCGAGCTGCTGGGCATCGACGTGCCGATCCTCGCTTGCGCGGGCGACCAGCTTGCCGGCGCCGCGGGGCTCGGATGCCTGGAGCGCGGGCAGTCGATGTGCGTGCATGGCACCGGCAGCTTCGTGGACCTGGTGATCGGGCCGCAGCCACCGGCCAAGGCCGGCCTGTACGACGGCACCCTGACCATGACCGCGCGCCGGCAGCACGATGTCTCGCATCTTTCCGTGGAGACCTTCGTCGCCACCACGGGCTCCGCGCTGAACTGGGTTTGCGAGAAGCTGCGCTGGTTCGAGAGCGCGAAGCAGATCAGCGCGCTGGCCGCCACCGTCGACTCCGCGCGCGGCGTGACCTTCCTGCCCGCGCTCACCGGGCTGCGCGTCCCGCAGATGCAACCCGAAGCCCGCGCGTCGCTGACGGGCATCTCGATCGCAAGCACGCAGGCCGAGGTGGCCTACGCCGTCCTGGAAGGCATCGCGCATGCGGTGTCGTCCTGCATGGAGGCTAACGAGGAAGTCGCCGGCGTGCCCGTGGCCGAACTCATCGTGGGTGGCGGCCTCTCCGGCAGCGACGCACTGCTCCAGATCCAGGCGGACCTGACCGGCATGCCGATCCGGCGCATGCGCGAGACCGATCGCGCCAGCTTGCGCGGCATCGCCTTCTTCGCAGGCTCGTCGGGGCTGCTGTGGGACTCGCTGCAGGACGCCCGCGCGACCAATGAAACCGATGCCGTGTTCGAGCCGCGCCTTGGCGCCGACCAGCGCGGCGAGCGCCGCGCGCTCTGGCACGCACGGGTCGCGTCCGAGCTGCGCCACGCGCAAACCTTCCATCACCACTGACCAGCCAGGAGATCGCCGAAACATGATGGTTTTTCCATCCAGAAGTCCCAGCCGGGACCGCGCCGGGATGACATCCACCGAACCGCTGCGCCTGGTGCGCCAGGCGCAGCTCGATCGCCTTGGCAGCGAGACCTTCGACATCCTCATCGTCGGCGGCGGCGTGACCGGCGCCTATGCCGCGTTGGATGCCAGCCTGCGCGGCTATCGCGTTGCCCTGGTGGAGAAAAACGACTTTGCCTCCGGCACGTCGTCCAAGTCCTCCAAGATGGTGCATGGCGGGTTGCGTTACATCGAGCAGGGCAACCTTGGGCTGGTGCGTCATTCCCTGCTGGAGCGCCAACGCCTGCGCAGGAATGCGCGGCACCTCGTGCAGCGCTTGCCGTTCCTCTTTCCCGTGATGGAGAAGGACGGCGTGTTCGACAAGCGCCTGTCCAAGGCATTCGAGAGCCTGCTCTGGACCTACGACCTGGCGGGCGGCTGGCGCGAAGGCATCCTGCATCAAAAGCTCACCAAGGCCGAGGTGCTGTCGCATTGCCCGACCTTCAACGAGGATAACCTGCTCGGCGGCTTCATGTACTTCGATGCGCGCGTGGACGATGCCCGGCTCACGCTGAACATCGCCCGCACCGCGGCCTTTCACGGCGCGGCGGTGGTCAACCACGCGAAGGTGGTGGAGATCACGCGCAACGGTCACGGCAAGGTCGACGGTGCCATCATTCATGCCGGGGATCGAGAGATCCGCGCCAGGGCCGGCGTCGTCGTCATGGCCACAGGCGTGTGGTTGCGTGACTGGACCGGCCGCAAGAAGGGCGAGGAAAAAACGCTGCATATCCGCCCGGCCAAGGGCGTGCACGTGGCCATTCCCTGGCTCAAGGTCCGCAACGACTGCACCGTGACCATCCCCGTGCCGGGGCGCAACCGCCGCGCCACCATCACACGCTGGGGCAACGTCTCCTACCTGGGCACGACGGACGAAGACTACGAAGGCGATCTCGACAACGTCTGCTGCACCCGCGAGGAACTCGATTTCCTGCTGGACGGCGCGCGCTGGGCGTTGAAGACGGACCTGCAGGCCAAAGACGTGCTGGGCAGCATCGCGGGCTGCCGGCCGCTGGTGGCGCCGCCGGGGGGCAAGACGCTGGAGATCAAGCGCAACCATGAGATCCATACCGCTGCCGATGGCCTTGTCACCATTGTCGGGGGCAAGCTGACCACCTCCCGTCACATGGCTGAGCAAACCATCGACGCGGCCCAGAAGGTGATTGGCCAGCGCAACAGATGCCAGACCAAATCCGCGTACCTGCTGGGTGCCGCGGGATACGACGCGCAGGCCATCGTGGCCTCCGGCGGCTTGTCCGCCCACCTGGGCGAGCGTTATGGCACGGAAGCCCGCTTCGTCAGCGACATCCTGCAGGCCGATGCGCGCCTGCAGGCACCGATTGTCGAAGGGCTTCCCTATACCGAAGCCGAGATCGTCTACGCCGCGCGCCACGAGCTGGCGGGGAGCGTGGACGACGTGCTCTCGCGCCGCATCCGCGCCCGCCTGATGGCGCGCGATGCCTCGGCGCGCGCCGCGTCCCGCGTGGGCGCAATCCTGCAGGCCGAGCTTGGCCTGTCCGAATCCGTGGTGGCGCAGCAGGTCAATGACTACCTGGCTGCCGTCGCACATGAAAAATCCGTTCTACTGGGAGATGCACAATGATCAGCAAGGAAGCCATCAAGCGCGGCTACAACCGTGGCAACTACATCGTCGGCGCGCACACGCCGCCGGCCTATGCGGCCACCATCAAGGAAACCGCCAGCATGCCCGGCCTGCAGCGCAACGCCGTCGCCGTGGATGCCGCGCACATCGATGCGCTGCGCGGCGTGGCCGATGCGGTGCTGACGGATACCGCCAGCGTGGTGGCCTGGACGCGCGACTGGTGGGCCGGCTCCATGATGACCGAGACCGCGGGCCGGCCGGCCACGCCGCAGGCCGTCATCGTGCGCGTGTCCACGATCGCGCAGATCCAGGCCGTCATGCGGATCGCGCACGCTGCGGCGATCCCGTTGACGGTGTCGGCGGGCCGCAGCAATGTCACCGGCGCTGCGCTGCCGGTGCGCGGTGGCATCGTGCTGGACGTGTGCGAGCTGAACAAGGTGCTGGGCTTCGACAGGGAAAGCCAGATCGTCGAGGTGGAAGCCGGCCTGTTCGGCGACGTGTTCGAGCAGACCATCCAGAAGGACTACGGCATGACGATGGGCCACTGGCCGTCGTCCTTCGCCATCAGCACCGTGGGCGGCTGGGTGGCGTGCCGCGGCGCCGGGCAGCTTTCCACGCGCTACGGCAAGATCGAGGATATGGTCTTCGGCATGGATGTGGTGCTGGCCGACGGCAGCCTGATCAGCGTGGGTGGCTACTCACGCGCAGCACTCGGCTCGGACCTGCAGCAACTGTTCATCGGCTCGGAGGGCACGCTCGGCGTGATCGTGCGCGTGCGCCTCAAGCTGCATCGGCTGCCGGACTACGGCCGCGCCATCGCCTATGGCTTCAAGACCTTCGCCATCGGCCTGGAAGCCTGCCGCGAGATCATGCAGCGTGGCGCCAATCCCGCAGCCCTGCGCCTGTACGACGAGCTCGAGAGCCGCGTGCAGTTCAACCTGCCCGACACCAACGTGCTGCTGATCGCCGACGAAGGCGCGCGCGAGATGGTCGATGCCGTGATGGCCATCAGCGAAGGCGTGTGCAAGGGGCTCGGCGACGCGCTGGACAGCGAAGCGATCTTCGAGCGCTGGCTGGATACGCGCTACCTGACCGGCAAGAGCGCGGAAGGCTTCAAGCGCAGCCCCGGCTTTGTCGCCGACACGCTGGAGATGTCCGGCCCCTGGAGCGACCTGCCCGCCATCTACACGGACGTGGTCAACGCCATCAACGCCGTGCCCGGCACGCTCGCCGGCTCCGCGCACCAGTCGCATGCCTATGTGGACGGCGCCTGCCTGTACTTCTCGCTGCGCGGCGAGGTCGAGGTGGAGAACCGGGCGAAGTGGTATCGCCAGGCCTGGGATGCCGCCAACGCGGTGTTGATCAAATACAATGCCGCGTTGAGCCACCATCACGGCATCGGGCTGCTGCGCGCGCCGTATATGCGCGAATCGCTGGGCAGTGCGTTTGCGGTGCTGATGGCGGTCAAACAAGCGCTGGATCCCAAGAACATCCTCAACCCCGGAAAGCTCGGCCTGACGGACGCGCTGCCCCACGACCCGGATCGGTAAGCACCATGGATAAGTCCCTCGGGGCACGCCTGACGCGGCACCCGGTTATCGCGACGCTCTTCGGTGTCGAGCAGGCCGATATCCTGATCGAGAGCCACGCCGAGGTCTGCATCGTTGCCAACGTGGAGCTGCGCAAGTTGCAGCCCGTGGTGGCCACGCTGACCAAGGCCGGCAAGTACGTCATCGTCAATATCGACAGTTGCGAAGGGCTGTCGCAGGACAAGGGTGGCGTCGAGTATCTCGCCGATATCGGGGTGACCAGTCTCGTCTCGACCCGGGTGGCCACCATCCAGCGCGCCAACCGGGCCGGCCTGATCACCATGCAGAAGGTGTTCGTGACCGACCGTTCGACCTGGCCGCGCAGCGTCAAGGCGCTGGAGCAAAGCGATCCCAACCTGGTGCAGCTGATGCCCGCGCCCATGCTCGCGCATCTTTCCACCCAGGACCGCAAGGCGCTGCCGCCTATCGTGACCTCGGGGTTCGTCTGCAACAAGGACGACATCTGCAGCGCGATCCGGGAAGGCGCTGTGGCGGTGTCCACCAGCGACAGCAAGCTGTGGAACCTGGAGCCCTCTGAGCTGAAGTCCTGAGGTTCTGAAGCCCTCAAGCCTGATCGAGCGAAAGCACGCCTGCGCGTGCTTTCGCTCGCCGGGCGCTACTCAGGCCCTGGCGCCGTCGGTGTACGGGTCAACCTGGCGAGCGCCTTCGCCAAACGAGTCGAACTTGCCGGTGCGGCCGCCGTCGGTGTATGGGTCCACTTTGCCGGCCCGGAAGTTGTAGCCGTAGCGGTCACCATCGCGGTCACTGTAGAGGGCACGGTCCTGGGGGCCGGCGGCCTGGGCGGCGCCGGCGAGCAAGGCCGCTGCAAGCGCTGCGGCGGTGAGGGTGGCAATAGCAAATTTGTTGTGCATGGTGTGCTCCTTGAAAGCGGGGTTCGGCCTCTTGCGTGCCGTTGGGTCTCGTGACGTTCTTGACGTTCGTGACATAAATGGGGAGGGGTCAGAGAGGAACGATCTTCGGCTCGCCGGAGTCGGGCCACATCAGCGGCCCGTGATAGCTCGGCGAGCCGCACGGGAACGAGTTCGGGATCGCAGGCATTTCCGGCATTCCGGGCAGCTTCGGAAATTCCCCATAGCCGGGGTCCCTGCGGACGACCATGGGCATGGGGTAGACACCGGTGCCGCCGGTCACGGCGATCCGGGCGGCCTGCTCAAGCTCGCTGAGGCGAGGCAGGTTTCCGATGGATAGGGTGGACATGGCCTTCTCCTGAGTGGGTTGCGGTGGAAGAGCGCCGGGCTCGACGCTCCCCCTTCACCACGCACACGGCATGCCATGGCCCGGCGCCGCGCAGTGTGCGCGGGCGGGCATAAATCCGGTGGAAAACGATGGCGCCGCGCCAACACGCCGGGCAAGCGTCGGCGGCGCACAGACACCTGCGCAGGATTTTTGTCCGTGACTTGCGCGACACCGTTGCGCCTACATCCCCTTGAACGCGTCCGCATAAAGCCGGCTGACCCCCAGCTTTTCCGGCCGGTCGCGCAAGCTCAGTGTGAGCTTGCCGCTGTCATCGCGCAGCGCGCTGGCAATGGCCGTGCAGCGTACGATCGTGCTGCGGTGGACCTGCCAGAAGCACGCCGGATCGATCCGCATCTGCAACTCCCGCAGCGACATGCGAATCAGGTGCTCGCGCTGCGCGGTGACCACCCGCACATACTTGTCCGCGGCCTCGAAATACAGCACCTCGTCAATCGGCACCATCGTGATGGTATTGCCGGCGCTGGCCTGGATTACCTGCAACGGGTTGGCCGCCGGTGCGGCTGGCGGCGCGGGCATGCCAACGCCAAGCAGCGCGCGCAACTGATCCATGGCGGCGTCCAGCGATGGCGGGGCGCCTTGCGGGGCCGCACGCTGTTGCAACGTGGCCTGCAGGCGCGCGCAGGTTTTTGCCAGGCGGCCGGCCTGCACGGGCTTTAGCACGTAATCGACTGCCGCATGCTCGAATGCGTGCAAGGCGTATGTGTCGTAGGCCGTCACGAAGACGATCAGCGGGAACGGCTTGGCCGAGTCGGGCCAATCCTCGGCCAGCGTCTGCGCTGCCTCCAGTCCGCTCATACCCGGCATGCGGATATCCAGGAACAGCAGATCGGGCTGCAGCGCGAGCGCCTGCGTCACGGCGGCCTCGCCGTCGCCTACGGTTGCGACGATGTTAAGCGTCGGCCACAAGCGGGCCAGCTCCGCCTGGAGGTCCGCGGCCAGCAGCGCTTCATCCTCGGCGATCAGGGCAGTGGTTTGCATGGAGGCGATATCGGGCAGGGTGGGCGGCAGTCAATCAGGATAGCGGAAGGCGCACGATGGCCAGCGTGCCGCCGTCGCTGCCATCGCCGCAATCGCCGGCGCGCAGCAGCTGGAAGCTCGCGGCTTTGCCATAGAGCTGGGCGAGCCGTTCGCGCACCTGCGATGTGCCAAAGCAGTCAGAGCCAGGCGGTAGCTCGCTCAAGCCCACGCCGGTGTCGCGCACGGCGAGCACCAGCGTGCCGCCTTTGCGGCGGGCCGTCACCTTGATCCAGCCGCCCGCGACGATGGGCTCCAGCCCGTGCTTGATGGCGTTCTCAACCAGTGGCTGCAGCAGTAGCGGCGGCACAGGCAGGTTGGCCAGGCCAGCGGGCAGGTCGAGCTCGACCTGCAGCCGCGCGCCCATGCGCACCTGCATCAACGCCAGGTAGTCGGCAATGCGATCGAACTCGCATGACAGCGGATGCGGGCCGGAGCGCGACGCCTGCAGCGTGGCGCGCAAGAACGAGATCACCTGGTTCAGCATTTCTTGCGCGCGCTGCGGATCCTGCCCGATCATCACGCGCAGGTTGCCCAGCGTATTGAACAGCATGTGCGGCTCCAGCTGCGACTCCAGCAAGCGCAGCTGGTTCTCCGCGGCGCTGCGCATGGCCGCCTGCGCCCGCGCGTCCGCAGCCGCCATGCGCCCGCGTGCATAGTGGAAGTAAGAGATGCCGAGCGCCAGCACCAGCGCCACCGTCATGCTCAGCAGCAGGGCGCGCGGATTGCGCATCAGCTCCAACGGCGTGCCGTGGCTACCGGTGAGCACGTTGGCAATCGCATGCCCGCCAAAATAGCCCACCACGCCAGATACGACGATCCACGGAAACATCCACTTCCAGTCCGGCCAGCGCCGCGGCGTGGTGGGAGCGCCCGGCGAGGCATTGGGCAGCCGGCGCGTGAGGCCATAGCGGCCCAGCTTCACCAGCGCCTGTATCATCATCGTGATGCACAGGGCATAGGCCAGGTTCATGCCAAACGGCTCGCGGAACACGACGGAGAAGAAGCCGGCGGAGCCGAACGCCACGGGCACGCCAATCCGCAGTTCGCGAAACAGCCAGGCCAGTTCCTTGGCGGGATAGCGCATGATGCGCTGTGGCCGGATGTCAGCCACCAGCAACGCCTTGCGGCATCTCAGCCTGCGGGCGCCGCGCGCGCAGTTCCGCCGTGGTACTGCCCTCGCCATGCGGCGTCCAGCCCGGCGGCATGAACAAGTACCCAAGGAACGCGCGCAAGCTGCGCGCCCCGGCCAGGTCGCGCAACAGATGCACCCACTGCGTGAACTCGATGCGCAACGGATTCGCGCTCTCGATCGGATGCACAAGGCCATACCGGCAGGGCAGGTCCTCGCGCTCCTTCACGTAGGTGCCGAACAAGCGATCGAACACCACCAGCACACCGCCATAGTTCGCATCCAGGTACTCAAGGTTGGATGCGTGATGCACCCGGTGCGCCGAAGGCGTATTGAAGATCCCCTCCAGCCAGCCCAAGCGCGGAATCCACGTCGCATGAATCCAGAACTGATAGAGCAGGTTCAGCGATAACACGGCAAACACGATTCGCGGCTCAAAGCCAATCCAGGCCAGCGGTACGAAGAACAGTGCCGTGCCGGTCAGCTTGCCGAGCACCCCGATGCGAAATGCCGCCGACAGGTTCAGCTGGTTCGGCGAGTGGTGCACCGCGTGGTTGCTCCAGAACCACCGCACCCTGTGGGCCGCGCGGTGATACCAGTAGTAGCAGAACTCCTGCCCGATAAACAGCAGCGGCAACGCGATCCAGCCGGTGGGATGGATCGTCATCCAGCGGTGCTCGAACGCCAGCCGCACCAGCGGCGCCGCGATCGACAGCGGCAAGGCAATGCCCACCGCGATGCGCGCCACCAGATCCAGCGCCGACACCCCGAACGCCCGCCAGTCGTAGCGCTGGCGGCGCGACAAGACGATGGCCTCGATCAAGGCGAATGCCAGTACCGACGGGGCCGCGATAAACAGCTGAAACTGATCGAGTGCGTTCATGGCTGTAGACCTGGACGTGGTTCCGGATAGCGGTTGCTGGCTTCAGTGGCTGGTTTCAGTAGCGGCCTGAGTGATCAGCCCGGCACGCTGTTGGGCATTGCCTGCCGGGTCAGCCTCCAGGTCACCAGGCTACGTGAGAGGAAGATACCGCTAACGGCACCATAGATAAAGCCGATCGGCATCGCCACGCCGCCGTGCCACAGCAAGCCGGGGTTTACCGCCATGGCCACGCTCACGCCGTAGCGGGTGATGAACAGGCAGAGGATCAACGCCAGCGGCACCCAGCTTGCGGGCACCAGCAGGCGGCGATCGGCCTCCAGCCAGCGAATGCCGCTCCAGGCGCCGATGGTGTGGGCCAGCGCCAGCGCGACAGCTACACCCACTCCCCATCCAAGCAGCGCGAGCGGCTGCGCAGAGAAAGCCGAGATGACGCCGCCCAGCGAGACCGCCGCCATGGCCACGGGCACAGCCGTGGCGCGTGCCGGCGTCATCCGCCTGGGGACGGTTTGCGAGAGGCCGAGCGCGATCAGGCCCGCGAGCAGGATCCAGACCCATCGGGGCGTGTGGTGGAGCATTTCAGTGAGCATGAGGGCAACCAGTCTTGTCAGGGGGAAACGCGATGGTGCTCATGTTCGGCTGATGCCGGCTCGGTGTGCGGATCAGTGCGATGAAACGCCGGATGGTGTCGCGAAGTGCGGGCGGTGCAGGTCGAGTCGCCAGCGCGTAGCTGCCGGTCCCGGGCGAGGTAGCCGGAGCCGGGTGTATCTGGCTTCGCTTTCGGGGGGCGCCAATTGGCCTCTATCCAGGCTGAGGAAATCTGGCCATGGAGATATCGGCCAGGTATGACCCATCGGGCAGACGTATCCGCTTCTCGAAACGTCCCTCCTGAACAAAGCCAAAACGTGCATAGAGAATGCGAGCCCGCCTATTGGTCTCGCGCACGCGCAGTTCGATCTTTTCGACGGCCGGTGTGCGATCCGCCCACGCAAGCAGTGCTGCCATCAGCGCGGTGCCGATCCCAAGGCCAAGGTGCCCGGGATGGACGACGATCGTCAGCGTGAACACGTGCGCAATGGACTCCAGTCCCAACGGCTCAAGCAGTGCGTGGCCCACCAGCTTGCCGTTGACCTCGGCTACGAGATAGGCGCCCTTTGTGGAGAGGACTTCGATCTTTTGCGCGAATGCGGATTCGTGGAACTCATGTTGCCGCGATACAAGCAGGCCGGGGGTGGCGGCTATAGTCCGCTCAGCCGAGCAAAGCGCCGGGGCATCTGCCTTGGTCGCTTTCCGGATTTTCAGGGTCTCTGGCATGGCAGCCTTGTCTATGGAGTGCATTGGTGCCGGGGGACGTCCCTGGCTGATGCGGGCTTTTCTACACCCCACGAGCCTTGTAATCAGCCAATGCCACCCGATAGGCCGCGACGGCACCACGCGAAAGAAACAGCCGCCGTGACTCAAATGCGCGCAGCCAGAATTGAACCACGGCTTGAGGAACGCCCTTCTGGTTTGCAGCTTGCTCGACAATATTGGCCACCTCGATTTCCAACAGCGCTGCATAGGTGCCTCTGCTGATGGCAACCCGATGCCCATGCTTTGGCGCAACCCTGTGAAATGGGCCCTCGATCGGCACGTTGTATAGCGCTCTGCGGTCGGCGATGCAGAAGGCGTAGGCAAGGTTCTCCGCCTCGGTCCCTATCAGGCCGGCAATCGTCCCGCGGCGCGAAAGCGGCTGTGCCTTGGCCGCGAACTCTTCCGTGCCGTAGATGCTGTGGAATGCTCCGGCCAGTGCAACGAAGTCGGGATTGCCCCAGGCGCCAAGAAGCGCATAGGTTCCGATCAGATGCGCGGACAGGGGGCGGCCGTGGTGATTGATGTCATCCGCTCCCAACTCTGATAGCGCGTCGCGCAGCGTGGCTGCGTCGGTGATCTCACGGTTCATTTTCTTGCTTGCCGTCATTTGGGCACCAGGCAAATGATAGCTGCGCCACGATTGGCAATGCGCAAGCGTTTGCTGGTGCCGGGCGGGCCTGTGGGGCCGGGGCGTTGTAGGCGCTCCCTCCGCGCACCGGGAATACCCGTATTGGAAGAATCATCCAGCCGATCATAATCCTGATAATGATGATCATAAATAGGCTGTAAGCGATGTCCAAGGATCCCAAGCCCCAAATCTCTGGCACCAGGCGCGTGAAGCGCTCAGACCAGGTGGTCACCGACATCAAGCGCTGGATCGTCCAGACTCACCAGAAGGTCGGCGATAAGCTGCCGCAGGAGGCGGCCCTCATCGAGCAGATGGGCGTGGCGCGCGGGACCGTGCGCGAGGCGCTGGCCGCCCTGCAGGTGCAGGGCCTGGTTACCGTCAGCACCGGGCCCAACGGCGGCGCCACGCTGGCGCAGCCCTCGTACGATCGGTGCCTGGAGGCTGTCTCCAACTTCCTGTACTTCCAGCCGGTCGATATTGCCACGCTGTACGCCTTGCGCCGCGCGGTAGAGCCCGAACTGGCTGCCAACGTCGCTCTGCGCTTGACCGACGCTGACCTGGCCGAGCTCGACGCGCTGATCGGGCTGAGCCATCCGGCGCACGGAGGCAGCGCGGACTGGAACGAGCGGCGCGAAGCGGACCTGCTGTTTCACGACCGGCTGACCGATGCGTGCAGTAGCCCCATGCTGGCGCTGTTCTGCCGCTTGCTCAACGACATCATTCGGCGCGTGATCGTCGTGCGCAATGCGCAGGACAGCTTCGAGCGTTTCGACGATGAAATCATCCACAGCCACACGGGCCTGATGGACGCCTTCCGCGCGCGCGATGCCGACCGTGCACGCGCGCTCATGCACGAGCATATGGAGCACGCCGAAGCCCTGGCCCTTGAGGCCGAATCACGCGTCGACCGGGCAAGCCTGCTGATGAGCCCTAGCGACTAAGCCACCGCCGCGCGGGCCCGCCCGCCGGCATCCACCATCCGCCTCGCCAAACTCCCACTTTGCATTGGGGGCGGGATCGCTTTTGCCCGAAATTCCTGGAGTCTCAACGTGAATACCCCCGAAACGCTGTGGCGCTGGAGCGCCGTCGATATTGCCGCCGCCGTGCGCCGCCGCGACATTTCCTGCCGCGAGGCCACCGCCAGCGCGCTCGCACGCATCGAACAGCTCAACCCGCGCATCAACGCATTGGCAGAGGTGCTGGCCAAAGACGCGCTGGCGAGTGCCGATGCGGCTGACCAGCAAGTCGCCAGCGGCGCGCAACTTGGCCCGCTTCATGGTGTGCCCGTCACGATCAAGATCAATGTGGATCAGGCCGGGCACGCCACCACCAACGGCGTGATCCCGCTCAAAAACAACATCGCGCGTGAAGACGCGCCCGTGGTGGCGCACTGGCGCAATGCCGGCGCCATCATCGTGGGGCGCAGCAACACCGCCACCTACTCGTCGCGCTGGTTCACGGACAATGGCCTGCACGGCCGCACGCTCAACCCCTGGGATCCGGATATCACGCCCGGCGGCTCCAGTGGTGGCGCCGCCGCTGCGGTGGCTTGCGGCATGGGCGCGCTAGCCCATGGCAACGACATCGGCGGATCCATCCGCTATCCGGCCTATGCCTGTGGCGTGCCCGGCTTGCGGCCCACCATAGGCCGCGTGCCCGCGTACAACCCCAGCGCCAGCGCTGAGCGCAGCATCACGCCGCAACTGATGTCGGTACAGGGTGCCATGGCCCGCAGCATGGCTGACCTGCAGCTTGGCTATCACGCCATGGCGCGCTACGACGCGCGCGATCCAGCGTGGGTGCCGGCGCCGTTGGAGTTGCCGCCGCCGGTGGGCCCGATCCGCGTGGCGCTCTTCAAGCACTGCCCAGGCATTCCCATCGACCCGGCGGTGAGCCACGCACTGGACAGCGCCGCCCATTGGCTGCAGCAAGCCGGCTACACGGTGGAAGAAGCCGCTTTGCCGGATTTCCTTGAAGCCGCCGCGCTATGGCGCACGCTGATCACTGACGACAGCCGCCGCAACATCATCGCCGGGGTGGACCAGCACGGCGACGAAGCCATGCGGCGCAGCCAGCGCAACATGATCGAGGGCATGGCGCAGACCAGCCGCGATGGCTTTCTCGATGCATTGGCGCGGCGCCAGACACTGGCGCGCAACTGGTCGGTCTTCCTGGATAGCTATCCGCTGGTGTTGATGCCGGTGTCATGGCAGCGGCCCTGCGCGCAGGACGCGGACATCGGCACGCTTGAACAAACGCACGCACTGCTCGACGCCCAGAGCCCGCTGCTCGCCACCGCCATGCTTGGCATGCCGGGCCTTTCGGTACCCACGGGCATGGCCGGCGCCATCCCCGTTGGCGTGCAACTGATGGCCTGGCGCTTCAGGGAAGACCTGCTGCTGCGAGCAGGGCAGGTCATCGAAGACGCAGCGCGCTTCACACCATTCACCGCCCGGTAATCTCCCCGCAAACCAACCAGGAGCATCCAATGAACGACCGCAACCATAACGCCGCTGTGCGGCTCTCGCGCCGCGCCATGCTGGCCGGCACTGCCGCCGTCCTGTGTGCGGGCAGCGTGATCTCGCGTGCAGCGTGGGGCCAGACTGTCTCGCGCATCATCGTGCCGTTCCCGGCCGGCGGGCCAGCCGATTTCATGGGGCGCTTGCTGGCGGAGAAGTTGAAGGATGCGATGGGCCGCACCGTGATCGTCGACAACCGACCCGGCGCCGGCACCCGCGTGGCGGCCGAAGTCCTGAAGAACGCGCCCGCGGACGGCAACGCCGTGCTGCTGGCGCCAGTGGACCCGATGTTCATCGGTCCGCTGATCTACAACAACATGCGCTTTAATCCCGTTACCGACTTCAAGGCCATCACCGATGTGGCCGGCGTTCAGTTCGGGCTGGCGGTGAGCGCCAGCTCGCCGATCAAGACACTGGCAGATTTTGTCCAGGCGGCCAAGGCCCGTCCCGCCGAACATTCCATCGGCATCAGCACCGTTGGCACGTTGCTTCATTTTCTCGCGGTGGAATTCGTTGCCCAATCCCATACGGGCAGCACCCTGGTGCCCTATCGCGGGGGCGGCCCCCTGGTCACCGACCTGATGGGCAACCAGATATCCGCCGGCATGGACGCAACCACCACCTTCATGGAATATCACCGCGCCGGCAAACTCCGCGTGCTGGCGGTGGCCGGCGACAAGCGTGCCGATGCGCTGCCCAATGTGCCCACGTTTGCGGAGTCCGGATTCCCAAACCTGGTGACCTCGTCGCGCTATCTGCTGTATGTGCGCGCGGGCACCGCGCCCGACGTGGCCGCGCAGTGGGGCGACGCCGTGCGCAAGGTCCTAGCCATGCCGGACGTACGGGAGAAGCTGGCGCGCACCGGGTATGACCTGCTGCCGGGTGGCGCGTCGGATGAGGTGGCCAGGTATGCGAACGCCCTTGCCGCGCGCTGGACGCCGGTGATCAAGGCTTCGGGATTCAAGGGGGATTGAGGGGGCGCCGATTGCCCGCGCGCGCGGCAGCCGGTGTCGCCCGGCGCACGCAACTTGGTCTGTCGTCTCCAACGATTTCGCCTATAACTGTACGGTGGTACGTCCGGCACACCAATGCAAGGGAGACTTTCCATGGGCAAGCGCATCACCATCGACGTAGCCGACGGCAGCTTTGCCGCCTATCTGGCCACGCCATCCGCCAACGCGCGCGGCACCGCCATCGTCGTGATCCAGGAGATCTTTGGCATCAACGCGGACATGCGGCAGACGTGTGACGACTTTGCCAGCCAGGGCTTCGTTGCCATCTGCCCCGACCTGTACTGGCGGCAAGAGCCCAATGTGGAGCTGACCGACAAGACCGAGGCCGAATGGAAAAAGGCGCTGGCGCTCTACACCGCGTTCGACGTGGACAAAGGCGTGGCAGACCTCGATGCCACCATTCAGGCCGCACGCAAAGCGCCGGGCGTGAGCGGCGGGGTAGGCACGGTCGGCTATTGCCTTGGCGGCCTGCTGGCGTTCCTGACCGCGGTGCGCACCAACGCAGATGCCGCGGTGTCCTACTACGGCGTTGGCATCGACAAGCATCTGGCCGAAGCCAGCAAGCTGTCAGCGCCGCTGTTGATGCACATCGCCGAAGAAGACGAGTTCGTGCCGCCGCAGGCGCGCGCAACCATCATTGAAGCCCTGCGCGAGCGCCCCAAGGTGGAAATCCACACGTACCCCGGCTGCATGCACGCCTTCGCGCGCAACGCTGGCGTGCACTACAACGCCGACGCAGCCAAGGCCGCCAACGCGCGGACGCTGTCTTTCTTCCAGGCGATGCAGTAATCCGGCAGGTCCCGCTGCAACCCACAAGGAGGTCATTCCATGAGTGAGATCACTACCAAGGACGGCACGCACATCTTCTACAAGGACTGGGGCACGGGCCAGCCCATCGTGTTCCATCACGGCTGGCCGCTCAGCGCGGACGACTGGGACGCGCAGATGCTCTTCTTCCTCTCCAAGGGCTTCCGGGTGATCGCACACGACCGCCGCGGCCACGGGCGCTCCACGCAGACCGACACCGGCAACGAGATGGACACCTACGCCGCGGATGTCGCCGCGCTGGCCGCCCATCTGAACCTGAAAAACGCCGTGCACATCGGCCACTCCACCGGCGGCGGCGAGGTGGCACGCTACGTCGCGCAGCACGGCGCCGGCCGCGTAGCCAAGGCGGTGCTGATCGGCGCCGTGCCGCCGATCATGGTCAAGAGCGCCACCAACCCGGGCGGCCTGCCGATGGAGGTGTTCGACGGCTTTCGCAGGCAGCTAGCCGCCAACCGGGCACAGTTCTACAAGGACGTGCCGTTCCCGTTCTACGGCTACAACCGCGAGGGGGTCAAGCCATCCGAAGGCATCATGGCGAACTGGTGGCGCCAGGGCATGATGGGTGGGATCAAGGCGCACTACGATTGCATCAAGGCGTTCTCGGAAACGGACTTTACGGAAGACCTCAAGAAGATCGATGTGCCGGTGCTGATCCTGCATGGGGACGATGACCAGATCGTGCCGATTGCGGATTCGGCTTTGCTGTCAGCGGAGCTGGTGAAGCAGGGCACGCTGAAGGTTTACAAGGGGCTGCCGCATGGCATGTGTACTACCCATCCTGAATTGATCAATCAGGATTTGCTTGAGTTTGTTCGGAGGTAGGGCAAGGAGAATGCGGCAATTCTTGGTGTTGCCCTTGGTGGGCGGCCTGCGGGTTTGGGGGCGCGTTGAGTAAGCTGCTGACGTGCGAGGTTTATAGCCCCGCTGACGCGGTGGGTGTCTCTTGGGGGCGGGGTTTTACTGCTTCTAGCTGCTGTCGCGGCTGTGCGGTGTTGGCCGTTTTAGAACGTGTGAGATGTCACTTTTCTTTACTCGTAAAGAAAAGTAACCAAAAGAAAGCGATCCTTGCAGGAGGCTGGCGTGGCGTCATTGGGAGCCCCAATGGTTTCGTCGTACGGCCCCGGGTGCTAACGGACTCGTGCCGTTACCGGTTCAGAGCACCACGACCCAGCCAATGCCCAGGGATTCGTGGTGGTCCCCCCGGTAGCGGCCACCACGAGCTTCAAGCCGTCTGTCGCTCGCGGAGTGACTCGCCACGAAGTTGCAAGCGTTCCGTTTTCGTCGTGGGCGCGGTGGCACCGGAATGAAAGACCGAGGAATTCTTCCACCGCGCCCACCCCACCACGAAACCATCGTAGCGTGATATATCGTGGCACTTCGAACCGGTACCGGCAGATGCGTGAATGAGCAGGGATGCCGCTACCGAGCAGCCTCACCACGAAACCGGTGTCATTGACAGGATCGTGGCCATTCAAACCGGTAACGGCACGAGGTCATTAAAACCCAGGGCCTGACGATGAAACTACCGGGCTACGCAACCCCGACAAGCCAGCCTCCTGCAAGGATCGCTTTCTTTTGGTTACTTTTCTTTACGAGTAAAGAAAAGTGACATCTCACACGTTCCAAAACGGCCAACACCGTACAGCCGCGCCAGCAGCTAGAAGCAGTAAAACCCCGCCCGCAAGAGACCCCCCCCCCCCACGTCAGCGGGGCTACAAGCGAGCAAGTCTCGTCTCAGCGTCCAGGAACTAGCCTACCAACTCGAGGAACTTCGTAGCCGCGCGCAAAGCATCGCGCAAGAAAGCTGCGCCGACCTGCTGCGCGTCAGTGCAGGGCTTGGTGCCGTTCTCAGGCTGCTGGATTTTGATAGCGACGATGTGGAGGACAGCCACGGTCTGCACTGTCTGCTGACCCCGTTGAAGCAGCAGCTGGACGAGGCATTGAACCGCGTGCAAGGCATGCTCTAAGCCAGCGCGGCAGGGCAAGTTGTGCCACCCTCCCGCAAGCGGGGGAGTGGCCGCCCGTAGCCGCCAGTAGCCGCCCTATCAGCCACTCGCCCACTCAGCTACTCAGCCACTAAACACCGCAATACACTCAACCTCCACCCTGGCCCCGAGCGCCAACCCATTCGCCCCAAGTGCACTGCGCGCCGGATAGGGCGCCTGGAAGAACTCCTTGTAGACCTCGTTGAACACCTGCCATTCGCTGATGTCGGCCAGAAAGATGGTGCATTTGGCGACGTGCTTGAGCGACAGGCCGTGTGCTTCCAGTGTGATGCGGATGTTCATCAGCGCCTGCTTGGCTTCTTCGCGGATGCCGCCGGGCACCAGGCGGGTGCTGCCGTGGACGATGCCCATTTGTCCGGAGAGGTAGAGCATATCGCCAACGCGCACCGCCTCGGAGAATGGCAGCCCTGCGGGGAGGACTTTGCCGGAGTTCAGGAATTCCATAGTGCACCCTGTCGGTGAGAGCCTTGAATGCCGCTTTGCTATCCGCCGGCCAATGCGCAGCCGGGTGGTGGCAATGCGGTCTTCAAGTCTAGGACATGGGTGTTCAAGACCCCAACCGCCGGCCATCAAAAGTCCGCTTCGGCGCTGTCGGTGCTGTCGGTGCTGTGCCCCGCAGGGCTGGCAGCACCAGGACGATCATTGCGCCGCCGCAAACCGGTCGGTAGCGGCAATCAGCTGATCCATGATGCCGGGCTCGGTCCAGGCATGCCCCGCCCCTTCAATCAGATGCAGATCCGAGCCCGGCCATGCCTGGTGCAGCGCGTAGGCGTAGCGGGCCGGGCAGGGCATGTCGTAGCGCCCGTGCACGATCACGCCGGGGATGCCGGCAAGGCGATGCGCGTCGCGCAGCAACTGGCCGTCTTCCAGCCAGGCGAGATGCGTGAAGTAGTGGTTCTCCAGCCGCGCAAACGCCAGCGCGAAATGGCCGTCGTCATGCTTGGCGGTGTTAGCGGGGTCGGGCAGCAGGGTGATGGTTTCCCCTTCCCATACGCTCCATGCGCGGGCGGCCTCCAGCTGCTTTGCCGTATCGCTGCCGGTCAGGACCTTGCGGTAGGCGGCCATCATGTTGCCGCGTTCGGCTTGCGGGATGGGCGCCTGGAAGCGGGCCCATTTCTCGGGGAACACTTCGGATACGCCGTACTGGTAGTACCAATCGAGTTCCGCCCGGGTGGCGGTATAGATCCCGCGCAGCACCAGTTCGCTGGTCCGCTCGGGGTGCTTTTGCGCATAGGCCAGCGCCAGCGTGGAGCCCCAGGAGCCGCCAAAGACCAGCCAGCGCTCTACGTTGGCGAGCTTGCGCAGGCGCTCGATGTCGTCCACCAGGTGCCACGTGGTATTGGCCTCCAGGCCCGCGTGGGGCGTGGAGCGGCCGCAGCCGCGCTGGTCGAACAGCATGACGTCGTAGCGCGCCGGATCGAACAGGCGGCGATGGTCGGCCGATATGCCGCCACCAGGGCCGCCATGGAGGAAGACGGCCGGCTTGGCGCCGGGTGTGCCGACGCGTTCGTAGTAGACAACGTGGCCGTCGCCGACATCGAGCGTGCCGGTTTCATAGGGTTCGATGGCGGGATAGAGCGAGCGAGGTTGCGGCATGGATCGGGTTCCCAGGGTGAGCGCGTAGTGCAAGAGTGTATCGCCGTTGCCGGTGCCATCTCCACCCGGGGTGCCGCAGTGCAATCAGTGCGGTGGGGCTTGTCAGGCCGCTGCCATGCACGCCTGGCAAGCCCCCCAACGCGCTAGGCGTTCCAGGTGTCGTCGCTCAGGAAGTCGTCGTTGCCCGATGCGTCATCCAGAAGGCCGCTGTCCAGTGCCGCATCCGGTGAGCCCAGCGGCGAGCGGTCGTCATTACCGTAGTAGTTGTTGACGACGGTCTCCGTTGGCTGCGCCCCTGCGCCTGGCTGTCCCAGCAAGCCGCTTGCGCTGTTGCCATTGCCGTTGCGATGGAACATGTTCTCGATGCCCTGGAACAGGAGCGCGCCGCCGGCCACGCCGGCTGCCGTCGTGGCAATGCCGCCCAGCGCGCCGCCCAGGCCACCACTCAGGAAACCGGGCCGGGATGGCTGCACGGGTGCAGGCTGGACCGCCTGGAAGGCCTGCGGCACTGCCACGGGCGCGGCCATCGGCGGCGGCATGACGGGGCTGGGTGCCACGCGGTTGGCACTGTTGCCCCAGGCGTTTTCCGGGTCGAGGAAGCGATTGGCGCCGTTGGCCTGCGCCATCTGCAACTGGCTCTGCAGCGTGGAGATCTGCGCCTTTGCCGTCGCCAGGGCATGGTCAAGCATCATGGCGCGCTGGACCAGCAGGTAGGCGGCATCCGGCTGCCTGGCGACCGCGTCGGCGATGAGGGCGTCCGCCTGGGGGTCCTTGGCGCCAGCCCTGGCCTGCGTGAGTTGGGTCAGGAAGCCTTCCAGCGCTTGCATTTCTTGGGGGGTCATGGCAGCTCCTATCCGGGATCCGGGTTGTCTTGTGTGATCGCAGTCTACGGGCCGAGTCTTAAGCGAGGCTTAAAAAAAGCCGATCAGATGTGATTGTCGCGCCTCGCGGCCGCATCAGGCCGCATCAGGCCAAGTGGGGCCGATTCAGGCCGGGCAGGCTCCCCGCCAGATATTTTGGCGGCGGTGTCGATTTTCGGTATCCCGATTCGTCGTAGTATCAGGGCCGCCCGTCAATCCTGATCCGGGCTCAGGACGTGCGGCACCCTCAATCCACTCAAGGAGAGCGACGATGCGTGTCATGGTGATGGTGAAGGCAACGAAAGAGTCAGAGGCTGGCGAAATGCCCAGCACGGAGCTGCTTACCGCAATGGGCAACTTCAATGAAGAACTCGTCAAGGCCGGCGTGATGCTCGCGGGCGAGGGCTTGCACCCGAGCGCCAAGGGCAAGCGGGTGCAATTTTCTGGCAGCCAGCGGTCCGTGGTCGACGGACCGTTCGCAGAGACCAAGGAGGTGGTCGCCGGGTTCTGGCTGTGGCAAGTCAAGTCCATGGAAGAGGCTGTCGAATGGGTCAAGCGCTGCCCCAACCCCATGCAGAGCGACTCCGAGATCGAGATTCGCCCGCTGTTCGAGCTCGACGATTTTGGTGCCGAGCTCACGCCTGAGCTGCGGGCGCAGGAGGAGCGCTTGTGGGCGGAGGCGCAAGACGCTGCGAAGAGGACGCGCTAAGGCTAAGCCAAGGCCAGGTCATGACAGTGTTGAGGCAGTGTGAGGCCGTGTTAATGCATGCGCACCAAGGCGCTCTGACGGCGCCTTTCTGCTCTAAACTTGGCTTTTTCCACCTCACCATCAGGTAATTGAATGCCAAAACAGCAAAGCACATGGGCCCGGCATGTCGCGGCGGGCGCCATCGTGTGCGCAACGCTCATGGCGGGATGCGCCGCCCAGCCCCCCGTCAGTGCGGTACCCGACCCGGGCCCGCAGGGCGGCCGCGGCACGCCGGAGGGTTGCCAGGCGGACAAGCTTGGCGACGAAGCCCTGATCGGCAAGAGCGAGGCCAATGCCGTCGCCTTGCTCAACGGCTGCGCATGGCGATTTGGTGACCGGGAAGGCCAGCAGATGCCCGGCACCATGGACTACAACCCGCAGCGCCGCACGCTGGATGTCAAGGGTGGCAAGGTGACCGCGGTACGCCGAGGCTGAGGCCGTCCAAGGCCTGGGTCGCGTCGTGCTTTGCGTCTCGGATGCGCTTCGCATGGCCTTGCGCGGCCATTCAGCCGACGCGGATACCGGCTTGCCCGACAATCTCCGCGGCTTGTTCCACCGAGATGATGGCGCCCTTGAACGAAGCCGCGGCAGCCATCAGGTTCAGTCCGCCAAGTTCGGCCAGGCGGAGGTCCGCGCCATCGAAGCGGGCTTGCTTCAGGTTGGCGCCGCGCAGGGTGCCGCCATCGAACAGGGCATCCCGGAAGTCGCAGCCGGCGAGGTCGGCATCGGACAAGTCGAGCTGCTCCAGGTGTTGCTTGCGGAATGACAAGCCGCGCAGGTCGCTGCCGACGAGCAGGGTGTTGTGGAACACCAGGCCCAGGGTGGCGGCCTCGCGGAACCGGGCGCCGGTCAGCTTGGTTTGCGTGAAGATGGCGCTGGACAGCCGCGCGCGGTCCCATTGCGTGTTGTTCAGGTCGCTGCTGCAGAATCGTGCTTCTACCGCGTCCGCCAGCGTGAAGTCGGCGCCGGCGGCCTTGCAGCGCATCCACTTCGATTCGACGAGCTTCGCCCTTTTCAGTTGCGCGCCGGCAAAGGTGCACATCAGGAATTCCACGGACGAAAAATCCAGCCCGTTCAGGTCTTGATCGTCAAAGCCGCATTGCTCGAATCGTAGCTGGGCCGGACGTTGCGCAAGAATTTCAACGATGTCAGTGCGCGAGAGTGTGGTGTTGCTGATGGTGTGGGGAGTGGGGGCGGGCATGGAATTCGCGGTGGGAGCGTGGCAGCGTGGCAGCGTGGAAAACGCTCCAGGTCAATTTGGTCTGTCTTGTCAGTCTTGTCTATCAGCCTGGTCAGCCTGGTCAGGAGGTGGCCCTGTCGCACATGTCCAGCAACAGGGCAAGCAGGCGCGCCTTGCGTGGCGCATCGACGTCATAGACTTCGAACATCCCCGCAAACCACATGCCATCGGCCGCCAGCCTGCAGATGAGGAGCTGGTCTTCGGCGGCGGTGCCGGCGAGGTCATGCGCGACGGCGTCCGTCATGCGCTCGCTCCATGTCTGGCGGCACGAGGGGAGCGTCAAGGCCAGCATGGCGATGGCGCGCTGCGTGCCGATCGCGTTGTTGGAAGCCGTATCGTCGAAACACGTCTTGATGTAGGCGCGGGCATGCCTGCCTGGACGATCTGGCTCGGCAGACAGCGCGCGTTGATAGGTCTTGTCGAATTCCTCGAAGAGCTGGTCTCTCAGCGCTTCGAGCAGGGCATTCTTGCTGCGGTAGTGATATTGCAGCCCGCCTTTGGTCACGCCGGCGCGTTGTGCCACCAGGTCGAGCGTCACCGATTCAGGGCCTTGGGAGACCAGCAGGTCCCGCATCACGGACAGGCACTGGGCTCGGATTAGTTCGGGGTTCTTGGCGCGCTTGCTTGCTTCGGACATGATCAATCCAGCCAGATGGATTGATTATTCTAGCATTGTCGAGGCCATCGGCAAGACAACGCTGTCCGAGGCAGCGCCAAAAGACGCGCGGGCGTCTGCGCAGCTACGCTTTCACCTTCTCCGCCGCCTGGGCAATCCGGTCCCGTACGACGCCGATCGCCTGCTTGAGCGCGTAGACATCCTCAAAATAGCGCTCCGGAATCCGTATCCGGCTAGCATGCGCATCGATGTTCTCGATTTCATCGCGCCATTGCGCAATCTGGCTGGGGGTCGGCTGCGTGTTCGTCCAGATTTCATCCTCCAGCGCCTTGATTTCCCGGTACCAGACCACGAGCCGGTTTTTTATCCGCGCTTGCGCCATGCGTGGCAATGCCTGCAGCAAGCCGAGCAGCAAGGCCATGAAGGGGAGCAGGATCAGCAAGCGTCGTTCGATGAAGCTGGCAAGCCAGAACGGAAGGTAGCGCTGCAGGAAGGGACGGCCCGATTTGAAGTAGCGCGTGCTTTCGTCGGAAACGGGAAACTCACTGGTATTCAGGTTGGGAAACGTGCCGAGCGGCGTGAAGTAATCATCGCCGCCGTGGACGGATCTGGCGGCCTCCAGCAGCAGGTAGACCAGGGCGGGGTGCAGGGTGTCCTTGGATACGAGCAGGGCCGTGGCAGCAAGCAGCGTGACATCGGCCTGCGGAAGATCGTTGACGATGCTGGTGGAGGCGCGCGGAAAGACAATCTTGGACAGAGACGGGAATTTCTGCACGAGGGCATCGGCCTGGGCAAAACTCATCAGCTTCAGATTGCTGTTCAGCAACGTTTGCTGCATCTCGGCATCGGGCCGGCCGATAAAGAAGGCCGCATCCAGCCGGCCCTCTTCGAGGCCTTGATAGGCCTTCATGGCATTCATTTCCAGCAGCTCGGTATTGCTGGCCGTGATGCCGCTGTACGCGAGCAATACCCGGGCGACGTTGAGCAAGCCACTGCCGGGAACGCCGATGGCAACCCGCTTGCCGCGTAGCTGTGCGAGCCGGTCCACGGTGGCCTCGCCCCGGTAAAACACCCAGATCGGTTCATAGGAGACCGCGGCGATGGTTTGCAGGCCATCTGTTTCCTGCGGCGTGGCGGTGCCCGATTGGATGAAGCCTGCTTCGTATTCGCTGTCCGGGTTCTTCAGTCGCTCATAATTCTCGATCGACCCGGAAGAGCCGCGGATATCCAGCTTGATGCCGTCGCGCTTCAGGATGGGGGCGTAGCGCTCGGCAAAGCCGCGATAGATGCCTTTGTCGGCCCCGGTGGTGATGACGATCGTGCGCTGGATGGCGGGTTTGAGCACGATCGTCAGCGCCCAGCCCAGCGCTGCCAGCAGCAGTATCGCGCTAACGATGAGAAGCCGCCGCTGCCCCGGCGTCATGGGGGCCTTCTGGGTACGGTGCAGCGCTGGGTTGTGCCTGGGCATAGTCGGCCTCCGTCGTCAGGTCCCTCCCACGCGGGCCCAAGGAGGACGCGGGATCATGCTAGCCGCCGGATCGTTTGTGGGAAGGTCGCTCAATTGACCGGCTGAGGCTGCGGGAATGTCCACGCGCCGCTCAGTATCTCCGCGCGCGGGCGGTACAGCCGCACGGTGTAGTTCCAGCCCGGGACGATTGGCAGGCAGTTGGCTGCCTGCGCTTCACAGCCACCGAACTGCATCGTGATCGATCCGTCGCCGGCCTTCTTTGCCGTGAGATTGTTGAGTGTGTACGCGTTGGCCGGGTTCTTCTGGAAATAGCCCTCGGCGTTGTAGACGCTCACGGACCAAAAGGCATCCACGGGCACATCCTTGACGTTGAGCCGATAAACGGTCTTGCCGTCGTTCTTCGCCGGCGTGATGTTGAGGTAGGTGGCGTCCTCGTCCGGGTTGCCGCCCCAGGCTGATGCGGAGCCGATCAGGTGACGCACGGGCTCGACCTCCTCCTTGGTGCCGAATGCCTGCTTGAAGTCGGGCAGCGTCGAGGACAGCACCAGCAGGGCATCGCGGATCTTCTTCTGGCTGACCGGGTCCCAGTTGGGGATTTCAAACTTTCCTGGCGCCTTCCGGCTGACCTTGATGGCGTCCTGCAAGGCGTGGACCTGCTTGATGTCGTCCGGGCTGTTCGGGTTGACCAGGGTGCGCACCGCGACGGCTACGTAACGGGTGCCGACGTTCTCCCGGGTGAGCGTATGGGCGCCCGCGCCATAGAACACGTCTGGCACGTAGTGGTCTTCGTTGATGACCTGCAGCGCCATGAAGCGCTTGCCCGGGTCGGGCATGGTGATCGTCACCGGGCCGGCTTCGAGATCGAAGATGCCGGAGGTATAGAGCGTGTCGCGATTCAGGCGGATGACGCTCTGGTGATCGATCGATGCGGGCTCGCGCCGATGCAGCAGCTTGCCCACGCCGCCTTGCTTGGCCAGCCCGGCGAAGTACATGTCGCTCTGCGCTCGGACAAAGTTGTCGGCGGTCACCGGAACGGGGGCGCCACTGGCGGGCGCGGCAGCTGGCTGTGAATGGGCGGCGCCGGCCATGGACAGGGCGGCGGCGCAAACGCAGGCGGAGGTCAGTTTCATCTTCACGTTCGATCCCTCTTGGTCTGTTGGCATCGCGCATTGGCGAGCGGGATTCCTACAGACAGCACTTTCGCTGGTGCACGGGGGAAAGGGAATTAGAAAAATTGTTCCGGCGATATAAGCCGATTCAACCTCCCCGGTGGCGCCCGCCACCGCGCGACAATGCCCCTGCGGCCAAAACGAACCCAGCCCGGGAACCCCGGGCAAGGTCCATCACGCACCGTCGTCAAGCTGCTAAGCGTTGACGATCATCTCGAAACCGCCAAAGATCATCCGCTTGCCGTCGAACGGCATCGGCCCCTGGCTGCGCAGCCTGGGGTCTTCCATCGAGGCCTTCATGCCTTCGTCCCGGGCCTTGCGCGATGGCCAGGTGATCCAGGAGAAGACCACGGTCTCGTCCTTCTCCAGCTTGACGGCCATCGGGAACGAGGTGAGCTTGCCCTCGGGCACATCGTCGCCCCAGCACTCGACCAGCCCCAGCGCGCCATGATCCTTGAACACCACGGCGGCGGCCTCGGCGTGCGCGCGGTAGATGTCGCGCTTGGCCGTGGGCACGGCGACAACAAATCCATCGATGTAATGCATGTCCGATCTCCTTTGGGATTGCCTGCGAAGCGGCGAGCCTTGCGCGCGCCGTCATTGGGACGACGAACGGGAGCCGCCGAAATCGACAGGGCATGGGAGGAATGCTAGAAAAAAATACGCGGGGCAGGGAGGGCGGCCAACCGGCGTGGGCCGTGCACTGCGCGCCATGTGATCAATGGAAATCTTTCCGGCTGCCTTTCCATTTCCCTGGACTGAGCGGACACCAGCAGGGCCGGCAGCGGGCGGCGCCCTGGGAAAGTTGTACTTTTCTTCTGATTCAGTGGGGCCAGCACTTGCAAATTTCGTTACGTTGGGTAGAATTCGCAACCTCACCTAGCCCAGGTGGCGAAATTGGTAGACGCACTAGGTTCAGGTCCTAGCGGTGGCAACACTGTGGAGGTTCGAGTCCTCTCCTGGGCACCAAGATTGAAAGCAAAAGGCCTGCATCCGTGCAGGCTTTTTGCTTTTTGGTCTCCACTGCATCGTGTTTCGCGCGCGGCGTGCGCATCAGCATCCGAATTCACTTGATGTAACATCATCCGACTCATCTAGCCAAGGAGCGGGAATGTCAAAAGGTCGGGTACGGGTACGGGTACGTGTATTGCTGGTTGTCGCGATGGCAGCGCAATTGCTGTCAGCCTGTTCGGGCGGCGTGACCGCGAATTCCATCCAGGCGATGGACCCGAAGCGCGTGCACTCCAAGGCCAGTGTAGGCGACCTGGTGCTGTGCCTGAAGCAGCGGCTGGGTGACGACGCCACCGTGATCGCGTACCCGGAACCCGGCAAGGTTGATATCCGGGTCGGGCGTGCGGACGCGGATGAATACAAGTTCATCCACCTGGTCAGCCTGCGCCGCGCTACCGAGGGCGTCGAAGGCACCGACGTCGAGATCCGCAGCTCCGGGGAATGGCACCCCCTGCTGAGCGCCAGCCGCGTCTCTGGCATGGTGGAAGACTGCACGCCGGGAAGAGCGCACTAAGCGCAACGCAGAATCCTTGCCGGCACGCCGCAAAGCAGCAAAGCAGCAAAGCAGCAAAGCAGCAAAGCAGCAAAGCGGTAATGGCGCTATGCCGTTACGGCTCCATCGTGCGCAGAAGGTGCTCCTGCAGTCGCGATAATTCAAGCGCGATGCCGTCGGGGAACCCCTGGCGGCCGCCGCGCTTGTCGATCAGCAGGTCGGCCAGGTAGGCCGTTAGCGCGGCTGGGTCGGCCCACAGCGCTGCCAGCTGGTTGCCGATGCGCGGATAGCTGCGGCACAACTCCAGGGGCCGCGCCTGCGGTGGCAGCACGGCCAGCCATTTGAGCGCGTTGGCCGTGAGGGCCTTCGCTTCTGCGGATTCAGGTTGCCGCTGGCCAGTCCAGTCGGGCTTGCCATGCGTGGGCACGGCGCCATCCAGGATCAGCCTCGCTTCCTCGACGGTAACAAACTCGAATGAAAGGGGTTCCATGCCAACTCCGGATCAGATCTGTTGGGGGCGCCATGCCTTGTGGCGCTGGCACCTATTCTATCGGTTACGGAGCGTTTGAAACTTTCTGTAGCGCTTGCTACCGGCCTTGCTGCTGGTATGTGTACAGGTAGGCCAGCAGGTCCGCGATCTGCCGCTCATTGCTGATCCCCCAGAAGCGCATCCTGGTGCCGGGCACGACCTTGCTGGGCGACTGGATAAACGCGCTCAAGGTTTTCTCGGACCACACCACGCCCGATTTCTTCATCTCGGGGGAGTACTTGTAGTCGGTCGTGGCGCCGGCGACCCTGCCGAAGATCCCATTGAGCTGGGGGCCAAACGCGGCGCGCGCCGAGGGCCCGACGCTGTGGCAGGAGGCACACTTCGAGGTGAATACCGCCTTGCCCGCCTGCGCGTCGCCAGCGGCCTGCGCGGTTGCGTGCAAGGCTAGCGCCAGGGTCAACAATGCGGCTTTCTTCATGGACGGATGCGAGGCAACGGAGCAAACCTGGCATTATATTCGCCGAGGCAATGCGGCTCCCTAAGCCGTCTGGATGACCACCTTGCCGCGCACATGCCCAGCCATGCTCCTTGCCATCGCCTCGCGGGCAGCAGCGAGTGGATACGTGGCGTCGATTTCAGCGCGCAGCTTTCCGGACGCGTACAGCGAGGCCAGCGTGTGGAGCTGGGCGCCATCGGAGCGCGTCGCAAAGTGCTTTCCCGCTGCGCCGGCTTCCTGGGCGCGCCTGGCATCCGGTGGGCTGACGGTGGAGACCAGCACGCCGCCGCGCTTGAGTACCGGCCAGGAACGCCGTTGCGTGTCGCCGCCGACCAGGTCGAGGACAAGATCGACACCCGCAACCTTGGTGGCAAAGTCTTCCGCGGTGTAGTCGATCACCTCCGTCGCCCCCAGGTCTCGCAGGTAGCCCCGGTTGGCGGCCGAAGCCGTGCCGATCACCTGTGCGCCGGCCAGGTTTGCCAGTTGCACGGCCACGCTGCCGACGCCGCCGGCAGCGGCATGGATCAGGACTTTCTGTCCTGCCTGCAGCTTGCCGTGCTCGTGCAGCGCCTGCCAGGCAGTCAAGCCAGCCGCGGGAATACTGGCAGCCTCCAGGAACCCGAGATGCTTCGGCTTGCGGGCAAGGCGCCCGGCATCCACCACGGCGCGGGTTGCATAGCCACCGACGATGCCGATGAATCCCAGCACTTCGTCTCCCGGCGCCAGCGTGGTGACATTGCGCCCAACCGCGATGACAGTCCCGGCAGCATCCACCCCAGGCGTGATGGGCAACGGTAGCGGAATGAACGCCTGCATGGCGCCACTGACGATCTTCCAGTCGATCGGGTTGACCGAGGTGGCGGCAACATCGATCAGCACCTCGTCGTCGCCAGGGCGGGGATCAGCGAGTTCCTGCAGTGCTAATGAATCGGGGCCGCCGTAAGCGGCTACACGGATGGCTTTCATCAAAGGCTCCTTGAGGCAATGCCCACAATCGGGGTTTCCAGCGCCAGTGCGGCCTGCACGGGGTCGAAGTACTCGCGCAGGTGCGCGATCCTGCCATCGCGGGCGGTCAGGAAAACGACGTACTCCTGCCGGTAGACGCGCCCGGTCGACTTGATCAGCCCTTCGGCATGCACCCGCGCAACGGCTTGCTGGGGATCCGCCGCGGGCAGGATCTGCGCATCGAAGAAGCGGAATTCAGAAACCGCGCCGATGAACCAGGAGACATGGCGGATCACCGCGTCCCGGCCGCTCAATCGCGCCGGATGCCCGATGCCGGGCGCGTAGGGCAACTCCCACACGATGTCCTCGGCAATCAGTTCCTGCCATTGCTGGTTGTCATCAACCAGCCACCGGAGGTGTTGCTGCAATAGCTCAGCTGCGATGTTCATGATGTTCTCCATGCGTGTGGGGCACAGCAGTGGCGCAACGCGCCGCCAGCCTGCCGCTGCGGGTTCCCGGATTTTGGGTACGTGACATTCAATGCGCTGATGCGGCGCGCGTGCCGCGGGCTACCGCAGGCGGCCATCGGCACGTAGCTGCATGCCGATCCTGGCGATTCCGGCTTCGCCCTTGCGCAGCGCGTCGTTCGACGTATGGACGGAGTAGTAGCCAAGTGCCAGGTCGTGCGGATGGGGAACTGCCGATGCGACGATGAAATCCGCATCGGTTTCGGCAGTGAAATCGAGAGCGTCCTCGGACTGCGTGAAGACCGCGAGTTCGTCCTTCAGCCGCCCGCCGCCAGTCGCTAGCGTGCCGCGGTTGACGTGTGCCCAAGCCACGGTGTGGCCTGCGGGCGCCTGGTAGTGCCAGCGCTCGCCCGCGGCAAGGCGCACGTGCAGCAGTGCCGCCCCGGACGGTGCGGCTACCGGGCTGTCCCTGCCAGCCAGCGAGCCGAGTATCACGCGCGCCGGTCCGGTGCGCGGCACGGAGGACGCGGGCAGGTATTGGCTGTGCGGGGTGCCGTTCTCCAGGCTGCGCGGCAGGGCAAGCCATAGCTGGTAGCCCTGGACGCGGTCGCCCTTCGCGGGGCTGGCCGAGTGCCAGATGCCGTTGCCCGCCCGCATCCATTCCAGGCCGCCCGCCATCAACACGCCGGCCGCGCCGGTGGTGTCCTCATACTGCAGTTCGCCCTCGAGCAGCACGGTGAGGGTGGCGATGCCCGAGTGCGGGTGCATGGGGAACAGCGCGTCGCCGGAGGGGGCGAAGTCGAAGTAGTCGAGGAACACAAAGGGTTTGATCAGCTCGCCGACGTCGCCGGGACTGACGATCCGCGAGACGGCGCCATGGCGGCGGCCGCCAGTGCGAAGCACGATGCCACGGTTGCTTGCCGCATCCGGCCGTGCAGTGTGGTGATGGATCCGGGCCGGCTCCCCGGCGTGCCGGGCCTGCGCTGCGTTTTCCATGAAAGTCTCCTTCGGTGATCGCATGACCGAAGGTTAGGTGCTTGACATCTCTCTTGGTAGCCTATATTTCTCGATGAGATCCATCTAAGGAGTTGATACATGCTCGACGGCGTATCCCTGGACCAGCTCCGCACCTTTATCGCTGCCGCCGACGAGGGCAGCTTCTCCGCGGCGGGGCGCAAGCTGCGGCGCGCGCAGTCGGTGGTCAGCCACACGCTGGCCAACCTGGAGGGGCAGATCGATGTGCAGTTGTTCGATCGCAGCGGCCGCTTCCCGCGCCTGACAGAGCAGGGAACCGCGCTGCTGGCGCAGGCGCGTGTGGTGGTGGGCGGCATGGACGGCTTCAAGTCAAAGGCGCGCGCCATTGCCGAAGGGCTCGAACCCGAGCTGTCGGTGGTGGTGGATGTCATGTACCCGATGGCCCCGCTGACGGGGGCGGTCGGCGAGTTCCGCGACGCGTTTCCGCATACGCCGCTGCGCCTGTATGTCGAGGCACTGGGCGCGGTCATGCGCCCGGTGATGGAGCGCGTTTGCCGGCTCGGCATCAGCGGATCGATGCCGGCCGTTCCCGAGACGCTGGACGCGGAAAAGCTGCTCGACGTGCCGATGGTGACCGTGGCCGCACCCTCGCATCCGCTGGCATCGCGCAGGGGCGTGATCCGGGTACGTGAGCTCGAGGAGCACGTGCAATTGGTCCTGACCGACCGGACCATGCTGACCGAAGGGAAAACCTTCGGCGTGTTCTCGCCGCTGACCTGGCGCCTGGCCGACCTGGGCGCCAAGCATGCCTTCCTGCGCGCCGGCTTCGGCTGGGGGCACATGCCAGCGGCCATGGTGCAGGGGGATCTCGATGCGGGCGAGCTGGTCACCCTGCGGCTGGAGAGCTTTCAGCCGCGTACGCCGCCGATCGCCATGTTCGCGGTCTACCGCAAGGACACGCCGCCCGGCCCCGCCGGCCGCTGGTTCCTCAACCGGCTGATGCGCACATCGCAGCGTCCGCCGAAATAGGCGCTGTCGCGGATCCGTGTCCGCTGTCCGTGACCGCTATCCGGGGCGCCTCCACAAAGCGCCGTGGAGTGGGCCCTGTGTGTACCGCTCCTTCGCCTGCAACGTAAGCCAACCTGCACCCCGTAAATCCAATCATCGCGCTCGCGTGTGACCAGACGCTAGAATCCGCAAACACCTATGAGATGGGTTCATCAATGCCGCGCGAGAACTTTAATGACCTGCTTGCCTTCATTGCCGTTGCGCGCGAGCGCAGCTTCACCCGCGCGGCGGCGCAGTTGGGGGTGTCGCAATCCGCATTGAGCCACACGGTCCGCGCGCTTGAAACGCGGCTTGGCCTGCGCCTGTTGACGCGCACCACGCGCAGCGTTTCCCCGACCGAGGCCGGAGAGCGCCTTCTCCAGACGGTGGCCCCCCGCTTCGAGGAGATCGAAGCCGAGCTGACCGCGGTGACCGAGCTTGGCGATAAGCCCACGGGCACCATTCGCATCACGGCCACCGACTACGCCACCAAGACCGTCCTGTGGCCGAGGTTGTCCAAGGTGCTTCGGGCGTATCCGGAGATCAAGGTGGAAATCATCACGGATTACGGACTCTCCGATATCGTCGCGGATCGCTATGACATCGGTGTGCGCAACGGCGATCAGGTGGCAAAGGACATGATCGCGGTGCGCATCGCACCCGACATGCGCATGGCCATCGTTGGCTCGCCCGCCTATCTGGAACAGAGGCCGCTGCCGAAAACGCCTCAGGACCTGACCACGCACAACTGCATCAACCTGCGTTTGCCGACGCTTGGCGGCTTCTACGCATGGGAGCTGAAGAAAGGCAAGCGTGAAGTGCAAGTGCGGGTAGAGGGCCAGCTTGCCTTCAACGGTACCTATCAGATGCTGGATGCGGCGCTATCCGGGTACGGCCTTGCGTACGTACCCGCGGATCTGGCCCAGGCGCACGTGGCAGCGGGCCGCCTCGTCTGTGTGCTTGAAGACTGGTGTCCCACGTTTGCTGGCTTGCACGCTTATTACGCCAGCCGGCGCCAGTCTTCACGAGCGATGGCGCTTGTCATCGATGCGCTTCGCTACCGTGCGTAGCTGACGTAACCTGGCTCACATACCTCACGCACCTCCCGTTCGGTAGCGGCGCGGGCATTCATGAGGCCAGTTCATAAAGGCTTGCGGTTCTCCGGGCTTTTTCGATAGACGGTACGTCCCTATCATCTCAGCTGGCTTAACGCGCAAGGCCACGCGGCCAGCTTCGTCATCGGACACGCGCTCGCCGTCGATGGCGGCTACACGGCCCGATAAGCGTCCGTGCCCTGACAAACCGCAGGCACGGCCTGCGTGGAGAAATATGATGGATTATCGATATCTGGGCCGCAGTGCCTTGAAGGTTTCGCCCCTGTGCCTGGGCGCCATGATGTTCGGCGGGGAGACCGATGAGGCCACCTCGAAGCGCATCATCGACAAGGCGTTCGACCAGGGCATCAATTTCATCGATACCGCCGACGCCTACCACGGCGGCCGTTCGGAAGAGATCGTCGGGCGCGCCATCGCCGAGCAGCGCGACAACTGGGTGGTGGCGACAAAGTTCGGGTATCCGACATCGCAAGGCCCGAACGAACAGGGGCAATCGCGCAAGTGGATTGTCCAGTCGGTGGAAGCCAGTCTCAAGCGTCTTGGCACCGACTACATCGACATCCTGTACTTCCACCGCGCCCTGGTCGATGCGCCGCTGGAAGAAGGCGTGCGTGCCATTGGCGATCTGATCCGCCAGGGCAAGATCCGATACTTCGGCATATCGAATTTCCGCGGGTGGCGCATCGCCGAGATCGTGCGCCTGGCCGACCAGCTTGGCATCGACCGGCCGGTCGCCAGTGAGCCGCTCTACAACCTGGTTGACCGCACTGCGGAAGTCGAGCAATTGCCCGCGGCAGCGCACTACGGTGTCGGCGTTGTGTCGTATAGCCCGCTGGCCCGGGGCGTGCTGACCGGGAAGTATGCAGTGGATGCCGCGCCGCCGGCCGACTCGCGCGCAGGCCGCGGCGACAGGCGTATCCAGCAGACGGAATGGCGGCCGGAGTCCCTGGCGATCGCGCAACAGCTCGCTGCCCACGCCGCCGCGCGCGGCACGACCTCGATCGCCTTCGCCTTGGCCTGGGTACTCAAGAACCGGCTCGTCAGTGCCACCATCGCCGGGCCTCGGACGCAGGCGCATTGGGATAGCTACGTCGAAGCGCTGAAGCTGCAGCTCGGCCCGGACGACGAACGATTCGTCGATAGCCTGGTGGCTCCCGGCCACGCGTCGACGCCGGGCTACACGGATCCCGGATATCCGGTCGAAGGTCGTCGAGCCGCTTGAGGCCGGCGTTGCTTCGGCTGCTTCAGTTGCTTCAGGAGATGGATGATGCAAAAACGTAGCCTGGCTGATTGCGCAGAAGCCGTGGATCGGATCGTGCCGATTCCAGGCACCACCAAGCTGCATCGGCTGGAAGAGAACACCGGTGCGGCCACGGTCGAACTGTCGGCTGACGACCTGTCCGCCATCGAAGCCGCGCTGCGGCAGATCACGGTCGTGGGGGATCGCTACCCGGCTCACCTGCAGCAGCGCGTCGACCGCTAATTCACGCAATGTCGCCCGGAACCAGCACTGCCCCACGTCACGCCGCGAACGCGCACAGCTTGCGGATCCTTGCCATCCTGAGCACGTTGATGGCCTTTGCATCGATTTCGACGGACCTGTACCTGCCAGCGCTGCCTGCCATGGCCGTGGCGCTGCATGCGGATGCGGGTATGGTCGAGCTGACGATCTCGGGCTATCTGGTCGGCTTCAGCCTGGGCCAGCTGTTGTGGGGTCCTGTCGGCGATCGGTACGGTCGCCGCCTGCCGATCTGCATCGGGCTAGTGTTGTTCATCCTCGGTTCCGCGGGCTGCGCGCTGTCGACCAATGCGAGCATGCTGGTCGGCTGGCGCGCGCTGCAGGCCGTGGGTGCCTGCGCCAGTGTCGTGATCGCCCGCGCGATGGTGCGCGATCTCTATAGCGGCCACCGCGCGGCCCAGATGATGTCCACGCTGATGACGGTGATGGCCATCGCGCCGCTGCTGGGGCCAAGCGTGGGCGGGCAGATCCTGCACGTCGCGTCGTGGCGGGCGATTTTCTGGACGCTGGTGGGGGTCGGCCTGGCGACGCTCGCCATGCTCGGCGCTCTCCCGGAAACCCTGCCGCCGGAGCGCCGCAATCGCACACCGCTGCGCTGCGCGCTGGCCGACTACGCCGCACTGCTGCGTCATCGCCGGGTGCTTGGCTACGCAGGCGCGGGCGGTTTTTTCTATGGCGGCCTTTATGCGTACATCGCCGGCACGCCGTTTGCCTACATCAGCTATCACCAGGTCTCGCCGCGGCACTATGGCCTGCTGTTCGGCGCGGGCATCATCGGCATCATGCTCACAAACCAGGTCAACGCCAGGCTGGTGGCGCGGCTCGGCAGCGATCGCCTGATGCGGGCCGGCACCCTTGGCGCGGCGCTCGCGGGCATGCTGCTGGCGGTCGACGCATGGACGGGGTGGGGCGGGCTGATGGGCCTGGTTGTGCCCCTCTTCCTGTTCGTTTCAGCGACCGGGTTGATTGTCGCCAATTCGATCGCCGGCGCGCTCGGCAGCTTCCCGCAAGGCGCTGGCGCGGTGTCCGCGCTGATCGGCGCGATCCAGTATGGCACCGGCATCCTGGGGTCGGCGCTGGTCGGCCTGTTTGCCGACGGCACGCCGTGGCCGATGGGATGGGTCATCGCGCTGATGGGAATCGGCAGCCTGCTTTGCGCGCGGCTTCTGGTGCCGTCCACCGGCGTCTTCGCTGGCAACGCAGCGGCTGCGCGCTGAGGCACGGCATCGGCGTGCGCTGGAACAAGGCGCTCACGCCAGCGCGATCAGGATCAACCCAGTTGCAATGATGACAGCGCCGATGGCGCGCGCGGCGCGCCCGCCGGCCGGTGCGAGACGCTCGACGGTGATGGCAGCCGTCACGGCAGCCATCGCGCGCAGGTCCATGATGCCAACGACGAGGAGGGTCGCTGTCAGGCTGGCACAGCTGCAGCTGCAGTGCAAGCCGAGTTGCAGGCCGACTCGCCACGCCGTGCCGGCATCCCCCCGCAGCCCGCGGCCGTGCCCGGGCGCCTCCCGGCAGCAGGTAAGGTGGTGTGCCTTCCAGGCGGTGAACTGGAGTGCGCCGGCGCTCAGGACGACCACGCCCGCCGCGACCGGAACCGCGCGCGCCAGCGCCGGCAGCCGCATCTCGAGCGCCGCCAGCGCGGCGCCCAGCGCAAAGGTGGCCATGCCGATCGCGGCCCACACGAAAAAGTACCCCACGCCCACCAGCGCGCTCAGCCGGCCCAGGCGCGTCCCGCCTGTCGTGCCGACGGCCTGGCGGTAGCGCCACAGCATGGGCACCAGCGACGGCAGCATCATCGCTGCCATCATCACGACCCACATGCCGAGGAACGACGCCGCAACGCCGGGCCATGTCTGCCCGCACATCCGCATCCACGCCATCGACATTGTCCAGCCGCCGGGCATCGGCATCGCGCCCATTGCCGACATGGACGCGGACCAGGCGATCGTCACCGCCGTGCAGGCGAAGAAGAGCAGCGCCGAGACGCCCAGGAAGGCTCGCGCGCAGACCATGCTTCGAGGCGCCTCCCGTCCCTCGGTTGCGTCTGCGTTGCCCATGGCCTGGCTCAGCGCTCGCCGTACTCGTCGTGACGGCGCCACCAGATGCCCGTCTCGTTGCGTCCTTTGGGGGCGCGGTCGAGCCATTGGTACATGCCCCAGAGGCCGTCCACCCCGCGCGCATAGGTGGAGTAGGTGTGATAGACCACGCCATCCTCGAGCACGAATGCGCTCAGGCCCGGCCGATCGCGCGAGTACGTGGCTGCGTCGGTGCCGCATGTGGCTGCGAACCGGGCGACGGGCTCCGGGGCCGGTGTGGCGTCCATCGCGTGGCCGCCGCGCTTGTAGTTGTATTCGACGAACCCGTCGCGCTGCTGCGCCTCGGTAAAGGAGACGTTGGCATCGAAGTTGAAGTCGCTGCCGAGCGAGGACGCCCAGGGAAACGTCCAGCCCATTCGCTGCTTGTACGCCTGCAGTTTCGCGAGCGGTGCGCGCGACACTGCCGCAAGCGTGACGTCGTGGTTCGCCAGGTGAACCACGACGCCGTCGAACCCGTCCGCGATCGACGAGCAGGACGGGCACCCCGCGGTGTAGTCGGGCCCGAACATGAAGTGGTAGACAAGGAGCTGCGAGCGCCCCCGGAAGAGGTCGGCCAGCGAGGCGCTGCCTTCGTCGGTCTCGAACCGGTACGCCTTGTCGACCCGGACCCACGGCAGCGCCTGGCGTCGCCGCGCCAGCTCGTCGCTGCGCCGCGTCAGGTCCTTTTCCGCCTCGAGCAGCGCGAGCCGCGCTGCCAGCCACTCTTCGCGTGTCGCGGTCATGTGTTGCGTCTTCATGCTTTCCTCCGTTGGGTGTCCATCGTCGTTCGCTCAGTACCAGGTACCAGGTACTAGGTACGATGTGCGGGTTGGTGGTCGTGATAGATTAGTGCCGGGCATCCGAACGATGGGAGTGACAAGTGTGGCGCGATTGGGATTCAGATGGATTCGCTGATCACGGCCGCGGCGCGCGCGCTCGCGGCGGGTGACCCGCTCGGCGCGCTGAACCGGGTCGCCCTGCGCAGCGACGCGCCTGCGCTTGCGCTGCGCGGCATCGCGATGGCGCAGCTTGGCGATCTCGTGCGCGCGAAGGCGCTGGTGCGAAGCGCGGCGCGCGCCTTCGGCCCGAAAGAGGCCGTGGCCCGCGCGCGGTGCGTCGTCGCCGAGGCCGAGATCGCACTGGCCTCGCGCGACCTGAGCTGGCCGGCGAAGGCGCTCGACGCGGCGCGCGCAACCCTGGAGGCGCACGGCGATCAGGTGAACGCCGCGCACGCGCGGTTTCTCGAAGCCCGGCGTCTCCTCCTGATAGGACGCCTCGACGAGGCCGAGCTTACGCTGGCCCAGCTTGACCCCGCGCCCTTTCCGCCCGCGTCCAGGGCCGCCCATGCGCTGGTCGTCGCGGGGATTGCGATGCGGCGCCTGCGCACGAAGGCGGCGGGGGGGGGGGGGGGGGGGGGGGGGGGGGGGGGGGGGGGGGGGGGGGGGGGGGGGGGGGGG